>JABWCO010000007.1 GCA_013360185.1 Bdellovibrio sp.
ACCCGGCGTACCGACCAGTGAAGGTGACTTACCGTCGTCGCGGAATTCCGCCACCCCCATATAAGTACCGCCCCCGGCAACATAAGGCGCAAGCCACTGACGGGACATCCACTCCAAGCGATAAACCAGACCGACGTTCAATGGAATCGCAGCAAACGTGTATTTTTCTTTCGGAGTTTTCCCGTCCGCAGGTGGAGTCACGAAACGACCTGAGCCGTTTGCTAACAACACACCAAAACCCGCTTGCACACCCAACTTCCCAAAGCCCGTAAATGGTTGCCATTCATAGTCGAACATAAATACAGGTTGCTGCCCTTTGGAATACATCATCTCAAAGCTGGTTCCATCGGCGGCGCTGATTTTGGGTGGATCCATCAAACCAAAACGGAAAGAACCTGTGTTATTAAACTTCCCGCTGTCTTTAGTTTTATAAATATACGAACCATCTTTAGTGATCGCGATCAAACCTTTTGCTGCCAAAGGATGTTCGATGTACTTCACTCCACCCTTTTTAGGATCACTTGTGGAGCGACCCACACTTGGACGAGCCGGTCTATAAACGGGCGCGACAGGATCCGCTGGAATCACGGCAGGTTCTTCGGCAACGGGGACTGTTGTTTCCTCTTTAAAAATATCGTCAACACCCTCTGCGCCCATTATCTGAGAATCATTTAAGTTCACAGCTTCGGGTTCCGCTGGCACGGGGAGGTCTTCAAACTCATTATCTTCTTGGATATAAGGCGCTTCTTGGGGCGCAGACTCTTGCGCTTTTGCATGAAAGGATATCAAAGCTAAGGCGATGACAAGGTACTTGCTTAACGGATTCATAGTTCACCCTTTAATCTTTTGCGCAAAACCATGCGGCAGTAAAATTCATAAAGAAGTGCTGCTGCCCCCGCTACGATTAAAAGACTGAGCCATATTCCGATCTCCACACTCATCCGCGCAAAAAGAAGCAATGGCCACAAAGCTGCGCGAACAATTGTTTTTGCGTATTCGTTTTCAGCGATCATGTGAGCATAATAAGGACTGTATTTGTAATATGTTTTTACAAACGCACGCCCCACAGGGTTGCTAAGCAAATATTCATTGCGGAAATCACGAAAACTTTGAACTTCCGGAGCCATTTCGCTGCCAAAAGCCGCCGTCGCAATAAAACATTTCTTATCATCTAACAGACCAATAACTGCAGAGGGCGTCGCACAAATTTCATCCGTCGTTACGCCCCCGATTGTTCCTGGAAGTGGCGTATAATATGAAATGATTCCGGTCGTGTCTTGGTTCGCCATCACCGCGCAATAGCGCGTTCCATTGGTTAAACCCGAAATACGATCGTCTGCCACAGGAGGGTCGGCCGCTTTATTCACGCTAAGAGTCACCATATTCGAATTATTCGATAAGGTATTTACGATATCCGCATCACTCATCGACCCCGTTTTGTCTTCAGCGGTGAAAAATACCAAATTTGTGTACTCGACTCCGGTGATACCGGTTGCGACTTTTTCAGCCGCTATGGCTAGGTCCACAGCATAAAGTTTTCCATCGCCGGGATAAGCTTGAAAATGACAGAAGCCGCTATTGACTGCGGCAGCGTCGGTATTACAGTCGGTGTAAAACCAGCCGACACCTTCCGTCGTCGCATCAATATAGCGAGTATTCACATACACGCTCACCGACTCAGTAGTCGTTGCACCATTCACTGTCGTTTCAATTCCGATGACCAGCTCTTTGTTAGGAATGTTGGCCGTGCAGTTAGTATCAGAGCCCATTTCATTACACAACTGACCCCATGGAAGCTGAGTTACCAGAACACTTCCACCGGACTCTACAGATTGCACAAAAGACGTGATTTTGTTGCTATCAATTTTTATGAAAGGGCTTGGTGATGTTCCCGCCGCCCCCGTAAATTGAGTGCGAATCGTTAAGACCAGACTGGGGTACGCATTATTAGCGTTGCAAGGAGCAAACTTCGGTCCCCCCGCTGAATCTCCAACACAACTGTTGCAAGTATTAGTTAAGTTGCCACCGTCCGTACAAGTTCCTGCAAATCCACCATAAATCTTTGGCTTTGTTAGATCAGACAGGTCCGTACGCGAAGCTCCTGTAATAGAAATCAACGTCATCGCAGCCATGGCTGACGAAGATACGGCGATGCCGGCAAAAACCCCGAGAGTTTTCGCAACAAAAGATTTCCGAATTCCAATCCTTGGAAATAGAGTCATTCCCTAATCGAACCATGCTAAGGTCTGGATGTCAAAAAAAGCAGCTCGGCAGGACCTAGGTCGAACCTAAGCCCCTATTCTTGATCTAAAAGAAGATTTGTTCGGCGATCTGAATACCATTTAAAGCAGCACCCTTACGGATGTTGTCGGAAACCACCCACATCATCCACATCAGTGGATTTTCAAGGTCGCGATGGACACGGCCGACATAAACCGGGTCTTGTCCAGACACGGTACGAGCCAAAGGATAAACGCCTTTCTTTGGTTCATCCTGGACCACAATGCCTGGAAATTCTGACAACGCTGACATGACCTCGTCACGAGACACAGCCTTATTTAAAGTCACCCACACAGATTCACTGTGTGCATTCAGTGCAGGAATACGAACAGTGAACGCAGACACTTTTAATTTTTGCTGCCCTAAAATCTTGCGCGTTTCGCTCATGATTTTAACTTCTTCACTGCAAAAGCCTTCGTCATTG
The DNA here is from genome assembly GCA_013360185.1 of Bdellovibrio sp. GTDB lineage: Bacteria > Bdellovibrionota > Bdellovibrionia > Bdellovibrionales > Bdellovibrionaceae > Bdellovibrio. Next base: position 2,705 of record JABWCO010000007.1, read on the forward strand.
AAAGAGCCGATTTGCGGAATGCAGTTAAAAAGAATGGCGTGGGGAAACATCTTGGCGGCGGGATCAGGTTGCGTGTGATTCGCCGTTTGTTCTAGCAACTCGTCGTACCCACCCTGACCGGCACCACTGACGGCCTGGTAAGTGCTGACTCGGACTTCTTCTAAACCGAAGCGATCTGCTAAAGGCTTTAAGGCCACGACTAATTGAATTGTTGAGCAGTTAGGATTGGCAATAATTTGTGGACGAGAATCTTTCGTCACTAAATGGCCGTTCACCTCTGGCACAATCAAAACTGTATTCGGGTCCATACGAAAGGCGGCAGAGTTATCAATTGCGAAAGCTCCGGCTTTGACAGCTTTAGGTGCCCACTCTTTAGAAATATCGTCGCCGGAAGAGAAAAACACCAAATCCAAATCATCGAAGCAGCCCTCTTTTAAAATGGCTACGGGCCAACTCTTACCTTGTAGGTCGATTTTTTTTCCTAAAGAATTTTCCGAGGCAAAAGGGTGCAATTCCGCGATGGGGAATTCACGCTCTTCTAGGATGTTCATGAATGTTTGGCCGACCATACCAGTCGCGCCAACGACACCAACTTTAAGTTTTCTTTTCATCTTTCGGGCTCTCTTCTTCCTCTTCTTCAAGGTAAAGATCACTTTCATGAACTTGCGCGGGAGCATACACACTTGGCTTGATCTTGCGGATATTCTTACCCAGCTTGAAAACGCCAAAGACCGCCCCTAAAGTGGCATAGGTCATAAACAATACGAAGAGCATAACTTCAGGACGAAGAGCGACGACCACTAACAAGCCAACACCTAGAATCAGGTAACGGAATGGCAAACGCTCTTTCAAATCCAAATCTTTGAAGCTGCGGAAGCGGAAGTTGCTGACCATGACAACGGCCAACAGGATCGTCATCACCAACAATCCATAATTACCCATAGGCTCAAGTTCCAAATCTTGGAATGCTAAAACAGACGATGCCACGATACCAGCAGCCATAGGAATTGGCAGACCTTGGAAATAGTTTTTTTCAACCACATTAGCTTGCACATTAAAACGTGCCAAACGCAAGGCTCCGCAAGCTACGAATAAGAAACACGCCACCCAACCTAAGCGACCAAAAGGCTGCAATGCCCATAAGAACAATAAAGTTGCTGGCGCCATACCAAAGCTGACCAAATCACACAACGAATCGTACTCTGCACCGAACTTACTGGTGGAGCGTGTTAAGCGCGCCAAACGGCCATCAAGTTGGTCAAAGATTGAAGCCACGACAATCGCATAAGCTGCAAACAAAAAGTTGCCTTTGATCGATTGGATCACGGCAAAAAATCCGCAAAAAAGATTTCCGGTGGTCATCAAGTTCGGCAAAATGTAAATATACATCGCCAAACGTTGTGCTCTGGCGTCTTCGGCATCCATTTTATCAATATGAGTCTCTGTCATTTCGTCTCCAGCTATCAGGTGAATAGCTCGGCAAGACTATCCGACATTGGCAAAAAAACCAAAGAAATAAAACAGGACAGACAACCCCACGGCACTCATCACCGGCAGTGTTAGGTTGTCATCAAGTTTACCAATGGGAACTAATTCAGCGAAAGCGCCGACCAAACCCGCCAGCAAGCTTGCCACGATCACGCGATCTAACGCGAAATCATAATAGTGCAAGTACACAAATGTGACAGTTGCGCAGACAAAAAATGCGGCCATAAAACCTTGGATCGATTTATGACCAAAGATTTTATCTTTGCCATACAAAATTCCAAAATAACTGGCGATCGGGTCTGCAAAAGCTAAAAATAAAAGTGTCAAAGCAACGACGGGACGCGGAAATAAAATGTCGACCAGCAAAACTCCCGAAAGCAGGAAGGTCGTACCGGCAAGTTTCTTCACTTCGCTTTGCCGCATAATGGGTTTAAACGCGTGCACGGCCCAATCGTTTAAAGCTGGATTTTTGTGGCGTAAAAAATCAAAAGGAACAAAAAGACACCACGCCGCAATTAAAATAGTCATTGAAAGGGCTGGCGGTAAATACACATAGGCCAGGAACATCGAAAAGACTCCGCCCATATGCCAAAATTTTCGAGCATAATGAATGTCCGAACGTTTTTTTAAATCCACCGGTTGAAAAAACCCTTCAATGATCATCAATTTCTGTCCACAAGGGAGCCACCTTAAAGGCAGAGGAAAAGAATATCAAACCAAATGATGGTACTCTAGCGGATCGCATTAAGACATTGATATTTTTATGTTAAATCTTAGGTGAGCGAATGTGAATGACCTCTTCAACGGGCTTTCCAGAGCGTTCACGATAACGAATCGCAATTTCGTTGTCCCCAGAGCGAAGTTGAATCAGGTCCGTTTGATATTGATCATTGCCGCTGCTGAAAATCGAAGCGGTATAGCCATTACTTTTATTAACGATTTCGATATCACCTGTTTTGAAATTTTTCAGACAGTTTTTACCCTGAAGTTGTACGTAGCTACCGTCCACATTTAAGGTAACCAAGCCTTGCTTTTTGCAGCTTACATCATACGCAGTTAGCATCATAGGCTTCACCGCATACGGTTCGACACTGGCCACGGAACGCACCGGAGATGAGGCCTGTACCGGCGCAATCTCGGCGGTTGCCAACTCATCCGGAGCCGTCTCTTCAGCCGTCAACGTGTGGAACGTCGGAATGCCCATAAGGGCTACCAACACCGCTGTGATGACCAAAAAATGTGTTTCCGAAGGCTGACTTTTGAACATAATCCTACATCGGCTCTTCTGTGCAGGACTTTAGCTGTGTCAAAATGGGATAAGAAAAAAAGATCAGACTTTTGTCTTAAGTCTTTGCACATTTCTTCCGTATATAAGTCTAGTAAATTCGGGGGGAAGGTTACTATGGTGAAGCGTTTTCTCAAAAGAATCCGAAAAATTCGCCTTTTATTCAGCCTTGTCGCCCTTACGTTGACCATTCTAAGTTTTCAAAATTGTGCGCCTCAAAAAAAAACCTGCGACAGCAAAACCACAAACTGCAAAGAAGACTCCGCTTCGAACGCCTCTACAGGTGGAAACACCAGTGGCAATAGCGGTGGTTCCTCCGTGTGGGGCGGTCGCCCTTCGGGCTCTGGCGGTGTCGGCATTGGCGGCGGTGGCTCTTCTTCGGGTGGCGGCTCGGGAGGAGGAACCGGGGGTGGTATCGTCATCGGCGGTGGCGGTGGCGGTGGCGGCTCGGGAGGAGGAGGCGGTGGTGGCGGCGGCACTGGCACAGACACGACTTTCCGTATCGTCAAACAACCTGCCACAACGAGTGTGAATGAAAAAACGTCCTTCACTCTTTCAGTTTCTGTAACGGGTGGAACGTATCCTTACAGCTATCAGTGGTTTAAAGACGGCCAAGCTATTTCCAACGGGGCTGGCACTTTTGAAATGTTCTCGGACACAGCGAACACCTATACTGTGGAAGGCAATTATCACGTGATCATCAAAGATGGAGCCGGTCGCAGCTTGCAAAGTGCGGTCGCACGCGTCACCATTCAAGAGATTGCGGGCAACTGCGACGCGGGGTCTTACTTTACTTTCACGTCACCTGACTATGACGTGGCCTACAAATATATTCCAGATTATTTTGCCAGCACGCGCGGTAAATATCTGCTGCATAAAAGCTATGATACCCAAGGCTTTATTTACAATTATCGCAATTATTCTGGCCTGCATGAATACAACGTACCAACGACACTGGCGTATTTAGACAAAACCTTTATTTCATGTCGTTCGGCAATACCGCGCATCCATGAACCGCAACAAAATCCTGCCTATAATCATGAGTGGGGTTATTATGCACGCTTTGATGACGGTGGAAATTACAAGTACGAAGGTTCGGTGACTTTTGAATGCCGCAACAAAAAAATAAAATTTATATCTAATACCTGCAACTGGGTACACACGCCGCCTCCAGCTGATTCAGGTGGTAATTACGGCGGCGGGTACTAGCCTTTATATTAAAAGAGCGCCTTCTCGGCGCTCTTTTAAGTTAGCTATTTTTTATCAATACTAATTGCGAACTTTTTAACCCCAGAACCTTTGACGACGTCTAAGACTCCGACAACTTTTCCGTGGGGCACATCTTTATCTGCAGAAATAATTGCCTGAACCTCCGCATTTTTTGCGACCTCTTCAAGGGCTTTTGCTTTGACCTGCTCTTCGTCCACGAAAGTCCCATTTAAGTTGATTCGACCATCCGCAGTTAAAGCAATGTTCAATTTACTTGGAGCGGTTTGGTCTCCACTTGCGGCTTTCGGTAAGTTGACGTTAATGGTTGGTTTCATAAACATCGGTGCCGTCACCATAAAGATGATCAAAACCACCAGAATAATATCCACCAAAGGGACAACGTTAATGTCCGCTATGGCTTCGTTGTCACCACTATCACCAAATGCTGCCATGATTACATACCTTTTTTCTTCGCGTAAGCGAGGCAAAGTTCTTTGACACTCTCTAAGCTTTGGAAAATCGATTTCACTTGTTTGCTATAGTAATTGTAAGCCGCAACAGCAGGGATCGCGACGAAAAGGCCTGCTGCAGTTGCCACAAGAGCCATCGAAATGCCGGCCATCACCGTTTGTTGTCCAGCTTCTGGCGTCGTTGCCAAATCATTAAACGCCTTCATGATACCCAAAACAGTTCCGAACAATCCGATATAAGGAGCATTCGAACCCACGGTCGCCAGAAAACCTAAAAATTTTTCGAGCTCTGGGCGCTCTGTTAACGCAAATGTGTTAAATACTTGCTCTAAGCCACGGCCACCCGAATCACGCATATGTTTCAATGCATAACCTGCGGCGCGACCTTCTAAAGAGTTCGGATCTTTGGCAAGATCTTCAACATCTTCTAGACTGTTACTTTGTAATGCCATTTTTATACGTGCACGGACACGCTGAGATTCCGCGGCGACTTTTTTTAGGGCGAAAAAACGCTCTAAAATCATGCCTATGCTCATAACACTGAGAATAAGTAGGATCCAAAGTACGGCTTGATCCGCAAAATGAGCAACGGCGAAAATTTTCTCTGCAAACATGGGTGATTTCCTCCAAATCTTTGACGAAGCAAAGTTATTGAACCATTATCTATAAAACACTTAGTCGCGGTCAAGGTATGCGGAAAATCATTTTCTCTCTTTCCTTAGTTCTACTCAGCATGGTCCAGATTTCTTGCAAAACTTCAGACAAGAAGTCGGTGCTTATTATTGCCGTGGACGAACTTACGACCACCGACGTTAATTGCAATCAAAACCCCGAGGACAATCAACGCTCTGGTTTTCAATTGCTTTGCAATGAGTCTGTTCGCTTTACTCATGCCTTCACGCCCTCGACACTCTCGGTCCCCACTTTAAGTTCGCTTTTGACGGGACTTTATCCCTATCAGCATAAAGTGCGTCATAACTCAGGTCCTGGTCTAGCGCCGGAGTATGAAACTTTGCCAGAGGTTGCTTTGGCACAAGACTATCGCACCAGCTTCTTTTCTGGCGGCGCCCCCGTCTTTCGTCGGTCTGGATTGCATCAAGGTTTCGAGCTATTTGAAGACAACGTAATTCCTAATTTTAAATTTTTGTTTCGTCCGTTTAAAAAAAATGCGGATGCGTTTTTACAATGGCTGCATAATGACGTCGACACGAATCCCTTTTTAAGCGTGCTTTACGTTCCCGATCTTCTGTTCACCACCACCGAAACCGTGACGGACCTAGGTGAAACCCGAAATCTAAGTTTTGAAAGCCAAGTCGATGAGTTGGATGAAAGCCTTTTTGAACTTTTTAAAAACATGAAGGACAAGAAGATTTGGGATAAAACCACCGTGGTTGTGGTGGGCTTAAATGGGCACACAGCGGGCGACCGCTATCGTGAATTTTCACCTTTGAATTTACACGGCGAAAACACTCAAGTCGCTTTACTGATCAAACCCTCCCAATCCAGAAAACGTGACGAAGCGATTCATTGGAAAATCGATCAGAATGTGACCTTGGTAGACGTGGGTCGCACTTTATTTGATCTCTTAGGAGAAACCTCCGTCGAAGATGAAGTCCCCGCCTTTCCGACACACTCCTTACTGGAAGCTTTAAAAAGCCCGAACGCCTCATGGCCCGAAGATCGCCCCTTGTTACTGGAATCTGGCTGGGCCCTGTGGCGTAAAGCCGGACCTTTAAAAACCGGTGCAATTTCAGATCACGTTCTTTATATCAACGCCGAAAAACCACTGTTGTTTAATACTTTAGTAGATCGTCTCGAGGTCAATCCTTTGCCGCTGTTACAACAAAGTATTTTACCGACCACACAACGACTGCGGGCTTTGCTGGAAAAAAATCAAATGCCTCCGTTTGTCCCTTTGAATTCCGAATGGGCTGCAAAACTAAGTATTCCCTTTTATCGCTGGATGCGCCTGGATCAGGAAGCTTTGTTACTGAAGGACCTAAAGCGTCTTTTAAGTTCCTCTTCACAAAGTATTGATCTTTTAAATTGGACAGCGCAGATCGCCTTGAACCAGAAAGATTGGGATACTTTAAAGCAGCTTGGCCTTAGAAATAAAATCGCCGTCTGGCAGTACGTCGGCGAACGCAACCAGAACAATAAATTAGCCAAGATAAATGACTCGTGCTTCAACTTGCTGACGGCCCCTTTGGAAACTGAAATTTTAAAAAGCTGCAGCGATATTTTATTTCTTGAGTTCATCGACTGGTTGCGCGCCGACGAGCGCGGCTTATACAAAGATGCCCAACGAAAACGATTTGAAAGATCTTTTAAAAATTACATGTTGGACCAACAGATTCAACGCGCGAACTTAGCCGCCGGTTTAATTTGGGACACCTCACGCGAGAACATCTTCGCGCCCTCAAGAACTGAATTAGCCTTAAGTTTGCCCGAATACAGTCGCGTCAAAAGTCAGGTTTATAAATCTTTGCAAAGTGAAGACTAAACGGTCACTAATCTAAATTCACTAAGCCCAACCAGAAGGGTGTCTCTGGCGATTCTTGAATCATTCGTTGTGTCAATGTACTCATGTCAGCGTTGCCGGCTTCAGTCCATAACGCAGTCGCAATCAATGGGCTGCCGAACAAAACCAACTGATCGTCCTCACTGACCCGAGTGTGTCCACACTGTATATAACAAGTGGGATCCATTCCTAACAATTGCGCCGGTAATGGAGGTAAGAAAGTATCGTTAGGTGAAAGTTCACTTGAAAGATCTAAGCCTATTGAAAGCGGCTGTAAACGTTGTCCTTGCCGCTGAATCAGCACACTGGGATTGCCGACATGAGCCCAGGCCACCTGGGAACCACGTTTAAATAAAGTCAAAATTTCTACGCCGGAAAAATATTCTGACCTATTTTCACCACGATAAAGAATGTCATTAGTAATTAATAAGGCCGTGCGCAAATAATTAACCTCGTCAGTTAAGGCCGACAAGAAATCAAATGGCGATGTCACCTCGACATCCGCTTGCGCAGCGCCAACATACTTTACAACCTCTTCCACAGCCCGTTGCGCGTGCTCGGCCTTACCCCATGACGTCGCAACGACAATCAGTCCGCCATCGTCTTGTTGATGCACCAAAGGCTTGGGACGAATGATTTTTGTGCTGTACGAGCGCTCTTGCAGTTTCACGTTTACAGTGCTCCGTATTTTTTGAGCTTTAGGTAAGCTTTTTTATAGTACTCCCCATCGGGAATATCCGTCTCAATAATTTTCTTCCATTTATCTTTAGCACCCGCTTTGGATTCGCCGCCGTCGACATTACCAAAACTTTCCTCCAAGATGCCCTCTTGATAAATCACCATCATATTTTTTCGAAGTTCGCTGACATAACCTTCAATTTTCTCCTGCAACTCAGTGTTGCTCGGATCAATCGAGCGCGCTTTTCGCAATGACAAAATCGCAGCCTTTAAATTTTGGGCTTGATAGTACTTGTCAGCATCTGCCTGATAGGAAGCCGTTTTCGAATTCATCTTCTGACGAATCGAGGCTATATTTCGGCGAGATTGTTTTTTAAGACCATTGGGGTCTGGCAATGAAGAGCCTAATACTTTCTCGTAGGCCGAAATAGCATCTAGGGGTTTCCCCTTGTTATGGACTTTTTGGGCAGATTCGTAAATACCACGCAAGCGAGCCACCGACGACAGATACGCAGATCTTTCAGCCGCCTTGGCGTCCCGCTGCATCGTGATGATTTCCACTTGCGATTTCAATTCGGAAATTCTTGGATGATCAGGATTGAACTGCAAAACCGGGCTTAAACAGTCATCCATGTCCGTCATAGTGATGGCCGGATTGATCTTCTTTTTGCAGATCACGGCTTGCTTTTGAATTTTATCCTCAATTTCAATTTTTGATTTTTCAATTTCTTCCTGACGACGAGCCTGCTCTTGAATGAACACGGCCTCTTTCGACAGACGTTCGATTTCTCGAATGTCTTCGTATTCAGGAACCAGTTCTTGAATCTTAACGATCTCGTCTTGGGCTAGCTGATACTTCCCTTGCATATAAAGATTTTTCGCATCTTTATAACGCTGACGAACCAATGCTTGTTGCTCTGGTTTTAATTTATTAAAAGCCTCTAGCGGTGAACCGGGTCCTGCTACGGCCCCTGGATTTGCTGCGGGTGGCACACCACCTTCATCACTTGTGAACATATAAACCACAGCCAAAAGTGCTACGGCCCCAGCAATTATTTTTGGACGATGCTTTTGAAAATCAAATTTGCCATCCGTCACCGGAGGAAGTGGCGTCGGAGGAGCTCCCATCGGATTTGGATATCCGATCGCCCCGCCCTGTTGATAGGCTATCATTTCCTGCGCTTGAGGCTGTTGATATGGTGCAATCGCTTGATCCACATCATAATGATCTGTACGCACCAAATTGGTTGGTGGCAAATTTACCATTTCTAAACGACTTTGAAAGCTGGCATCGTGAAGTTCAAAGTAAAGATAATTGCTTAAAACACTTATCGCATCGCCACTCTTAAGGGGCGTTGTGTCCGTCGTCGAAAGAGGGTTTCCATTTAATAGGGTGCCGTTGACACTGCCCAAATCAATAATGTGATACTGAGAACCCACTCGGCGGATTTCAAATTGGCGCCGACTGACTCGCTGATCACGAATATGAATGTGACAAGTCGATTCCCGACCGGCAACCCAAGAATCGCCGGCGTCTAGGCGAAGAAGCTCAATGGGCTGATTTTCAGCATCGACCATTTTAATAAAAGCGGCCGTCGGGGCGACACCAATCACCGTTTTTTCTTCACTGCCTTGGAAGTCTTCATTCGAATCGCCTTGCAGGGTCGCTGGCAAGTGAGCGCTGGAATCAAAACCCGCATCTGAAAAATCAAATTCATAGGGAGGGATCGAGAATTGTCCGCCATGCTCTAGGTCAAATTGCTGAGTTTGTTGCCCTTGATAAGATACTTCTCCATAGCGCGACATCACTTCAACATGCCACTGCCCGTTGATGAAAGAAATTTTCACGTGTTCACGGGAAATTCCTTTTTCGGAATCGAGAACGATATCGCAGTCCTCTTTACGACCGGCAACATACACTTTATCTTCGGCCAGAGTAATATCGTAAACTGGTTTTCCCTTCAAACGCACCACGAGGCGAGCCATTAGAACCGCCCTTCTAAGTTAAGGGTGCATTCTTCATAGAATTGTTTTGCTTCTTTAAATGAGGGATCATCTTTACGATACTGTAACATCGTCATGACATTGGTATAATTAGACTGACACATGCGCCAGTTCTTCTTTTCACGGTAACGGTTGCCTTGAATCATGTTGAATTTCACCAGCTCATCAAATTTGATCTTTGATAAGTGATAATACCGTTTTGCCAGCTCGTTGTCAGGGTCCAGATTTAAGACCACTTGGAAAGCCTCTCGGGCGCGCGCGTACTGACCTTGCTGATAGTCCCGGAACCCCTTAATGAAGTTTTCTTGAGCACGACGGTACTGAACAGAGTCGTATTTTTCTCTTTTAAGCGTTAATAGCTCCTGCGAACGCTTTTCAGCATTCGCCACGTCTTGCATCGACATCGCCGAAGTACGAATGGCATTGGGATCTTTAACGACGGGCTTTGACGCCGTCATTAAGTAACCACCCACAAGCACTAAAATCGCTATGATACCATAAAAGCGCACCTTCGGATTTTGCAACGGACTAAGCCCCGGACTTGGCACCGCTTTAAATTGCGGAGCTTGATACGCTGGCATTCCTGGTTGCTGCATCGTGGGCGGCAATGCCGAGTTTGGCATTTGCGGCAACGGCGCTTGCTGTTGAATCACTGGCTGCTGCGGCAGCGGATTCTGCGCAGTCATCGGTCTGTGGTTTGGAGCGACAGGCGATGGTTGGCTCTGATGTTGTTGTAATGGAAACGCTGGGGCCGGTTTCGCTGGCGCCACGACAGGAGTCTCAATTTTCACGCGAATTTCTGTATCACCAATCTGAATGACTGAGTCATCGCTAAGCAACTCAGTTTGCACACTTTGCCCGTTAAGCAAAATAAAGTTTTTTGCACTCAGATTGACGATCACAAATTCCGAAGCTCCACGCATTTTAATTTCTGCATGGTGACGGCTAGCGCGAGGATCGTTAGACAATACGACGTCATTTTCAGGTCCCCGTCCCAAGGAAATTGCCGCTTTATTGAAAGACATTTTCAGGCCCGCATGCGGACCCTTGGTGACTTCAATAGCCAGCTTTAAGGCATCTTTGATTTGTGGCGCTGCACCCATCAAGTCCCCCCTTCGGCAGGCGACACTGTCACCACAAAATAGTCAATACCACTAGCCGAGCTAAATGCTTGGCAGCTTAGAATGCACAAATGACCACTGAACTCTAACTGATCGTTATGGATCATACGTGGATTTTCACGCGCTCTTGCAATCAGACCGTCCACGTTCTGCTGTAAAGCTGCATCGGGCATTGATTGATAGGCTTGACCCACGAGCTGGGCAACCTCAGCATGGGCGACCTGAGCAAAGGCCGCGTTGCATGCGATGATGCGACCTTCGTTCGCAATAGCCACACAAGGGAATCCGACAATTTGCACTAAATTTTCTGCTTCGCCATCCCGGTTAACAAAACCACTTCCGCCATTTGCAGCCTCACTATCTCCATGAATATAGCGAGTTAACAAACTATTGATATTACCTATCAACGCTTGCAATGGCGGGAACATAAAATTTATTTCTGTGCCGTCTTTCTTTTCACGCATGGCCGCATCCAACTGCGAGTTCAAGGCGACCAAAGGAAACTCAATCAACTTATACATAAAGAAGAAGATCACTAAGCCAAGCAAAGAAGCGATGACCAGTGTTTGCATAAACAGACTGATTGCTCGGCCGTCATCAAAAGCTAGGCTGCCGATATCATACAAAACAATCGCATGGGCTTTCACTGTTTGTTCGCCCGTGTTTGGATCAAAGAAACCAATCGGAAAACTAGCGCCAATCGTCGATGAATCCACCTCGACAGTCTGTGGGCGCATTTCACGCCGAGCCACATGCACGAACGGCAAATCCGGTGTTGTGCCAGCGCGCGTGGCCGGCGCCAAGATCATGCCGTCGGACTGTTGAATGATCAAAACTTGCGTAACCCCGTCTTCGGATTCTGCCGCATTTGTACTTAATGATGAATAGCTATCTTGCAGCAAGGCCGACTGATTGATTGTCGCCAAAGTTCTGGCAATCGAGGCCGCCCGACGTTTACTTTCGTTAACGATGCTAGCTCTGGTAATTTGCACCATCGGAATCATCGACAACAACGTCGTCGAAAAAATAAATAAGGTCACAAAACCCAAAAGCACCATTTTAAGTTCAACGAATTGAGGAAGTTTATAAACTCCCGGCAACGCCACTCGATCCAGGTACTCTTGCGCCTTAGTGATCAACCCCTTTAATCCACCCTCTTGATAAGCCGGCGCTGGCGTCGGTGCTGCTCCCATTTGCGCTTGGCCACTGGCCATCGGTTGCGGCATACCCATCGGCATTTGTGGCGCAGCCCCACCACCATAATAAGGCATTGGTGCTTGTTGATTATGAAGGGGCGGAGAAATCGTTCGCGTCGCTGTGGTATTAGCCCGAGCTTCGTTTTGTGATGGAATTACATCTGCCAGCACATCATGAATACCCAGCTTGTCGCCCAGACGAATGATCCCATTTTGAATACGAATACCATTTAAAAAAGTTCCGTTGCTCGACTTCAAATCAGCGACAACGATCTTTTCTTTAAAAACCGTGACCTCCGTGTGCTCTTTAGAAACACCCGGACTTAAAAGTTTTATGTTGCATTGAGGAGCCCTGCCGATAAGATTTCGTCCCATCTTCAGATCCATCACTTGTCCCGCTTGCGGGCCTGTCAATATTCTAAGAGCCCACATGCAGTTGGTCTCCTATTTTGACATTCATTTTATTTAAAACACCTGCAGCCATCTCGATAACAGAGCTAGCGCCCCAAACAGGTAATACTAAACGCCAGGGTTTCACATCTTTATAGATGGCCTTCACTTTTAAGTTCTTATCAACAAAAACACAGTCGATGGGAAACTTCATAAAGAAGGTGTGAATGCTATTGCAGTGATGAATCCACAAGGCCTGCTCTGGGGCCAGGGATTCCCGACCCAATAAGCCTTTGCCACGAGTTTTGAAAGTGGTCGCCACTTCCAAATTCGCAATCAAAGTTTGCTGTGTTGTTTCACTTCTTAAAACTGCCATCATTACTTATTCCCGTACATAAACGAAATAGCCACCGGTCCGAAGACGATAATGAACACCGCTGGCAAAATAAAAATCATCAAAGGAATCAAAATTGTCTGCGAAGCTTTTGCACCGGCTTTTTCTGCGCGCACGAATCTTTCTAAACGCATTTGCACCGATTGATCTTTTAGAACCTGGGAGATACTCGCTCCCGTCGCTTCCGCATCTATCAGCACGGCCACAAAACTGGTCATCTCGTTCATATCTAAACGCGAAGCCATGTCTTTTAACGCTTGGGTTTTCGAAGCACCGATCTTGATGTCCTTTAAAACTGTCGCAAGCTCATCCGCCAAAACGCTGTCTTGTCCCTGGGCCTTGTCGACAATCTTTTGAATGGCCGAAAAGAAATCCAGACCGGCCTCTACAGATAACGCCAGCAAATCGATAAAAAATGGCAAATCTGCACGCACAGAAAGTTCACGGCGTTTCTTTTCTCCGGACGCATGGACTTGAGGTAGGTAAAACCCGATCAAGCCTAAACCCACCAGCATTAACGGTGGCAATTCTAACTGCAAAGAGAAATTCATTATCAGCAAGAAAAGAGGGAACATCACGCCCCACAAAATCTGCAATCCGATAAATTCGTCTTCATTCAGTTCTTGCGACAATCCCGAGGTCAGAATATATTTGCGCACTTTTTTGCGATAGCCTTCACTGCGAATCTTCATCGCATGCTGCAAAGTGAATTGATGCACCAGAGGACGAGAGAAATTGATGATCGCATTTTTTGATTTTACCGGCTCGTCATTGCTGGCCCATGACAGTTGTTGCTTATCAGAATTACTTGCGAAAATGGAATTCACAAAAAGGAAGACCGCCACTCCTGCGAGCAACAATCCAAGGATCAGCAATAATTCTGCACTTCCCATTTTTGCCTCTTTGTGTTCAAGTAAAACTCATGACACCACTTGTTCTGGCATCAGAGTCACCACGTCGTCGCGAACTTCTTACCGCAGCCGGTTTTGTCTTTGACGTGGTACCTGTTAAAGTATCGGAAATTCCTAACAAAAACCTGAATGTGAATGAGCAGATTTTAGATATTGCTAGACGTAAGGCCCGGGCCGCATTTGCCCACCTTAAGTCCAGCCGCAGCGACCCTTTTCGTGTCTTAGCCGCTGATACCGAAGTGATTTTTGGTGATGCCCCCTTAGGTAAACCCCAAGATGAGGCCGACGCCTATCGGATTCTAAGACTTTTGTCGGGAAACTTTCATGAAGTGATCACCGCGGTTTGCATCATCGACAGCACCTCGACCAAGGAACTGTCTCAGAGTGAGATCACGCAGGTACACTTTCGCAAGCTTTCTAACGAGGAAATCTGGACCTATATAAAAACGGGCGAACCCATGGACAAGGCCGGAGCCTATGGCATCCAGGGCCAAGGGGGAAAATTGATCGACCGCTTCGAGGGCCCTTTCGATAACGTCGTCGGTTTACCGGTCGATTTAGTCAAAAAAATGCTGGCACAGTTTTCATAATGAATTTTAGCAAGGCCCGCATGAAAATGCTTTACGCCAAAGCAGACTTTTCTGAAATTATTGCTGTCTAATATTTCGACACCACACAATTAGCTGCAGTCGCCGAATATCTCTGCTAATTTACTCCCGATTTAAAAAATTTCGGAGGCATTCGTGAAGAAGTCGCTCTTTCTTTTAGGTTCATTTTTAACTCTGCAAACCGGCACCGCTTTGGCACAAGCGATGCCCAGTGAAGAACAAATTATCGCAGAAACCACGGAAATCGGAAGACTCCGAGCTCAAGAACTTTCACGCGAAAACTTTTTCGGCTTATTTTCGCCTTTCAATCGGTGCCGTTACGCCATTAAAACTCCTGACAAAGTGACTCGTGGAACTGTCGCTTTAACTTTTGATGATGGTCCGCACCCAACAATAACTCCAAAAATTTTAGATGCACTGAAAGCACACAGGGCCCAGGCAACTTTTTTTGTAATGGGCGGCAAAATCAAAGGCAACGAAGCCATCCTTCGCCGCATCTTGGATGAAGGCCATCTGCTTGCAAATCATTCTTACAGTCACAAAAACTTTCACACCGCCAGCTCTTCAGTGAAAGAAAGTGAAGTAGTTTCGACTCATAAATTGTTATCTAATTTTATCCACCCGCGCTTTTTCCGTTATCCGTACGGAAATTCAACATGTGACGCCAATACGATGATCGAAAATTTAGGATACAACATCGTGGGCTGGAATATCGACACCTGCGACTGGGCATTTTCGGATGGCTATCTCAGTGACAAAGAAAATGAAGTCTGTGCAGCGCCGACGTCTTTACGCAGAGACTTTTTCGGGTACGTGCGCCTGCAAACGCAACGAACTCAGGGAGGCATTTTACTTATGCACGACGTTCACCAAGCAACTGCGGACAATCTTCACAACTTGCTAACCATGTTGGAAAACGATGGCTATCGCTTCGTCACCTTGGACGACGTGAACGTCTTCCCACTGTTAAACAAAAGATAAATTTTCTGCCGATTATTTTTCTTCATGTCCGCAAACTCCGTGACGCTCGCAAACCCGAGTGTTAACCTCGGGCCCATGGATCTTCAGACTCTCACTAAGCAGTGTGCACCGGCAAAAATTCTGGCAGTTTCAAAGCTGCAACCAGAAGACAGGATCCGTGCACTTTATGCGCAAGGGCAACGTCAATTTGGCGAAAATTACGTGCAAGAAGCCTTGGAAAAAATCCAACACTTACAAGATTTGCAGATCGAGTGGCACCTGATCGGCAGTTTACAAAAAAATAAAGCGAAGTTTGTGGTGGGTCAGTTTGCGTTGATTCATTCCGTAGACTCTTTAGAACTTGCCGAAGTTTTAAGTCGGCAATGCGTGAACAAAAAGGTGTCACAAAACATCTTACTGCAAGTAAACGTAGCCCACGAAGACAGCAAGGGTGGCTTTACTCCAAATGCTGTAAAGTCCCTGTGGGGTCAGCTGACGGAGTTACCGCAAATCCATATTCAGGGATTTATGACGATGCCACCATTAACCGAAACGGGTGCCGAAGTCCGTCCCTACTTTATGGAACTTCGCCACTTAAGGGACGAACTTAAAACAAAAACAAACTTATCCGTACATTCCTTGCAAGAGCTCTCAATGGGCACCAGCCATGATTATCCCGTGGCGATCGAAGAAGGAGCAACCATTGTGCGTCTTGGGACTATTTTGTTTGGCGAACGCCCGATGAAAAGGTAGGATTAAAGACTAGTACATGAAGTACAGCGTTCGGAGTTATATGAATCCCCTGTTGAAGACGCAAAAAATTGGATTTATCGGTGCCGGCAATATGGCGCAAGCCATGATCAAAGGTCTTATCGAAGGCGGGATTCCCGCAAAAAATATTTTCGCAACAAATCGCTCGGAGGGAAAACTGCTTAAACTGGCAGAGTCCTTTAAAATTAATCCCGTTAAATCAAACGGTGAACTTATCGACCAGTGCGAAATCATCATCCTGGCGGTCAAACCGCAGGACCTCTTGGTCGCTTTAGAGCCCGTGACACGTGCTTTTGACGAACATAAAATTGTTATCAGTGTGGCCGCAGGTATCCGGATGGAAATGTTAGAACGTTATATTCACGAAGCCCGCCTAGCACGGGTGATGCCGAACACTCCCTCTCTGATTGGTCGAGGCGTGATTGGTTATCTTTTAAATGATGATGACGATGATGCTTTAGACAGCACTGTCGCAGATTTATTTGCTCCTCTGGGGCGCGTGATCCAGGTAAATGATGAAGATCAGTTTGAGACTTTGATGATTTCTTGCTCTAGCGGCACAGGTTTCGTTTTTGAAATGATGATGTACTGGCAAGATTGGATTGAGGAACACGGTTTTTCGGCAGAAGAGGCGCAAGTAATGACGATTGAAACTTTCGTTGGCGCCTCCTTACTGGCCGCGCAAGCGCGCGAGGGCGTTGAAGAGTTGCAGGCCCGCGTGACTTCAAAAAAGGGCGTGACAGCAGCTGGACTTCAGTCCATGCGCGAACTAGAAATTGAACGCGCTTTGCGTATCAGCTTTGAAAAAGCCGCGATGAGAAACAAAGAAATGGCCCGGGAAATCAAATAGCCTTGCACCTTGCGGGGCAATGACTTTATCCTTAATTCATATTGTTCAAGGAGGAACAAAATGAGAATAACTCCTATCGACATCGCCCATAAATCTTTCGGCAAAAAAATCATGGGTTTGGATACTGATGAAGTCATGGATTTTCTTCAGCAAATCGCTTCGCAAATGGAAGCATTGATTCAAGAAAGAAATTCCTTGAAAGAAGCGATCCGCGAAAAAGAACTTTCCTTGTTGGAATATAAAGAACGCGATCAAGTTCTTAAAGAAACAATTGCGACGGCATCACAAATGTCAGAGCGCCTACGCCAAGATGCGGATCGCGAAGCCCGCTTGATTATCGCCGATGCTCAACAAAAATCCGAGATCATCACGCGCGACTCTCGTGACTCCTTGAAAAAAATGTATCAAGAAGTAACGGACTTAAAACGCGCTCGTATGCAATTTGAAGCAAACTTGAAAGCTCTGGCTCAAGCTCATTTGTCACTGCTTGAACAAGGCGAAAAATATATGCCACAAATGCAACTTCCGAATCACAACATGGCAGGAACAGCAGCGCCCACGGCCGCTCGCTCTGCGAATGTCTCTCCGCTTTCTGCGGAATAGTCCTTCGGACGTCTTTGCATGATAGAATCTATAAAGGGTGGAGTTCGGCTCCACCTTTTTATTCAGCCGAAGGCATCTAAGAATGAAGTCATTGGGCTTCATAACGGTGAAATCAAAATTAAAATCACAGCCCCACCGCTTGATGGTCGCGCCAACGAAGGCCTGATTGAATACCTCTCGGATCTATTTGATATTCCAAAACGGGATATTCATTTAGTGAAAGGCGAAACAGGTCGCCATAAGACCGTAGACATTGCAGGCGTCGAATTGGATGCCGCCCGCGTTCTTTTGAAAGTTTAATTAACGGCTTTTGCGCTTCTTTTTGGATTTCAATTCGATATCAAACTCTGTTTGATCTAATTGCTGTTGCAATTGCTTTTCCTTCACGCGCTTAGGACCGGGTTTTTGCGTGGGCCGGGCCTTAAAGATATCTTGCTGCACACCATCTGACGTGTCCTCTCGAAACTGATTTACTTTTTTCTCTGATCCTAGCTCCGAGTTGTACATATTCGAACGATACGAGGGTACGGGAGAATCAATTGGCGCCACTGCGGGCTCTTCGACATAGCCTTCAGTCAGGTCAAAACTATAACGAATCACTCCGCCAGCATGCAAGCCGGCAGCCGAGTTGGAACCCATCAACGTCAAACCACCATTTACTTGGATACTCCATTTGGGACTGACCAACCAGGTGACGAAAACTTGCGTATCCATGAGCGACGGATTAATGCCATAATACTTCATAGAGCCCGCGTTGACACCATTGATATATGCGATGCGCGTGGTGGAATTTTTGTCTGTGTCGTCGCTGATACTTTGATAACCGAAAAGCTCGCCCCCCCAAAGGAAACGATTTTTCTTCATTTGTATGCCGAGTCCCCAAGGCATCAAGAAGGAACGGCCGTCCCCGCGATAGTTATAACCCAACCAGCCATAACCTCGCCAAGTTCCGAGATCTTTTTGAAAAATCAATCGAGAGCGGACCTCCAGGACACCTTCGGAATTCAAAACGGTGTCAGATCCTGAATTGACTTTTTCTGTGGGTAAGACGGCAACGACTTCGGGAATCATTTGAAATAAATCCGAATACATCACAAAATCCAAACCCAAATGCACTTCGCTAAACGAGCTATTCGTGCGCGTCGCTAAGGAATCTTTGCTTTCCGCATTGGAAACCGTCCCTTGAGCAAACATCGACCACGTCTGACGAGGCATATAACGCGTACCGAAAGTAAAATCCAAAGTCTGGAAATAATTGCCGCTGTTTAAGCTTTGACTGCCACCTCCGGAAGAGGGGTAGTTGGCCTCAGATCGAAAGAACTCTGTTCCTGCCTCAAAGTCCCAGTGATCACGCTTAAATTCTTTGTAATTGTCCCAAGCCAACGCCGGAAGCGAAAAGAAAAGAAGGCTTACACAAGTAGAGGTCAAACGCTGAAGATTAATTGCCATTTTCATAACTTCCTAATATTAACAACCGTATGAGTTCGACATCAAACAAATCACGGCTTGCAATCATCTTTTTCACCGTTTTCCTTTATTTAGTAGGCTTTGGTGTAGTCATCCCAATTATCCCAATCCTTAGTCGCAACTTTGGCGCCACTGCGCTTGAAACCGGTTTGTTGCTTTCGGTCTATTCTTTAATGCAGTTTCTGTTCGCCCCTTTTTGGGGTCGCCTCAGTGATAAACTTGGTCGGCGTCCTATATTGCTGTTCTGCTTAGTCGGAGAAGGCCTTTCTTATGTCCTATTTGCTTGGGCCCGCTCTTTGGAATGGCTTTTTATCGCGCGACTCTTAGCTGGCTTCTTTGGTGCCAGTCTTTCGACAGCATCTGCCTATATTTCCGACATCACTCCTAAGCACGAACGCTCGAAGGGCATGGCATTGATTGGAGCTGCGTTCGGCCTGGGTTTTGTGGTAGGTCCTGCGTTAGGTGGTGCCTTCGCCTTATGGGGGCACTCGATCAATCCAGCGCCACACTTTGATACTTCTTTTTCCGCTTATTGGGTCGCGGCTTTGTGTTTCGCCAATTTCTTATTTGGCTTGAAGTTCCTTAGCGAATCACTGAATGAAAAAAGCGAGTCGGCAGCCAAAAAGAAGCGTTTTTCTTTGCTGTGGCATTACCTAAATTTAAAAACAGTCGGTCCGTTAATTTTAGTTTTCTTACTTTCTTCACTTGCAATGTCGTCAATGGAAGCGACGCTGATCTTGTTCATGGGAGAAAAATTTCAGTGGACAATCAAACAAGTCAGCTTTGGCTTTGCTTATATCGGTGTGATCATTGTCTTCACACAAGGTTTTTTGGTGCGTCGTCTTTTGCCAAAGTGGGGCGAGAGAAAAGTGTTACGCCTAGGTCTTACCCTCTTTGCCCTAGGTCTCACCACGATTGCCGTCTCTGAAAATCTGACTTTCATGGCCATCGCGATGACCTTGTTATCTTTGGGCAATGGACTTTCGAATCCATCCATCCTGGGTAGTATCAGCTTGCTGACAGATCCCGCAGAACAAGGCGCAACGATGGGAGTCACACAGAGCATGGCTTCCTTAGGGCGTATCATCGGCCCCGCGCTTGGTGGTTTTTTGTATGGCACAGTCACGATCACCGCACCATTTTGGGCATCGGGTTTGTTAGCATTCCTCGGATTAGCAGTGGCTTTGGTAATTTATAAATTTATTCCTGAACACGGACGCGTAGGTTAAAAAATGGACTTCAACAGCATCGGATACTTTCAATTTAATAACTTGTTACAAAGCCGAATCCCGCTTCTGCTGCTGGTTTTAGACAATGTTGATGTGAAACCATGGTTCAACAGTATGATAAAAATGCACCTTGAAAATATCACGATATTTTGTGATCAAGATCGTGTTGTGGTAAGTGTAGAAAACAAAAAAGTCCCTAGTAATTTTGGCATCGTCGTTCTTGATGCCGACGGGACAAAGACTCCCACTATTGTTCGACAACTTGAGCAGTTGGGCTTCACGAACGCATATTATGTTAAGGGCGGATTTCAGGGACTATCTGCCGAGCGCGAATCTTAAACTCGGCGCTAAGGTGACCTACAACATACAAAAAAAAAGAAACCATTGTTGGTTGCGATTTTTTTTTGTAGCATTTGAGTGCATTCAAAAAACAAAATAGCTAACTTTCAACAAGGATGTACTAATGAAAATGTTTTTGACTCAAGTTGTGGCATTGGTTGCCGTGACTTCAGCAGCTCACGCAGGTTCTTTGAATTTGGACATGCGTGCCGACTACAACTCTACAACTTACAAAGACTCTGCAACTGCAGATTCTTCGAAGTTTTACTTCAAAACGGGTCGCCTGGATTACTCCGGAAAAGCTATGGAAGATCTAAGCTTCCGCGCTCGTATTGCTTTCAACAAGTCTACAACCAGTGGCATTGATGCTTCTCACACAGCAGTGGAGCTTGCATACTTAACTCACAAAATGTCTGATAATTTTTCTTTGACTGCAGGTAAATTCAATACCGAATTCGGCGGCTTCGAAGGCGCTACGAGCGGTGCAGACTTGTATATGACTTCTCCGTTTTACACGCCATCAGGTAACGCTGCTACTTTGCTGGGAACAAAAGATTTACTTTACATGACTGGTGCAAAAGGCACACTGACCTTCGGCGGCAACCAAATCCACTTGATGGCTACAAATGAAACAGACACCAAGGCAGGACCAGTAGCCACGCAAAACTCCAACATGTATGGCGTAACTTGGAAAGGGGCTTTCATGGAAAAAGCTCTTAACTTTATTCTAAGTCACCATATGCTAGCGGGTCCTGTTAAGGACGATAAGCATGCTTATACAGCTGCTGGCGTTATGTGGAACTCAGCTCCAGTCGCGATCTCTGTTGATTACTTGATGGGCGAATTCAAAACAGACGCAACTGGATTTAAAGATTCAATGACTTCAATTGTTGCGAAACTTGCTTATACGGACTTAGAAGGCATTACTCCACGTATCGAGTTCGCATCTTCTGAAGAAAAAATCGGCGGCGCCACTGACAAAACGAACAAGTACACTACTATCGGCGCCGTGGTTGAATACAAACCATACAACGATGTGAACTTCCGTTACCACTTGGCGTACAACAACACCAAAGCTGCTTTGGATGGCGTTGCTAATGACGCAATTAAAGACGAAGTTGTTGTTGGTGCTCGCATCATGGCTGACTTCTTGAAGTAATAGTTCGATAAAAAATTATCTGCTTTTACAAACCCACATCTTTAATTAGATGTGGGTTTTTTTATTTTGCCGGACCTAGACGAAAGAGAAGCCGGCACAGAGCGGATGCTGCGATGTTTCATCTAAGGATCTCATCGCCCAACCCCCGATTTACCCTACCGAAAGAGCCCCATATTTGATAACCTCTAAGGGCTAAAAACCCTCAGGGAGTCTCTGAAAATGTCACAACAATTATCTGATCGTTATAATCCCGCGGACGTTGAAAATCGCACGTACCAATGGTGGGAAAGTTCTGGTTATTTTAAAGCTCAAGACCAATCAACAAAGCCTCCATTTTCTATCATCTTACCTCCACCGAACGTCACTGGCTTTCTGCATATGGGCCATGCTTTGGATCACACGATCCAAGACATCTTGATTCGCTGGAAGCGTATGAATGGTTACAATACTATGTGGTTGCCGGGCACGGACCATGCCGGAATCGCCACCCAATCGGTGGTTGAACGTGAGCTCAAAAAAGAAGGCGTGACCCGCCACGATTTGGGTCGTGAAAAATTCGTAGAAAAAGTCTGGGACTGGAAGCACCAATACGGCGATCGTATTTATTCACAAATGCGCCGTTTGGGCGACTCATGTGATTGGGATCGCGCAGTTTTCACCTTAGATGAAGGCGTGTCGAAAGCTGTAAAAAAAGTTTTCGTAAGCTTGCACAAAAAAGGCATGATCTATCGCGGGAAGCGCTTAGTAAATTGGTCAGGACCTTTGGAAACTGCAATCTCGGATTTGGAAGTTGAACACAAACAAATCAAAGGTTCGATGTACCATCTTAAGTACGCCCTTGAAGGCAGCTCTGAGATGCTGATCGTTGCAACGACTCGTCCAGAAACTATGTTAGGCGATAGCGCTTTGTGCGTTCATCCTGAGGATGATCGTTACAAACACTTGATCGGCAAGAACGCACTTATTCCATTGATCAACAGAAAGATCCCGATCATCGCGGACACTTACGTCGACAAAGAGTTCGGTTCCGGTGTCGTTAAAATCACACCGGCACATGATTTTAACGATTATAAAATCGGAAAATCACACAACCTAGAGTTCATTAACATTTTGAATAAAAAAACAGAGCTAAATGAAAATGGCGGCCCCTACCAGGGCCTTAAAGTTCAAGAAGCTCGCAAACGCATTCTTGAAGATTTAAAAGCCCAAAACCTGTTAGAAAAAGAAGAAGTGCATGTACATTCTGTCGGCCACTGCTCACGCTCTGGCGCGGTCGTTGAGCCGTACTTATCTGAACAGTGGTTCGTTAAGATGGAACAATTGGCGACACCAGGAAAACGCGTGGTTGAAAATGGGACGATCCGCTTTGAGCCCGAATCTTGGACAAAAGTTTACCTGCACTGGCTAAACAACATCGAAGACTGGTGTATTTCGCGTCAGTTATGGTGGGGCCACCGAATTCCAGTTTGGTATTGCGCTGATTGTGAACACCAGACCGTCAGCGAAACGGAAGTGACTTCTTGTGAAAAGTGTAACAGCAAAAAAGTTTCTCAAGACGAAGACGTCTTGGACACTTGGTTCAGCTCTGCTTTATGGCCGTTTTCAACAATGGGCTGGCCAAATGAAACTGAAACATTAAAGACATTCTATCCCACAAGTTACCTAGTGACGGGTCACGATATTATCTTCTTCTGGGTGGCTCGTATGATCATGATGGGACTTGAGTTCCAACGTGATGTTCCTTTCCGCACGGTTTACATCCACGGCTTGGTGCGCGACTCTCAAGGCAGAAAGATGTCGAAGTCTTTAGGCAACTCTATTGACCCGGTGGAGATGATTGAAAAATATGGTGCGGATGCTTTACGTTTCACATTCGCAGCGCACCTGTATTCTGGAAAAGATTTTAAGTTTAGCGAACAACGCCTTGAGGGCTACCGTAACTTTATGAACAAGATTTGGAATGCGGCTCGTTTCGCGCTTTCAAATCTGCAAGACTTCAAAGTTCCAGCAGATGGCGTGAAAGCACTTCCGAACAAGTCACAAATCAGCGTGTTCGATCAATGGATCATCACGAAGCTTGCCGAAGTGACCAAAGAAGTTGAAGACGCGATGGAAGCTGAAAAGTTTTCTGAAGCCGCAACGGCTTTGTACCAATTCATTTGGAATCAATTCTGCGACTGGTACATCGAGTTCACAAAACCAATTATGAACGGAACAAACGCCGAAGAAAAACAAGCAACACAACTAGTGATCGCGCAGATTTTAAATCGTATCACTCGCTTGTTGCACCCGTTTGCACCATTTATTTCGGAAGAGATCTATCAAAAGCTGCCAATCAAAGGGGCTGCTTGTATCGTGGATCAATTCCCGAACACCCGTAACGATAAAGAATTCCTAAGCCTGGGTTCATCCCAAGCGGCGTTAGAAATTGATATCGTGAAAGAAGTAATTACAGCTATCCGTAACATTCGCGGCGAAAACCGCATCAGTCCAGCTGTGAAAATCAACGCACGCTTGGGTGTAACGAACGATCAAGTGCAAAAGATCCTTGGCAACAATCGCACGGCGATTTTGAATATGGGACGTATTGAAAACTTGGATATAGGCACTGAAGGCAATCTGATGAAGTGCGCGGTGGCCCCGGTTGCTGTGAAAGATGTGAGTGTTAAAGTGATCATTCCACTTGAGGGTCTGGTCGATTTTGACGAAGAAGTAAAACGTATCAATAAGCTGGTTGAAAAACTGCAAAAAGATATCGGGATGCTTTCAAGCAAACTTTCTAACGAAAAGTTTATTGCGAACGCAGATGAAGACGTGGTTGCCGCGGACAAAGTTCTTTTAGCGCAATCGAAAGTGCAGTTGGATTCACTTCGAGACGCCTTGACTCGTTTTCAATAATCATAATTATTTTAGACAAAATAAAAAAAGGAGCTCCGATGGAGCTCCTTTTTTATTCTCAAAAGTTTCTAATTTAGAATCAAAAAAAATTTATCTGCTGATATCTAAAACTAAATTTGATTTTTCAGTCGCAGAAATGGCGACCCCAGCAAAATGCATACGAATTTGCAAATCATCAAAAAGCTTTGCTACGCGCTGACAGTTTGATCCCTTTAAAGTCACAAACATTAAATAACTAGGTAATCCCGGCTGATAATCAAACTGCGAATGCACCACGGTTTCACATCCTTCAAGCAGCTCTGGCACATCTGTCGCGGTGTAAGACACACCTTCCGCAAGGGAAAAGCGCAGCTCTTGGTCCACCAGAACAGGATCCGCCTTCACCAAAACCAGGCCTAAACGCAGATTGGCTTCCTCGGTGACGGGATTCCACACGAATGAGTAATCGTATTGTTTGGGTCCCAGCTCACGGATTTTAAAGCTCATGAAGTTGTAAGCAGCTTCACTTGCATTTGCCCAAAAAACCACGACCGCTATAAGCGACATTATCGTGTACTTCATGCGGCCCCCTTTTTATTTGATAAGACCGATTTCTTTCAACCGTTGCATCAGAAAGTCATGACCAGTGATATCAGGGTATTTAGCGCCTGTCCCTTTACATGATGGTAAGCAACTTAACATCGCCTCGGGGTGCGGATGCATAAAGAAGGGCATCGAGTAACGAGCTTGATTTGTTCCGTCCTGCGGATTGATCACTCGATGAGTTGTCGAAGGCAATACATCGTTCGTCAAACGCGCTAACATATCGCCCACGTCGACGATCAAGGTATCAGGTTCTGATACGATCTCTAACCACTGACCATCGCGATCTTTTAATTGCAAACCAGAAGCTGTCGCCGCCGGTAAGATCGTAATAAAGTTAATGTCTTCGTGAGCTGCCGCACGCACGCAACGTGGGTCCACGCCTTCGGGAATGGGAGGGTAATGCAAAAGACGCAAAATAGAATTTCCATCTTTAGTCATTTTTGCGAAGAAGTCTTTTGGGACTTCTAAAGGCATTGTTAATGCTTCTAGCATAACATCGCCGGCTTCTTCCAAAGCATTAAACAACGAGATGAAGTGCTCTTTGAATTCTGGAACCTCTGCAGGCCAAACGTTTTCAGGGTACACGGATTTTAAAGCGTTCCCCTCAGAAAGAACACGGCCTACGTGCCAAAACTCTTTTAAATCCATTACTGGAGAGTCTTTCGCGTGCTCTTGCCCAAACGGTGTGTAACCCCGCTGAAAACCCGCATTTGGTGAAATGTAGGATTTTTTAACTTCTGTGGGTAAGGCATAAAACTTTTTAAGAAGTTCATAGGCTTTATGCAAAGATTCAGCTTTGACGTTGTGGTCTTTTAGAATAATGAAGCCGTATTCTTTCAGTCCTGTAAAAAGACTGTCGATGAACTTCGCACGATCAGCATCAGATCCTTTGGTGTAACTTGCAAGACTGAGTGTCGGAACTTTACGAAGAGTGCTGTTTTCAGAATGAGAAGCAGTATCCAGTGTTCTCATGATTTCCCCCTTATTTTGGTTCTAGAGGGACTGTAACAAGGTGCTGAATTAAAAAGCAACAGCAACTAATTATGCGTAAAAAGAATATCGTGAACGCTGACCAAATTCGGCCCTACAAATTTAAAATGAATGTCCCCGTCAAAAAGCCGAACCGCGTGTTCATTGCGATACGGGGACTCCCCCGCTTCATAACCGCGATAAACCACCGGGCGGGGATCTAATTTCAATGTTTCTTCAATAATTTCCTGCAGAGCCGTTTCAGGATAACGTTTTTGCCAATCCGCCATAAGTTTTGCGGCGTGCTCTGTAAATTCCACACGAATGGGCTCTTGGGCGACCTCTGCCGGCCAACCAGAGCGCGCTTCTGGCAAGGATTCAACAAAAGGAAGATAAGGCTTAATATCTAAGATCGGCGTGCCATCGACCAGATCAGCTCCGGCAACGACAATACCATCTTTTTCAACGCGAATAAGTTCAACTAAAGACAAACCAATGGGATTAGGACGATGCGGACTGCGAGTCGCAAAAAGGCCCATGGTAGCCCCCCCTAAACGAGGTGGATGAACTTTGGCATGAAAGCGAGCTGTTTTGTTTTGATGAAAAACCCAAATCAGCCACACATGGCTAAACCCCTCCAAACCTTGAAGGGATTCCTCGGGCTGTAAGTCGGCGCGGATTTTAAGCTGCGCCCAAGCCTTCTTCACCAGACCGGGCTGGCGCGGAGTTCCGAATTTATCGCGAAAACACGATTCAATATAACCAATGGGTTCCATCGAGGTACGCCGTACCTTTTTCGGATGTCTTGCGTCAAGCAATTTCAACTCGCCCTAGGATTTCTAAGGCGAGTTGAAAAATTATTAGAAATTTCCCGATCTTTTCATCAAACCCTCGCGGTTTTTGATGATGATTTCTTTACCATTCAGATCAATCAATCCTTCGTTTTTAAACTCGGTCAAGTGACGCGATAAAGACTCGTTGATGGTGCTTGCCAGCTGCGCAAACTCGTTGCGTGTCAGGCGCAGATTTAAAGAGATCCCCTGCGGAGTTTGCACGCCAAAACGATCCGAAAGCATGACCAGCTGATACGCGATACGCTCTTGCACCGAAGCCAAGTAGTGCAACTGACTAGTGTTTTCAAAGGACTCTAGATCATTCACAGACTGATTCAAAAGTAGCTTCACCAGGGGGCTTGCCTGAGCAATGGCCACCTGAATAAGCTCTCGCGGATAAAGCCAAAGGACGGTGGGCTTGACCGCCTTCGCGTGGCATTGGATAGGCGCATTCTTAACAAGTGCTTTGTATCCAAAATATTCACTGGGCGAAACTAGTTTTGTAACATACTCATTTGTGGTCGTGCGGCCTCTGGCATGGGACCGATTCACTACAACCTTCACACATCCAGATTGCACATAATAAAGGCCCTTGGACTGCTCACCCTCTTTAAAGATCGTTTCTTCTTCCTTCAGGTGAATGACCTCATAAGGCACATTTGAAGTGTTTGGAATATTTAGGTTTAGGTTTTGATTTGCCATAAAACCAAGAGAGTTAACGCCGCCATTTAGGATTGTTTGAGATTCCATTCTTATTACCTCCGAGTTGCTTCGTTGAGTTCATCGTTACGGCAATCCTAATCTGGTATTAAACAATCAACTAATTGAAATTAAGACATAACAGCGTTGTAACGGCGGAGTATATTTACCTGGCTGTCCTTTCGGCTTGACTCACTCAGGCACTGCTCTTACGTTCACGGACCAAGAAATCAAAGTTTTTTTTGTAAAATCAAACGCTTACTTGATGCCAAAAAGCACTCAAGTTTCTTTGCTCTTGGGGGACCAAATGATGTTTAAGTCGATCCTTACCAACTTGTTAATAATGCTAATCAGCACATTTTCATTCGCAAATACACTTAAAGTCGGCCTGGTTTTAGATAAGGGCGGCAAAGATGATAAGTCTTTCAATGCGGCAGCTTACTTAGGTGCAACGAAAGCGCAAAAAGATTTAAAGATCGATTTGAAATATGTCGAGGCAACTGACACAAATGCGATTGAAAATTTACATCGTTCTTTTGCCCGAAAGAATTTCGACTTAGTGATCGGAATTGGCTTTGCACAAAAAGATGCCGTTCAAAAAGTCGCAGCCCAATTTCCTAAAGTAAAATTCGCGATCGTCGACGGCGAAATCAATGCGGCGAACGTACGCTCTTTGTTGTTTGAAGAGCACGAAGGTTCTTTCCTCGTCGGTGCTCTTGCGGCAATGACTTCAAAAACAAACTCTGTTGGTTTTGTCGGGGGCATGGATATTCCACTGATCCGCCGCTTTGCGATGGGTTATGTTGCCGGGGCAAAATATATCAATCCAAAAATCACGACGACAGAAAACTATGTTGGCGTCACTGGTGAGGCTTGGAACAATCCCGCAAAGGCCAAAGAGCTGGCGTTGGCACAATTTGCAAAAGGTGCTGACGTAATTTATGCAGGCGCTGGCGCCTCAAACACCGGCGTTTTTGATGCCGCTGAAGATAAAAAGAAATTCGCTATTGGTTGTGATTCCAATCAGAACTGGATTAAGCCGGGCGTAATTTTAACAAGCATGTTGAAAGCCGTGGACGTTGCCGTTTATGACACCATCAAAGAAACCCAAGAGGGTAAGTTCACCGGTGGCGTCAGCCGCTTTGGTTTGAAAAATAAAGGTGTTGATTACACTTTGGACCAATACAATGAAAAGCTAATCCCAGCTGAAACTCGTAAAAAATTAGAAGACATCAAAGCTAAAATCATCGCGGGACAAATCCAAGTTCCTGATTATTACAAAAAGAAATAAGCGATGACCATTCCAGCGGCGATAGAGTTCAAAGGAGTATCGAAGTTTTTCGGCGAAGTTCACGCCAATTCTGATGTTTCTTTTTATGTCGCGAAAGGCAGCATTCACGGCATCGTTGGTGAAAACGGTGCCGGCAAATCCACTGCCATGAAAATCCTTTTTGGTCTTTACCAACCTGATGCCGGCCAAGTTTTTTTAAATGGCAAACCTGTTGCGTTTTCTTCGCCTATTGATGCGATGAACGCCAAGGTTGGCATGGTTCACCAGCACTTTATGCTGGCAGAACCCTATACGGCTTTAGATAATATTTTATTGCAACAAAAAGGCTCCGCATTTTCGCTGTTGCCACGCAAAGAACAAAAAGCTCGTTTGCAGTCTTTAGCCGAACACTATGGCTTTTCAATCAACTTAGATTCTTTGGTTGAAGATCTTTCCGTGGGCGAACAACAACGTATCGAAATTTTGAAAATTCTGTCCCAGGATTCTGAAATTTTAATTCTTGATGAACCCTCGGCAGTTTTAACACCTCAAGAAGTTCAGGATTTATTCAAAAACTTGCGCCGCCTGCGCGACGAAGGCAAAACAATTTTAATTATCACCCATAAGCTTAAAGAAGTGATGAGTCTTACCGACGCCGTCACCGTGTTCCGGGCTGGGAAAGTTGTCGGTCATAAAAAAACTGTCGATACGAATTGCGAAGATCTCGCCGAAATGATGGTCGGTCGCCGACCACAAAAGCCCCAAGAGCGCAGCACGACTGTGGATGAGAAGTCCCCGATCCTTAAGTTTGAAAATGTCAGTGCGTCTTTAGGCAATCACAGTGTTGCAAATATCAACTTTACACTGCATCGCCGAGAAATCTTGGGCATCGCGGGAGTTGAGGGCAACGGACAAGATATCATCATTCGCGCTTTGTTAGATAAGTCAGCTTTAAAAAAGTCTTCTTTCGTGGGCACGGTCACCAGCACGGGTCTGGTGGGCTCATTCCCTGAAGATCGATTGCGTTTTGGTGTTTTGCCATCGCGTCCGATTTATGAAAATTTTCTTTTGGGTCAGCAGTATAACCCACAGTTTCGTCGTGGGATCTTTTTGAAAGTACGACAGATTATTTCGCGCACCCAAGAAATCATGAACGCCTATGACGTTCGGCCCCACAATCCCCTGCTGCCTTTCGAAAAGCTTTCCGGTGGGAATCAGCAGAAGTTGGTTGTGGCCCGCACCCTTTCGCAAAAACCGGACGTGGTGATCGCGGCTCAACCTACGCGTGGCGTGGACATCGGCGCTGTTGAGTTTATTCATGGTGAAATTCGCAAAGCCCGCGATGAGGGCGCCGGGATTCTTTTGATTTCATCAGAACTTGATGAATTGATGACCCTGTCAGATCGTATTCTAGTTTTGTACAAAGGAAAAATCGTCGCGGAGTTTACCCGCAAGGAATTTGACGAAGTAGCCTTAGGAACATCAATGGGAGGCGGACGATGAAACGCATCATTGGTTTAATCTTAGGCTTATGTATCGCACTTTCGTTAACTTTGTTTGCTGGCGAAAATCCTTTAAATGTTTTTATGATCCTGATGCGCAGTGCTTTTGGTTCGATGTACGACTTGGGCCTGACTTTGTCTTACACAACCCCGCTGATTTTTTGTGGCCTTTCTGTGGCCGTTGGCTTTCATGCCGGATTATTTAATATCGGTGCTGAGGGACAGCTGACTATTGCCGTTGTCACAGCAGCAGCGGTGGGAATTCTATTTCCAAACATTCCATTTCCACTAGCACCGATGGTGGCATTTGCTGCGGCTTTACTCGCGGGAGGCTTGTGGGGATGGATTGCAGGATGGTTGCGTGCCTATCGCGGCAGCCATGAAGTGATTATTACAATCATGCTGAATTTTATCGCGGCTGGTTTAGCTAGCTGGTTCACTTTACAGATTATTCCGAATCCAAATTCACAGAGTCCTGAAACGGCCGTGGTCAGTCCCAACTATATGTTTAAGGATTATGACCTCATCGCCCGCCGCTTTCCTGATACACCAGCAAATGCCTCGTTAGTTTTTGCAATTGTGTTTGCCATTGTCATGTGGATATTTCTCTGGAAAACCCCGTGGGGCTTTGCTTTGCGGGCTGTGGGATCAAACCCTGAAGCGGCCCATCGTGCCGGAATTTCAGGGAAACGCGTGCAGATGTTAGCCATGACCATCGCGGGAGCTATGGCTGGTTGTGTGGCCTTATCTGAAGTTTTAGGCAGCACCGGGCAATATCGAATTGGGTTTTCTCCGGATTATGGTTTTATCGGAATTGCGGTGGCCCTGCTGGCTAACAACAATCCTTTAGGAATTATTGCTGCAGCTTTTTTAATGGGAGCTTTGCATAAAGGGGCTTCGGATTTAGATCTTGAAACAGCGACGATTACGCGCAATTTTTCGCAAATCATTCAAGCGTTGATCATTCTTGGCGTGACCGCGCAAGGGTACTGGGCGTGGATTAGCAAAAATAAAAGGAGAAAAAACTAATGGAGTTCATGCTGCTCGTTTTTTCTTTGTTGTTTGCAACTTTGCGTCTGGCGACCCCGCTGATTTTTGCATCTATGGGTGGCTTTATGAGCGAACGCTCCGGAGTCGTCAATGTGGCGCTGGAAGGCTTTATGCTCGCAGGTGCCTTTGCCGGGGCTGTCGTGGGCTATTCCTTTGACTCTGCCTGGTTGGGCTGGGGAGCCGCTTTAATCGCGGGATTGGCAATGGGTGCATTCTATGCTTTCTTCACGATTGAGTTGAAAGCGGACCAAATCATCACGGGTATGGCGGTGAATCTTTTGGTAATGGGTTTAATTCCGTTTATCACAAAAATTCTTTATAGCTCGACAGGCTCTACCCCAGCACTTTTATTAGAAGATCGTTTTAGATTTGAACCTATGCTGATGGCTTTTATCTTGGTGACGGCTTTAACCTACTGGTTATACAAAACCCGTTCGGGCCTGTGGTTGCTCTTTGCTGGCGAACATCCCGAGGCCCTTGTTGCGAGCGGCGTGAGTGTGCGCAAAGTGCGCTGGGCGGCCGTCAGCTTAAGTGGTGTCTTTGCCGCCTGGGGAGGCACAAGCTTATCACTATTCTTGGCTTCGTCGTATTCACCGATGATGACCGGGGGGCGAGGCTTTATGGCACTCGCCGCTTTGATTTTTGGTAAGTGGCGCCCGTTACCTGCGTTCTTAGCTTGTCTGCTATTTGCTTTTGCCGATGCTGTGCAAATTCGCCTGCAAGGGATGCACATCGGTAACTTCGAAATTCCTGTTCAGTTTATTCAAATTTTGCCTTACGTTGTCACCATCATCGCATTGGCCGGATTTATTGGTAAAAGTCGGGCTCCGAAGGCTTTGGGAAAATAATTAAGCGAGGTTTTATGAAACATCTTTTGGTTGGTCTGCTGTTGCTTGGCTCTGCAAACGCTTTGGCTTGGGGCGGTCGTGGTCATGATACTATCTGCCGTGTAGCGAGCTTTTTAGTGAAGGAACCGGGCCTTAAAGAATATTTGCAGCACAAACCCCAAATGATGGGACACCTGTGCAACATGCCAGACTTTTACTGGAAGAGCTTAGGTGGCGATGTCGGCAAACTAGGAAACCCGACACACTTTATCGATATCGAAGTGATCGGTCTGGATGTGAAAGACATTCCGATGGAGTATAAAAAAATTATCGCGGACTTTACTGGCAAGCCTGATAAATTTAAAAATGATGGCACCACAATTAAATCTATTCCCACAGAGTTTGGCTCTTCATGGTGGCGTGCAGATCAGTTCATGCGCATCATTGCAGCACTCGAGAAAGAATTCTCGTTGTCGTCTGTTCCCGCAAACTTCAAAGAAGAGCAAAACAACGAGCTTCCCTACAATAAGATCGCGTACCAAATGGTCGTGTCGATGGGCCTGATGGGTCATTACGTTGGCGACAATGGACAGCCTTTTCATACAACGGCAGACTATGACGGCTATGCGACAGGTCACGGCGGCATCCATGCCTATTATGAAGATGCCGTAGTTGGAAATTTCGATGGCGATTTAGATTTCTTAGTCCTCAAAGAAGCGCGTGCAATGAAGAACCCAGCCTTCTTAAAGCCAGCAACGACGATTGAAAAAATGAAATCTTTGGGTGTCATTTCAAATAAAGAAATTTCGAAGATTTATAAATTAGACCCGATCAAGAAAAAATCAGTCCTGACCAAAGAACGTGGCATGGAAATCAAAACCGCAGCGGAACGTGAGCCAGCAATTGTCGCCTTCAAGAAAATGAAGCCTATGATTGTCACCCAAATGGCACGCAGCGCTTTGTTGTTAGCAAACTTGTGGGACACTTCTTATGCCCAAGCCGGCAAGCCGAAACTGGGCGCTTACAAGTCGTACAAATACCCATTCACCGTGGATTTTGTGGCTCCTGATTATCTTGATGCTTCAGAAAAAACTGCGGAAGAGAAAAAATAATATGTTTTAAATTTTAGTGCGGATAAAAATGCCGCACTAAGAATCGACAGAAGATCGCGCGGAGTTCGCCGTCAAAGAACTTCCCGCGGAAGCCACGATCACGCAGGCAATCGCCACCCATTGCCACACCGTTAATACTTCTTTTAAAATTAAAATCCCCATCAGCGTTGCCACTGCGGGCTCCATGCTCATCAAAACACCGAAGGTTTTTGCTGGCAGGTCTTTCATCGCTTTCATTTCTAGGGAATAAGGTAAGGCACTGGACAATATTGCAATCATAAATCCTTGTGGCCACAAGGACAGATTCTGAATTTCAGCACCATTAAAAATAAATCCAGCAGGCAATGCGACCAGCGCCGCAAAGACCATCCCTAGGGCTGATACGTGCCTACTTTCGCCACGCTTGGCAGCAGCCTTACCAAAAATGATATACAAGGCCCAGAAAAATCCCGCCCCCAGAGCCAATAAAACGCCTTGGACATTTAAAGCCTCTGGCGCATTGCCCGAAGGCAGAATTAAATAAATTCCTAAGCCCGCCAAAAGGACCCACAAAAAATCCCACTTATTCTGTGAAAACAGCAAGGCCACCGAAAGAGGCCCTACGAACTCTAAAGCCACGGCAACCCCTAGGGGGATTTTTTCGAGCGAAAAGTAAAAAAGCAAATTCATGAAACCCAAAGACAATCCGTAGGCCGCGATCATGGGCATGTCTTGCCAGGAAATCTTATGTTTCCAAACGCGGGTGAAAAGACACAAAATCAAGGCGGACATCGTCACCCTTAAAGCTGTCAATCCCGCCGGCCCCGCCACCGGGAAGATCTGTTTGGCTAAAGATGCACCAAATTGAATCGAAAACATCGCAATCAGGATAAAGCCGATGGCTTTGAATAACGGGCGCAAAAGAACACTCCTTAGACACAGCAACGCACAAAGGGTCACTCGTCGCTAAGCAGATCTCACTGTGAGAATCAGCTCTTGTAAGTACCTGAAAGGTCATACGGCTTTTCTCACAATGAAGCAACTGCAATGGCATGCTCTTCGCTATAAGGATAAGTATACGCTGTTGCGAAGGAGTTAAAAATGACACTAGTAAAAATCATCACAACTACTTTGATCGCACTTTCGGCAACAACAGCTATGGCTGCTAAATGCACTCACCAAGACAACTCAGGTCGTTTTGCGAACACAAACCCGCCAAAAAGTGTTCAAGTTGCTAAAGTAGAAGCTAAGAAAGCAACTGCTACTCGCTAGTTGCTTTCTTTAAAAATTACTTAACCCCCTAAAGCCCAAGCAGCCCCCCCTGCTTGGGTTTTTCTTTTGAAGGCTATAGAATTCCAGGAATCGCTGTCGAATAGTCGTTCACGATCCAAGTAGTACCAGCGCCCGTGTGACCGCGGACTCCAGATGTCGTTGGCGAAGCAGAAGACAGCGAGCTGCAAGCTGTTCCCGCATTGTCTACAGTTCCAGAATCTAAATTAGAATAACAATGACCAATAGACGTTCCAGCCCAATTTGTATCCGGAGCACTATATGAAGTAGGAGGAGCCGCCGCATTGTTACTTGAATAAGAAATCTTCGCAATTTTTGGGCTGCCTAAACTGGCTTGTCCAAAAATAGAAAAACTGATTGGAGTTCCAGAGTCGTACGGATTGGGATAATCCTTCCCGATAGCACCCAACGTGAAGGCTGTCGCAGATGTGCTGTTGAAATATAAAGTTAATTTACCACTGCCGATATCCGCTGCTGCTTCCAAGGATTTTGCATCGGTATTTGCAGAATCCACTTTAGCCCAAACTTCGTAGTGGTTTGTGGAGTCTACGAAAACTTTGACATAAATAGTACGAACAGTGCCCGAACAACCCATCTGGATTTCAGCTACCGCATCTGAAGAATACTTTACCACAAAGCGTTTTGAAGTCGTTCCACCGAATGGCGAAGTTGTTGTCACACTCGTGATCGTTACAGTATAGCCGCTGCCAAGAGATTGATCCGTAGCATTTGAAATACCAACAATTTGATCACATGTCTCATAGCCTAGAGTTTTAAAAGTCGACTCCATTTTATAAAGATTTTCGTTAATTTTTGGCAAGTACTCAGTGTTAAATTTGTCATACGCAAGCTCTCCATAGGCTGCGACCTCTTCAGCAGAATTCATCGCCATTGGGCTTACCATAATTGTAGAAGAGTTTAGGCAAGCAGAGGATCCACAATTTATATCAGGAATAGACAATGCTCCTGTCGCTTTCGTAGTCGTTGTGCCTGTGCCACCAGAGCCACCGCCACCGCCCGAACAAGCACTTAAAAGAACCAAAACAGATGAGCTCAAGATAAATGTGTAGAACAAGTTCTGCATTCCAAAACCTTTCGAAAAAATGTAAATAAAAGTATGATTTATGGAAATGCTAAAACGGGTTTTTGTCGGGGACAAAGAGAAAAAGGTCGAGGCTAGACAGCATCCGGAATGAGAAAAATAAAGGACTTTTAAATATAAAAAAAGCCTGGGTTGCCCCAGGCTTTTTTGCTTTAAACTGTACTAGTTCAAAAATTAGAACATGTAAGTGTAAGCTACGTTCGTCAAGAACTCTTGGCCAGCAGCGCCGTTACCGAAGTTCAATTGACCTTTGTTAGCTGTACCGAAGTTTGCATCAAGCATACCTTTGCCCAATTTCAAACCCGCACCTGCGTTGAAAGTTACAGAATCAAGATCAGATTTTGCACCAGCTGCAGTTTTAGTTTCGTTGATAAGAACGCTTTGTTTTACAGAAGCGCGCAATACCATCCAAGAAGTCGCGTTAGCTTCAATACCCATCCATACAGGAAGAGCTTGAACTTCGTCGCCATCTTTAGTTTTGTCTGAACCGTAAGCAACACCGTAGAAGAAGTTAACATCGTCGTTTTTAACAACAGTGTTTACGAAACCTACATTGATGATTGTTTTTTCAACAGTTGAGTCAAGAGCTGGAGTAGCAGTTGTGTCGCCTTCTACTTTAGCTGTTTTGAAATCAGCGTATACGTATTGTGCGTCAGTTAGTTTGTAACCACCACCAATTTTGATGTTTGATTTGTTTTCAACAGTCACAGCAGTTTGCTCTGATTTGCCAGCAAGACCGACAACCAAGTTAGCATCCCATGTACCGTTTGTTACACCCGCAGAAAAACCAGCAGAAGAAACTTTTTTGTCTCCTGTGTCGTTTTTACCGTTGCTGTATTTCAAAGTCGCGCCCCAAGCAAGATCGCCAGACTTCATACCGTACATCAAGTTGATTGGATTTTGCTCTTCAAGAAGAGTAGAACCGAAACCTGTGTTGGCAAGTGAAATAGCTGTGTTGAAATCAGTAGATTTACGACCGAAGTATACACCGTATACAGATTCGCCGTGAGCTTTAATGAAGCCACCTTCAGCATGTGGGCGGTTTGCAGCGCCATCACCAGAAGTACCCCACTCCATAGTTACCAACTCACCCACTGAGTGCATTTGGTAAGGTTTTTCGAACGTGTTTTGTACGTCAACCAATTGAGCTGAGTTGCCCAAAGCTGATAGACGAGCCTTAGAAGCCATTGCAGGAGCTGCTGCTACTGTCAAAGCTGCTACTAGTAAAAGATTTTTCATAGTTGCATCCTTTCGTTTCGTTGCAATCTTTGTATTCTCTTAAAATACATTTTTTATTTCTGTACATTAAAAATGCTAATGATGAGCTGGACCGATATCAACAACAAAAATTTAGCCCCCCCTCGTCAAGTGCTCAATTATCAAACAGCTTTTTCAAACGTGTGGCATCAAGGACACAGCGTTTTTTGCGCAATGACAACTCGCAAAGAGTGGCCGTTTTCACAAACAGAAATCCCTTGAAAACCAATGCCCACGCTATTTTTATTCATTTTGTCAGATCAAAAACAAAACATGAATGTTTTTGCACTGAGGACTTTTCGTCGCGGTTTTTTCCAATTCTTAGGCAGCCACCAAAACAAATGACGCAAGTTATTAAAATGGAGCTGGCGCACTAGATCATAGTCTAGTTTTGATATTTCCCTTAGGCCGCCCCCCCTTTTTATCGAGATAATTTTCAAAAAAAACCCGACGCAGGGGAATAAAAGGAGATCTTTGTGAACGTTTTTAAGGGCATCTTCCCATTACTATTTGTCTTGGGTGCAGTTACATCTCAAGCCGCCGATGTCAGCGGCATTACCGTAAATGGCGAAGCCGCTTTTGATTTTAACTTCGTTTCTTCCAAAAATGCGGCATATCCAAACAGCGATGGCAATGGATTGAGCCTAGGCAATGAGTCTTACCGGTTAGCAAAGGCGCAATTGTTACTGAAGAAGGAAACGGACGACCTTTCTTTTACCGGCCGCCTGGCTTACACGCCGATGTCTTATAATGATGGGACAAAGACTACGAAAGCTTACTTTGGTGCCTTGGAACAGATGGAACTTTTCTTTAAAGTTAATCCACAACTGCAAATCGGCTTCGGTCGCTTCTTAACAACAATGGGGTATGAGTCCTTAATGCGCTATGAAAACGCATTTTACAATCCCACGGTTGCTTACCAAGCCATTGTTCCGGGTTACGGAGAAGGCTTGCGCGTTCGCTATTTGCCAGGAACTTGGCTGACGGCGACCCTTTCGACATACAATCAGTTTAATTATGGCGCGATCGGCGAAGACCTGACTCCAACAAAGGCTACGGAACTTTCTTTATTGTCAAATTTGGACAATTTGACCCTGTTCGCGGGCTACTTAATGGGCGCTGACAGCACCACGACTCCAGGAACGAATGAAGACAAATCTGCGACGAGTGTGTGGGCATCTTATAAATTTATGCCTGAGTTAATGTTGGCAATTACTTACGATGCCAAATCGAACAAAGTGAACGGCGGCACAGAGCTTAACGCAACCTCAACGAGCGCCGTTTTAACTTACACGGTCGACATTCACAATCTTGGATTGCGCTATGAAACGATTGGTAAAGCAGCCAACGCCGGCTATGGCACGGCTGACAAAGTCGACGTGATTTCAATCACCGACAAGATCGCCCTTTCGAGCAATTTAAATGTCTATGTCGAATACCGTATGGATAAAGCAGACGAGAAAGTCTTCTTTGACAAAGATGGAGCGGCTGCGGACAACGCCAACGTTGTGACCCTGGGCGCCTTGGCATACTTCTAGTTTTATGAGAAACAAAAGGCTCCGCAAGGGGCCTTTTAGTTTTTGGTTTAAGCTCTACGATATCCTTATCATATTATAGTTCTCTCTCCCTCCCCTTGCTCCACTTCTAAAGTACATCGCCCATCAAAAATAAATGCGAATATTGTGCTTTTCCAGCACCTAAGTTGTGCTAGGCTTTAATAAAAGGAAATACATCCTGAACATGCAAAAAAAGAAAATCATCAACGGCACTATCAAAAGACATCCGGACGGCTTTGGATTTTTTATTCCCGAAGACATCGAACATCCCGATGTCTATATCCCCCGCCAATCTATGGACGGGATCATGACTAATGATAAAGTCGCGATCGAAGTGTTCCCAGAAAAAGGCACGGACCGTTTTCGCGGCGAGGTCGTCAAGGTCTTGTCCCGCGGAACTAAAGTAGTTGTCGGT
Source organism: Bdellovibrio sp. (assembly GCA_013360185.1). Lineage (GTDB taxonomy): Bacteria > Bdellovibrionota > Bdellovibrionia > Bdellovibrionales > Bdellovibrionaceae > Bdellovibrio. The sequence goes on from JABWCO010000007.1 coordinate 41,702, forward strand.
CGCTTTTATAAAATTAACGAGCGTTTAGGCGCCATCCGTGACGAAGGCAAAGGTTGGGGGCAAGACCTTAAGATCAAGCTTGAAGACTCAATGGATGCCAAAGACAAAGAACTTGTTACTGCGGAAATTTCTACGTACCCCGATAACGGCAAATCTTTCACTGGAAAAGTGATCGAGATTATCGGCGATGCCTTAGATCCCTTAACCGACATCAAACGCGTGATTCGCTCAAACGGCATTCCTTTAGAGTTTTCTAAAGCAACCCTCGAAGAAGCCGAACAATTCGGAGAAGTCCCAGAAGAAAAGGACTTTAAAGGCCGTCGCGATCTGCGCGATAAAAATCTGATCACGATTGACGGCGCGACGGCGAAAGACTTCGACGACGCTGTTTATGTCGAAACCCAGAGCGAAGGCTTCCTGTTATACGTGGCCATCGCGGACGTGAGTCATTATGTGCGCACCGGCTCCGCTATCGACAAAGACGCATATGAACGTGGCACCTCAGTCTATTTCCCTAATTATGTCGTTCCGATGTTGCCCGAGGTTTTAAGTAACGGTTTGTGCTCTTTAAATCCGCACGTACCGCGTCTGTGTTTGGTTGCCGAGATTCTTTTCGATTTTGCTGGCGAAGTAAAACGGTCGGACTTCTATGAAGCCGTAATGGAAAGTAAAGCACGAGTCACCTATGGAGAAGCGCAAGAAGTTATCGACGGCAATGCCTCCGATAAGCACGCCCATGTGAAAGAAAATATCTTGCGTCTGGCAGACTTAGCAAAAATCCTCATGGCCAAACGCTTTAGAGAAGGCTCATTGGATTTAGAAATTCCCGAAGTCGAGTTGGTGATTGACGGCGCCGGGGTTCCTGTCGACATTCAAAAATCGGAACGTCTCTTTGCCCATCGTCTGATTGAAGAAATGATGTTGGCGGCTAACGTCGCCGTGGCGACGTTCCTATCTAGCAAAAATATTCCCTCTTTGTATCGAATCCATGAGCCGCCCAATGAAATGGCGATCCGAGTTTTAGAAAAGTATCTGAACAACTTCGGCAGCAAAACCAAACTGAACCAAGGTAAGCTGCAAAAACGTCTGACCAAAGCGTTAGAGGAGTTTGCCCATCGCCCGGAAGCTCAGATTTTAAATATTTTAACTTTACGTTCTATGAGCCAAGCAAAGTACAGCATGAACAACTTAGGCCACTTCGGCTTAGGCTTTGAGTTCTATAGTCACTTTACTTCGCCGATTCGTCGTTATCCGGATTTGATAGTTCATCGCTTAATCAAAAATCAGGTAATGCCAAACTCTCAATACCGCTTGATGAGCGAAGACGACTTAGCCACGGCTGGCACCATCTTGTCGGCGGCAGAACAACGTTCCACAAAAGCAGAGCGCCAAGTTCAGTCGATAAAAAAAGCACGCTTCATGGAAAAGTTCCTCGGCCAAGAATTCGACGGCATGATCAGCTCTGTCGCGAAATTCGGGGTTTTTGTCCTTTTACGTGAATACGAAGTCGACGGCTTAGTCCGCTTAGAAGATCTAGGTGGGGACCGCTTTGAGTACGACGAAGAAAACATTCGTTTGATTGCAAAACGCTCCGGCTTTTCTTATGGCATCGGTGATTCAATCCGCATCCAAGTGGCAGCCGCTGATCCAGAGCTAGGGCAAATTAACTTTGTTTTAGCTGGTGCAGATAAAGAAGAAAACGCAGGCAAAAAAACCTCGGCCGAAGCTTCCGCTGGAGCATATCTAAAAAAACTGCACAACCAACACAAAACTCGTGGCTCAGGCCGACCGGATCGTGGCGACCGCGACGAACGGCAAAATCGCGACGAGCGCTCCTCGTTTAAGGACCGCCATAAACAGGGAACAGACTTTGGCTCTGGCGGCGGTAAGAAAAAAGATTTTGAAAGCAAAGAGCGATTGTCGGAATTTAAAAAGAATTCACCGAATCCGAAAGGCCGTTCACACTTTTTTGAGGACTCGCGCAAGGACGAAAGTGGCCAGCAGGAAAAGTTGCAAAAGATTCAGCGCCAACAAAAGTTTGAACCGGGCAAGCGCGCTGATGATGATGCTAAAAAAGGTCCTGACCAAAACTTGTTAAACATGATCCTTGGTCCAGCCAAGTATCGTGGCAACTCGCCAGAGGTCCCAGCACAAGACAAACCCAAACTCAGTAAAAAATTGATGTTTGCCGAACAGTCTAAACTCCGAGATAATGACGAGAATTCGGAGAAAAATAGTGACAGCCTTAAACACCGGACGCCAGATCGGAAAGACCCTAAAAAACGCAGCTCGGCTAAGAACGATAGTCGGGGTGTTCGCAAAGCACGGGTTTCACCAGGTCGCGGAAAAGGTAAAGCTCGGTAAGTTCATTATCGAGCGCATGAACAGCAGCTCCGACATCGAAGCCCTTTCGATGCCGGAAAGAATGCGCATGAGCTTTGAAGAGCTCGGTCCCACCTTCGTAAAATTAGGCCAGCTCTTAGCCACTCGTCCCGATCTTGTCCCTGAAGAATACGTGAATGAATTTGAAAAACTGCACGATCGCGTGCAACCACTTCCCTTCAGCGTGATCGAATCAGTGCTTAAGGACGAGTTTGGCAATGCCCTTTATCAAAAATTTGAAAGTATTGATCCAGAACCCTTAGGGTCTGCAAGTATTGCTCAGGTCCATCGCGCGCGCCTCAGTACCGGCGAACACGTTGTGATCAAAGTACAACGCCCAGGCATCATCCAGAAAATTAATGATGACCTTAGCGTCCTTTACCTTTTGGCCGAATTGATCGTTCACTATATCCCCGAAGCTCGACCTTACAATCCCATTGGCATCGTCGATGAATACTTTCGCACCTTAGAATTTGAAACGAACTTCGTGGTTGAAGCCAATAACATCCGCCGTTTTCAAGAAAACTTTGCGGATTATGAAGACATCAAAATTCCCAAAGTTTATTTAGATCACACCACCGAACGTGTTTTAATCATGGAAGCTCTTCCGGGCATTCCCCTTAGTCAAGAAGGGGCTTTGCTGCAGGAAAATATCGAACCCAACGAGGTCATCCGCAAAGGGCTGCGTGCCTATTTAAAAATGGTATTCGAAGATGGTTTATTTCATGGTGACTTGCACGCCGGAAACTTTTTTGTTTTACCTAACAATCAAATCGGCTTGATTGATTTTGGTGTCGTGGGCCGTCTAAATACACGCACTCAGGCGGCTATCGCCAATATGCTTTTAGCTCTTTCCAAAGAAGACTATGAACGCATGGCTTATGAATATGTGGACCTGGCACCGTTCACGGATCGTGTGAATATAGATTTATTTGCCAAGGATCTACGTGAACTGATTGCTCCGTACTTTGGTTTGACACTAAAAAACGTAAATCTAGGCAGAATCCTGATGAAGTCATCTGGAATTGCGGCTCGTCATCATCTGCAGGTGCCGACAGATTTAATGCTCTTTTTTAAATCGATCGTGTCGATTGAAGGCATGGGTCGTAAAATTAATAAGAACTTTGATTTCCTTCATTACTCCTTAGAGTTCGCCGGAGAATTGGCAAAAACCCAGTACGGTCCACAACGTGTGATGAACGATATGACCCAGATGGCGCGGGAATCAAAAATGTTCTTAAACGCTTTACCGCGGCAATTGAACTTCTTTTTACGTAAGATCAACAGCCCCAATCATGCTTTCCGCATAAAAATCGCCGAAATGCGGGACCTAAAAATGGCCGTCATCAGCTCCTTTAATTTATTATTCTTAGGCGTTATTATGGCGTCCTTGATAATGAGTGCTTCGTATATTTTTGTGCACGATACCGCAAATCACATCGCAGGCATTCCAACGATCAGCTTTATTGGATACTTAATAGCCGGTTTGTTGGGCCTCATCGCGTTTTTTAACTATATTCGAAAACCTTAAGGCGGAGTCTGCATGCAACAACTTTATTATGAGCTGAGTGTTCTTTCCAAAGCGATTAACTTTAAAAATTTATCTGCAGCAGCTCTTCATGTTGGCTTAAGTCAGCCTCAGTTATCTCGAATTATTGCGAAGATTGAAGATGAGCTTAAAATCGTTCTTTTAGATCGTTCGGCAAAAAGAAAATCGGGATGGACGGCTGTAGCCTTTCAATTATCCGAAATTTTCGAAAAATCCATTCGTCGCTTAGAAACTGAAATGCAAGGGATCAGCAACAACCAATTGGTTGCGGAACTGCACATTGGAACCCTCGAAGGTCTTTCTGACTTTGCCTTGAACACATCTCGCCTTTGTTTTGAAGAAGTCGGTGTTAAAAGAATCACTTTAGATATTTTCGACTTAAACGAGCTTGAGGCGAACTTTATGTCAGGCAACCTCGATATCATCTTTACTTCTAAAAGTCCTGGCCGGCAGAAGTTTAAATACCTCACAGAACTTGGCTTTCAACGCTTAGAAAAAATCGAGTCATCGAAAAAATTTGGCGTTTTGAGCTCGTTTGAATACGGGCGTGCGAATAAAAAGGAACTCGATTCATTCCCGCATGTGTTTGTCTCAAACTCCTTAGCAATTCGACGCTCGTGGTTTGATAAGCACGGAGGAACCGGACATATGCCGACAGAGGCAAAAAAGGGCCGCGCCAAAGATGCCGAACCAGTGATGATGATTGGCTCAGAACTTTTAAGTCCTGTGTTGTGGCAAAATATCACCGCGGCCATCGAAGACTAACGAAGTGGGGGCTGGGTCTTAACGGCTGTGCCTTGATTTAACTGATCTGCGACCTCTGCTGACTCGTTAATGACCCTTTGGCTGATGGCCATATTTCTGCCAAAATAACCAAATCCTCTGATAATTTGTGTATTCAAAAGATCTGGCGACACATTGGTCAAATCGTACTTTGGATTCTTATATATTTCGTGACTCCAAAGTTGATCTAATTTTAGATGTGCCTGCTTGTTTAAAGCCCAATGAATCGCTGGCTGGGCGACGTGGCAGCTTACACAATCCATATTTTCTGGAGTATGGTTCTTAGGATTTTCAATGCGATAAGCGGCTTTAATTTCTTTGCGAATCGTGTCTTCGGAATTCACGTCAAGATGTTCAGATTCGTTCGTGATCGTACTTAATGTGTCAGCACCTGTAGGCAGCGGCAAAATGCCACCGCCCGTAAAGTGATCTGATGGAACAGCTAAATTGATAAAGGCTTGCGACATTCGATCAATCCGTGGAATGCGCATCAGCTCCATCTTACCGTCTTTCATTTCAAAGCCAGCAAAAGCCCACATGTCACCAGCACCACGCAACACCATGACGGTCACGCGGCTTAAGTTTTCTAAGCCCGCAAGCTTGGTAATAATCTTATGAAATTCTGCCAAAGCCGGACTGCTATCGCCGTCCGCAGCCCAGGCGGGATGGATTTGTAATGGCACAAAGTTCGTATTTATTGCGTAGGTTTTTTTCCACTCTTCCAGATCTTTTAACAACGTCGCAAATTCCGCGTCCGTTAAAACATAAAAGCTGTGCAAGGCCGCATCAATGGTTTTAACTTGGTTACGGCGGTCGGACTCTAAGGGCTGCCACACCAGGCGGATTTGTTTTTGGCAAGATTGTGGCGTCGGCAATGGAAAACATGGATCTATGCGAACCGCCATCACGCGTAAACTTGCAGCTGCTTGTTCGCGGGTCAGTTGCGGCGAAAGAATCGGCAAACGCTGAACTAAAGCTTCCCTAAGTAAAAATCCCCCACGCGCTGACGACTTTAAGCTTAGCAAAGAATCTGTGGCCACTTTTTTGGGTAAGGGCATCAGGTAAGACACGTCATTTAAGTCCCACGCCGCCAAAGTCGGAGCGCTGAGACCAAAGCCGAAAAGGAATAGAACGGAGTAAAGTAGTTTCATTCTCTTTAGGTGCCCGCAGAATCGTGTGGTTTCAATAATATTCGCATGACTCTGAGTAGCAACGACCCTAAATGAAAGCGTGATGATTGCAGCAACAGCTTAAGTTGCGCCCGAACAATCTAGCGGAGATACACGCTAAACGTTCACCCCGCGCAAGTCACATGGTACCTGTGAAACTTTATGCTCAAAAGTAATCTCGAAGTGAGAATGAACTTCGCTGAACTTAAAACCAACTCGTATTCATGTTCGCATCTCTTTCGCGCTGCACATCGCGCACCGATAAGACCTCAAAGGATCGAGGCACGTTATGGATTTATTCCGATCACAGAGAGGATTTACCCTCGTACCAGCAATGATTGCGGTAGCCATTTCCGCGGTCACAGCGATGGGTATTGCGGCTGCCGTTTCGAACGGCATTGACGGATTGTCACATTCGCGTAATTTCAATCTTGCAGAAGACCTCAGTCTCTTCGTCGCTGGAGTGATGGGAGATCCAAATTACTGTGCCATACATTTCGCAGGAAAGACGATCTCAGACCCTTTGCCCTCGATTGTTGATGACAAGGTCATCTTCAAAGACATAGCTCCCGGCGGAGTCCTCGGCCAGAATATCTTACTGCAGGCTGGGAACAGGTATCAGAATATTCTGATGGTGGAGTCTATCCAACTGCAAGTCGACAGCATGATGGGTCCCCAAAGATATCTGGGGTCTATCGTGGTTTCACTTAAGGGCAACACGGGATACAACCTGAACTTTCAAAGAACGATCCCACTTAATATTGCCACTAACTCTGCAAAAAAAATTGTCAGCTGTGGACGTCTCTCAGAGCCGTCTCAGGGAACAACAGAGGGCGTATGGTCTTTAACCTGTGATGATTTTGCCTCGAAGGGTTGGCCTACGCGAGACGCTTGCATTAAAGATGGCCGCTGGCATTTGATTTTTCAGGTGACTGCGGCAGGTTCCGTCACTCGAGGTTCTTTAGAAGAAATGATTTCTTTTTCAAATGAAGGGGGAACGTTCAGAGTACATGTCCAACCCGGCACCCTTGGCTTTCGCGCAGGTTACGATCTATGCAGTGGCTTGGCCGTGATAGGCAATGACATGGCCTGTTTGGTCAATGCCCGCCCGGGGGTTCCCGATTGGAACACGAAACACATCTCGCCACCGAGCTCAGTGGTGTATTTTTCTAATGGGAAATTGGTGTACAATGCTCCGAACGAAAATGTCTTCATTCCATTAGATTGGTTAGTGAAGTTTTAAACAGCAGCATTTTAGCTTTACTTAGATACTAGAATTAGGCACGAGCCTACAAAATATTAAGCTCCCCGCCTCGATTATCCTATTTTTTTATATGCCACTCTCACCAGATTTCCTTCCAACTTAATTTCCTTGGTGAGGACTCTGGAGCAAGGCTTAAACTCCCATTCTTCACCAGAAGACATTTGATTGGTAGGATGTGGTAAAATCAAAAATGAATTAGCGTCAGGCCCGTTTTCAGCCAATACCGGGCGCCAAACATCGACGCCCTCATCAAGTAACTTCACATATATGGTTTGGCTCATAAAATAGCTCCTAATATTTATATCCTGGCCCACCAACATGGAAAATCTCGCCCGTGGCATTGTCAATCACTATTGACTGACCAGTTCCCGGATTTACATACCTTGTTGCTGGACCATTTTTTCCAGTGGCCGGAATTCCCGGCGTTGAAATCGCTTGGTTAATTTTCTCCACGTCCCAATTACGTTGCTGCATTTGACTTTGTATCTTCGGGCTCAGTGTCGGATTCACATTCGGACAGTTTGATGTTGGGAAGATGCCACTTCCGCTTCCTCCACGAGCCCCACCGCCGCCTCCCGCATCTGGCATTCGGCTTTGAACCAGTCTGTTCTTACTTTCCCCTTCTACGTCAATCCAATTGACCGGATCATTGGCAACGTAGCCATACAAATTCGTATCTCCACCATCAAATAAAATAGGATCTTTTGTTAGCCATCTGCCCACTGAAGGGTCATAAATT
>JABWCO010000101.1 GCA_013360185.1 Bdellovibrio sp.
CTATCCGTTGGTGGATGCGGGGATGCGCGAGCTCAATGCCACAGGCTATATGCACAACCGCGTGCGCATGGTGACGGCCAGTTTTTTATGTAAACATTTGTTGATCCATTGGAGTAAGGGCGAACGTTATTTTGCAAAAAAACTTTTAGATTTTGATCTTTCTGCTAACAACGGCAATTGGCAATGGGCCGCAGGGTCGGGTTGTGATGCCGCCCCCTATTTTCGTATCTTTAATCCGCAAGCTCAGGCAGAAAAATTTGATCCAAAAGAAGAGTATATTTTAAAGTGGGTGCCAGAGTTACACTCCGCCAAATATCCGCAGCCGATCATCGAACATGGCGAAGCTCGAAGTCGGTGCTTGCATGAATTTACGAAAGCTTTAAAAAAATAGTTTATTTTTATAGCCAGCGATTTATTGTTTGTTACGCAGTTCACGCAGGTATGTGAACTGTTCGATACTGTTGGCCAGTAAAAAGGGATTTACTTTCTTTTCTATTCCCAGTTTTAAGGGAACACTGGGTAACGAAAGACTGCGTTTGTTGTGCAGTTCATTGGCGTACAGTTCTAAATCCTCATCATCACCAGTCAAAGGTGCGTTGTCATTAGCGCTCAGCATTTGGCAAAACAGCATGTTCTGTTCTGTGTATTCATGCGTGCAGAAAATTAAACTGTCATTGGGAAAAGACTTAATTTTTTGTAAGCTGTTATAGGCCTGTTCATAGGTGCCTTCAAAAAGTCGTCCGCAGCCTAAGCCAAACAAAACGTCGCCAGAAAAAAGCCATTTCTTTTGTTCCTGCCAAAAAGCCACATGCCCTAAGGTGTGGCCCGGAAGTTCGATCACCTCAAACGAAAAATCTTCCAACTTTACGCGGTCTTTGTCTTGCACGTATTGTTGTGCATAAGGAATTTGATTTTTATTTTTTAACGGGGCAAAGACGGGTGCCGGAAAGTCCTGCAGCAATTCTTGAACGCCCCCGATATGGTCATTGTGGTGGTGGGTCAGTAACACTCCTGAAAGCGAAAGCTGATGTTTGCGCAGGTAACTGGTCACCTCCGGTGCGGATCCGGGATCGACGACAACGCAGCTCTTGCGGTCTTCATTTATCAGAATGAAGACATAGTTGTCGGTAAAGATAGGGACGAGTTCGACTCGAACATGCGCGGTTGTCATGGGTCTATTTTGCTCTCAGTTGTTCTTGCGAACAAGACCTAAGTGGGATTGATTCCTAACATAACTGGCCTTGGTCTAAGAGCGAGTTTGTTTTAAAATTCAAAGCTATATGAAAATCAAAGTGGAACTTGAAGGTCGAGACTATATCGAAGTGGAATGTGCCGGTGAAAACTTACAAACGCCCGGTGCGGTACAGAGCGTGAGCATGCTGGGCTGTTCTGATTTTATGGCGATGATGCAAACTATGCGCAAAAACTTCGGCGTGGATATTTCAAAGTGGCCGGTTCCTGAAGGACATGATCATTCCAGTTTGCTTTTAAAAGAGATGATTTTAAAACTGCGGGGTGAATGGATGTTCCCGTATGCCGAAGACGAGTTGTGCCACTGTCGTATGGTGCCCACTCATACGGTTGATCAAGCGATCATCGCCGGTGCTCATTCGCCAGAGATTGTGACTCGGCAGACGTCGGCTAGCACCGCTTGTGGCACCTGCCGTCCTGAAGTGCAAAAAATCATCGATTACCGTCTAGGAAAAAAATCAGCTTAAGGTTTCTTCGCCGGGTCTTTGCCGGTCAGATCCTCAACGATCTTTTCGGGGAATTGTCCGTGCTTTAAATAGTAATCCAATAAGGGACCTAATTTCCGTCGGCACGAACCACCACACGGTCCCACCCCGGCTGAGGTCGTATCAAAGATTTCATTCAAAGTATGAGCGCCATTGCGAATGGCGTCCTCAATGGTGGCGCGGCTGACATTATTGCAGCGGCAGATGATTTCGGTTTTTTTCTTTGCGCCCATAGAATGATTGTAATGCTGCGCCCTAAGAAAGGATACGTGCACCTCGACAAAGGTGCGGCGCATCATGCTTCCTTACGACGCATTGATAAGTCCAACATAATCCGGTAAAACATGTGTCCTTCTAACAGTGGAGCGGAAATGGCTAACAATTTGAATGATAAACTTCCAATGACAATTCGCGGAAAAGCGCTGCTTGATGCAGAGCTTAAGAAGCTATTGTTAGAAGAACGACCTTCCGTAATTCTCGCAATTGAAGAAGCTCGTGCTCAAGGCGATATCTCTGAGAATGCCGAATACGAGGCGGCCAAAGAGCGCCAAGGTATGATCGAGGGCCGTATTGCTGAAATCCAAGGCAAATTGGCAGGAGCTGAAGTTGTTGATACAGCTGCGATCAAAGCGGATCGTATTGTTTTTGGGGCCTTCGTTAAAATCTTGGATACAGAAACTGAAGAAGAATTCAGTTACCACATTGTAGGCGTGGACGAGGCCGATGTAAAAAAAGGCATGATCTCGATTCTTTCTCCGTTGGCGCGCGCGCTAATCGGAAAAAAATCAGGCGACACTGTGACAGTACAAAGTCCTAAAGGCGACAAAGAGTTCGAAATTCTGGCTTACGAATACAAGTAATTTTTTTGAAAAGACATTGTAGGTCCATGGCAAGACTGTGACAATAGGCCATGGACTCGCGCAAAAACTCCTCGGACAGACATCTACTCGCAGAACAGCCCGGCATGAGAATCTTAATGTCGGGTTTGCTTATTTCTTTCTTTCTTGGCTTCACCGCAAAGTCGTTGTTGTCTCCGGCTCGTGTGTCGGCGCAAATTGAAAAGGCCGCCAGTCATATTCATAAAGACGTCAAAGTGAGTTTTTCTAAGGCTCAAGTTAGCTTCAGTGACGGCATTCTTCCGCGATTTTCGGTGATCATTTCAGATGTGCGCATGGAGTCTGAACTAAAATGTTGGGGTGCACCTATTTTAGATGTGGACGAACTGCGCTTGCCTATTTCGATTGTCGGCTTGTTGCGGGGACAAGGGCCGATTCCGCAAATCGAAGTGAATACCATGAAGTTGGTATTACGTGAAGATATTGAGGACTGTCAGAAACCTCAAAGCAAGGCGATATTTATGGCCTCGCCGGCAGGCGCAACGGCTGCTGTGGCAGCACCGACCAATCCCGTCGTGTCCCTGTCACCCAATGAGCAATCTGAAAAATACGGCAATGACATTCGTGGGATTCATATTCAGAAGCTGCAAATTTCATCGCAAAAATATCCGCAGTACTTTTCTGAATTTTTTAGCTTTTCCGCTAAAGTAAAGTCTTTCGAACCCAAAGTCATTGAGGTCACGGCGAAAACGAATCTTTTAAAAGACCAGCAAGTGGGCGACTATCTTTCCCACGCGAATCTTTTTATTCAATACAAAGAATCACCAGAAAAATCCGTGCAGGCTCACTTCTTCGGGAACTGGCGGGAAGGTCACTACAGCCTTATTGCCAACTACATTTTGGCCGAACAACAGCTGACTGTTGAGAGTGACTTAAAACATATCCCACTTAGCCAGATCTTGGCGATTTTGCAAAAATATGACTTGGCCTCTAGGAATCTAAACGGACGTCAGGTGTGGATCTCGGCTAAAGCGCGCATTGCCGGGGCTGTGGACACGATTAAAAAATCTCCTATGGAGCTCAAGGACTTACAACTTGAAGGAGACATTGGCGAACTCAATGTCGAACGTATCGATGTCACGTCGCTGGATCCTTTGAAGTATTCTCCGATCATTGTTGATATAAAAAAGCTCGATGTGGGGAAGTTGTTGGTGCTGCTCAATCGTCCTAGAAAAACCTCTATCTTAGGGGAACTGGGATTCTTCACCGGGCGCGCTGAAATATTCTCGGATCAAAAGATGAAGATGGCAGGGGAGCATTCTGGGTTGGAGTTCGTATTTTCGAATAAAGGTCAGCGCGAAGTGCAAGTCGTTGAACACATGGTCGGAGAAGTTTTACTGCAAGGACAGGACTGGAGTTTCCACATCAATCGCATTGAGCCCAGAGGTGGGACTTTTATAGGTAATATCAAAGTTAAAGCTGATCGTGACTTCCGCGCAGTAGATTTAAAAACGCGTATCGACGAGTTAGTCTTTGCACCCTCTGTGCAACGCTTGATGACCAGTGGCGGAGACATCGGTTATATCAGCCTGGATACGGACATGCGTTTAAAAGCAGGGCAGTTGACTTACCTGAAAGGTTTGTTGCGGGTCGATGGTATGAATATCGAAGGTTTGAATTTGCAAAAGACTAAGGCGAATATCGATTGGGCTAAAGGTGACGTTTTGCTGAATACTCAAGTTAAGTCGCTCGAAGTGACTCGTGCGTCAGCGGCGGCAGCAGTGATGATGCAAGTAACGGAATCGGGCTGGTGGCAGAACGATGTCTTAAAGTTTGATAATATTCACGGTCAGTTTCAGTCAACCAACTTAAGGCAGTTAGCGTGGAAGAGTTTCATCGCTCAGGTCGGAAAAAATGGCAAGTTTATGACGGATGGTGCTTGGGACGCCGATGGAGATCTTAAAGGCACCGTACAAACCCGGGAAGGTAAGACTCAAAAAAAATGGTGGATCGAAGGCGATCGTGAGAAACCGGCCTTTATCGAAGAAGCACGTAAAGGCATGAGGAAATAATGTACTTTCTGTTGCCCCTCTTTGTCGGTTTGGGGTTTTTAATTTTTCGGCATCTTACTTGGAAGGCTTTGTCTTGGCCGGAAAAAGCTCTAATGCCGCCACCATATCAAGGTCATCGCGGTTACTGGCAAGCAGGAGCGCAAGAAAACACGATGTCTTCGTTTCAGGCGGCGGCACGGCGGGGCCTTAAAATGATCGAGTTGGACGTCCAGCTTTCCAAGGATGAAGTTCCGGTCGTATTTCACGATTATGATTTAAAGCGCTTAGGCGGCCTAGAAAAAGTTGTACACGAATGTACAGTCCAAGAGTTAAAGAACGCGGCCGACGTTTGCACTTTAGAAGATGTGATCCTGGCCACGGACGTTCCGCGTCTTATCAATATCGAACTCAAAACCAAAGCGATCTTCGACAATGTCCTAGAAGTGAAAGTGGCCGAAGTCATTCGCCGCCATCGATGTGCAGACCGCGTGCTTTTATCTAGCTTTAACCCCTTGTCGTTAAGACGCCTCAGTCGTTTGCTGCCCGAAGTGCCACGCGCCCTGTTGGCCAGCAAGGAAGATGAACCGGAAAATAAAATTTATCTGCGACAAATGTGGTTGGCCCCTTATGCGCAGGTTCACTTGCTGCATTTAGATCATAACTATATAGATGTGGCGTCCCTTAAAAAGTGGCAAAAACGAGATATCCCGGTGGCTTTGTGGACTGTGAATGACGCGGAAAAGGCAGAGATGTTTTTAAAGGCCGGCGCTTTAAGTATTATCACCGACAGCTTGGGGAATGCGGGGATTCATCAGTCGGAAGTAAATCGGCGGAACTAGAGCTATCAATGCCATTGCGGAATATCCAAACGGCATCCGCGGTGCTCTTTCTTGCTCTGTTAATTGATAAAAAGGAACCGTCGCTTTCAGGTGATGATGCGCGTGAAAACCCAGGTTGATCAAAGTGTAATTTGAAAGAGCTTGATAACAATCCCACGAGTGTTGCGCTTTCACACCCTCATAACCGCCGCCCTCTTTTTCTTTACGCAAAAGTCCGTAGTGCTCGATATAATCGACAGTTTGTAAAAGTAAAATAGCTAAAGCACTTTGCCCCAGCCAAAAAAGTAAAGCATTCGTTCCGAATAATGCATAAATAAAGAAATTAGTAAATAATTGAAACATCCCCCAAAGCAGGACGCGGCTTTTTAGCGGATGCCAAAAACCTTTGCCGCGCAAGCGCTTGTGTTCAATCATCCAGGCGTCTATTAACCCGAGAAAATAAGAGCGCACAAAGTACGCATAAATCCATTCGTTCTTTTTTGCGGTGGCCGGATCTAACGGGGTGCCGACATTTTTGTGATGGCCAAAAACATGCTCAATGCCATAGTGAGAAAAATTCACCAACGCCAGCAAAGCAAAGCCGATATTCTGCAGGCTTTTTTCTTTGCGGTGGACCAGCTCGTGGGCAGTGTTAATTCCCAAAATACCCATCACGGTTCCAAATGAGATGGTCAGTCCGACCAGTTCTAAAGTTGTTGCTGTTATGGCGTGGGTTATTCCGACAAAGGCAAAGACGGACAGAAACGGCAGTGCAGAAATCAGAATTGCCAGTGACAAGACGGATTCGGGCCGCCTTTCAGGAAGGCGCCAATTCTTTAAGATGAGATTGTCTAATAGAGGATGCAGAACGAAAACAGAAGCACAGCCCAAAAAGACCCAGTAGCTACCAATGGCAGCGCCAAGCAAAGCCAGCGCCGCCAAGGCGTACGACAGTGTAAAACAAAGATAAAAACGCAGAGACGTCACTAATGATTAAGAACGTTGTGTTTCGTTTTGCTTTTGATTTGCTGTTTGAGATTGTTTTTGTTTGTGACTTACTTGTTGGTTGTCATGGATGTCTTTGGCATCGACATCAATCTCTGTAAGTCCTTGTTTAAAGCCTCGGATGGCTTTACCTAAACCTTGTCCCAGTTGGGGCAAGCGGCTAGGTCCGAAGAAAATTAATGCAATGATCGCTAAAAGCAGAAGATGTGTAATGCTGAACTCACCCATGGGGTTCCTCCCAGTTTTTTGAAGTCTAATCTTTCTAGACCCGTCTGGGAGGAAAATCAACACTAGGAAAAGACTATTCTACGGGCATTTCGATAATTTCGACTTGTTCAGCGTCTTCCGCCTCTTTTTCCAAGTCCGATGCTGCCTCAGAACTCACTGAAACGACTTTGGTGCCTTCAGTGACAGTTTGTACTGGCGCCGCGTCGGTGCTGCTGACAGAGGCTTTGCCTGGAAGCTCTTTAGCAATCCCTTTTACCGGACGAGAAGCCGGTGTTTGTTTGATCTTGGCTGCGGGGGCTTGAGCCTTGCTGCCGCTGAGCTTTTTAAGCTCTTTGTCGTATTTTGATTTAAGGTCAGCCAGTTCTTTTTGATAATTCTTACGAACTTCTTCAACATGCGAATTGCGCGCTTGAGTGATGCAGCTTGAGTATGTTTGCATCGCTATCTCTTTGGCCTGCGCACGGCAGGTCAGTTCTGCCGATGTCTGCGTAAACGCATTGGTAGAAACTAAAATTGTTACGAAAAACGAAAATACTGTCTTCATATAAACCCCGTTTGCGGAACCTAAATACAAGATCTGTACCGGATTTGTTGGGGATTAAGGGCGTTATGGCGCCTGTAAAAGGGTGATTTTTACAGGGCTGTTCAGACAATTGTCAGTCATAAAAACAAATTGAAAAGCTGGAGCATCTAAGGACTTCTATTGGAGTTTATCAAGAGTCTCTTTGGCCTCGGTTACTTGCTGTTGCATTTTGCGCAATGGACCTTGGCTATAATTTTGCAACCTTTGGAAGACTATCTCCTGCATCTGGGCGCGTCGTTCGTCTTCTTCGATGCTCCAGTCTGCGCTGCCCACGAACTTTGCGGTGGTGCGTAGTCTGCTCATAAATGCTTTCGTGGCTTCGATCAAATTATGGGTGCCGTCGATAATGACTTTTTGTCCGTAAATCAAAACACCTTCTTTGGCCCGGGCTAGCGAAAACCAGGGTGATTTAACCTCAAGCATCAGTTTTACTAAGCCCGTTTCAATCGCAACTTCTTCAGCCTTAAGTTGGCCTTGAACGGCATCAAACGTTTTCGAGTAATCATCCACGTAACTGTCAAAATTTTCTCTCCAATGACGCTTTTCAAAAGAGCCGTCATCCAACAGGGCCGCACCGATGCGACGATTGTAAATGTTTAAAAATGCTCCCACAGATTTTTGTTCATCTGAAATTGCCACGGTGTCATTGCGATTTTGCATTTCAAACAAGTGATGCGTGAACTCATGAAACAGTGTTGTCGGATTGGCGGCTTCAGAGACCAATAGCACATTGTTTGAGTTACAGCAGATGTCATTCCAGCTAACGAATATAGCACTTTCATCACTCACTTCGGCAATTTGAGAAGCAAGGCTTTCACGTAGCTGTTTGGGCACTTCGGGTAAGAAAGAAAAGTGTTTGCTCTTACCCTTCAGATTGGGATCAACGACTTTATAAATTTTGACTTGGAATTTCTCCATTTCGGCGGCGACCTCTTTCAGGTCCTCCATCACTAAAACACTACGCAAGATAGCGACATTTGCTTTCCGTCCATAAACGGTTTCAAAGACCTGTGCTTGAGCTACCGAAGTACTCGCGAACACAACCAGGGCTGAGATATATAAGAGGCTCTTAAAAGTACTCAATAGGTTCATGGGTCGGTCCCTCCATTATGGGGGGAGATGCAGGAAGTATTCCCGAAAATGGGTCGTTGAGGGAAATTGTGATGAGTTTGTATCTTAAGGAAATAGTTAAGGATTGTCTCGGGCTCCGGATTTTTTGTGGCAAACCGGAGCCGTCAATAGACTAGTCAGAGCCCATTTAAGGGCATGACGTCTCAAATTGAAACATGCGGGATTAGCGGCGGATGGCCTTCGGATCGATGGCATCTTGCAGTCCGTCGCCCAAGTAATTGAAGCTGATCGTCGTCAGTAAGATTAAGATCCCCGGTAATATAGCCAAGAACGGTGCCTGATAAATGAGTTCTTGGGCGTTATTTAACATATTTCCCCAGCTGGGTGTGGGAGGTTGAATCCCCAGACCTAAGAAACTTAAGGCGGCTTCAAACAAGATCGATTCACCGACTCCTAAGGTGATTGATACCAACATCGGTGCAATCACGTTCGGGAACATGTGACGCACGATAATCGTACCGTCTCCAGCTCCCAGGGTGCGGGCTGCGAGCACGAATTCCCGTTCGCGAATTGATAAAATACTTCCACGCACCAAACGCGCGACCGTCATCCACGAAAAAATACATAAGATGATCACCATCTTGATAATACTTTCGTTGGACGGAGTAATCAGCTTGCTTTCACGTATCCATTCAAATTTGGATAAGTCCACGGCCGCCATGACGATCAGGACGGGGATTGTAGGTAAGGACAGCAAGGCATCGGTGATGCGCATAAGAACTGTATCAATCCAGCCACCGTAAAAACCTGCAATACTGCCAATCAAAAGACCGATCAAGGCAGAGGCAATCGCCACCAAAACGCCGACGCCCATTGAAACCCGTGTGCCGTAAACAAGTCGGATGAAAACATCACGGCCCAATTCGTCAGTCCCCAGAAAATGGAAAGTTTCAAAGTCTTTGACAGACGTGATGAGATTTTTAGTATCTGGGATATCCAAAGACTTTAGATCGGCAAGCACGGCCGCAGGTTCTTTGGTTGCCACCAATTCGTAAATAGCATCAGCTTCGGCCACAGCGACGAGACCTTTTTCGATCAGGGCTTTTTGGACTTTGTCAGAAGCTTCGGGGTTGTTCATGATGAAGCGCTCGACGGCTGTTTCGCGCACATCAGGTCCAGCCAGAGCTGTAGTCCATGGCGACAGGTAACGATTCGACACGTTTTGCGCATCGGGATCAATTCCGGTGATGCTTTGAATCTGATTCGCAAAGATAGAGATAAACATAAAGATCGCGATAATCACGGCACCGGCCACCGCCAATTTATGATCCATAAATTGGGTCAAAACCATTTTCCACATCGGTTGCGCTTTTTCAATTTCGGCGCGATCTTTGGCAGATAAGCTATTTTCGTCTAATTCGATATTCGTCATAACAATCTCATTTGAACTCATTTAGATCCGGCCCTTTATTGGTAAGAGATTCGCGGATCTGCGAATCCATAGGCAATATCCGCCACCAGGTTCATAAGCAGAACCATGCTGACTGAAATTACGAAAGAGATCATAGCAACGTTATAGTCATTTTGAATGATCGAGTCATAAACCAGTTTGCCGACACCTTGGTAAGCAAAGACAGTTTCAGTTAAAATCGCGCCCGAGAACAAGCCTGAAAAGCTTAAGGCTAAGATTGTGATTAAAGGAATCAACGCATTTCTAAAAGCGTGTTTCCAGATCACGCGGCTGCGTGAAAGTCCTTTTGCTCTTGCCGTACGAATAAAATCATTGCGCATAGCTTCGAGCATCGCGGAACGCGTAAAGCGCGAAAAGCGTCCGATCTGTTGAATAGAAAGACTTAAAACAGGTAGGACTAAATAAACAGAACGATCCGCAAGATCGGCCCAAAAGCCTAAAGGCTCACCACCAATGGTTTGGGTTCCACCCGCAGGCAGAAGTGGAATCTTTACAGCAAAGATAATAATCAACACGATCGCAAGCCAAAACGAGGGGATCGAAATCCCAGCAAAAGAGAAAAGATTGACCACATAGTCTGTGCGACTGCCGGGCTTTAGCGCGGAAATCACACCTAAAGGAATGGCGATCAACAAAGACAAAGTTAAAGAAGCTATAGAAAGTATAAAGGTATTCCAAAGGCGGGGACCCATCAATTCCTGCACTGGAACACGATAGGTCCGACTGTAACCAAGATCACCTTGTGAAATAGAACCCACCCAGTTACCAAATCTTTTGTAAACAGGTTGATCCAGCCCGTACAACGCCTTTAAGCGTTGCACGTCTTCGGCTGTGATCTTCGGGTTTGAAGCCACCATCATGTCCACGGGATCTCCGGGCATTAAGCTCATCAAATAATAACACACGTAAGATAGGATCACTATCACGGCGAGTGTTTGCAAAATGCGACGAGTGATAAACGTAGTCATGAGGACTCCTTCTTACTTAACTAGTTTAAGTTCCAGTCTTCGACGTTGTTGGTTTCGTAGAACTGGTGTCCCGACATCTTATAGTTTTTTAAGCTCTTAGGTGTCACCGAGATATCAGAGCGATAGTACAATGGCACAACCGGAACTTCATCTGTGTAAGCTTTTAAGATCTGATGAACCAAGGCCGCGCGTTTTTTTGCGTCGAACTCTAGATCCAAGGCATCCAAGTTTTTTTCGACTTGGGGGTTGCTCCAGCCATGAAAGTTTTGTCCCGACCAACCATTCGCGGCCGTGGGAATCGCTTTGCCAGAAACGGTCGAGCGTGGACTGTTTTCAGGGGAAGAAACCCATGCAAACAATGCCAAACCTTCGAATTTACGTTTCGACATGGTGTCGCCGAAGAATACGCGAGCAGGTTCGTTCTTAACTAGCACTTCGATGCCAGCTTGCTTCCATTGATTTTGTAAATAAACTTGAACCAACTCACGAGTTTTGTTGCCCGCGGTTGTTTGGAAGTTCAAGGAAAGACGTTTGCCATCTTTGGCGCGGTAACCATCAGCGCCCATTTTCCAACCGGCTTCATCCAATAACTTACCTGCTTCACGCTTAGAGTAGCGGTAAAGAGTGATCATGCCTGGATCGGCTGTGTACCAAGGGTCCTTAGGTGAAACGTTGTGGATTGCGACTTGTTGTTTGCCTTCAAACAAGGCCTTCACCAGGTCTTCGCGATTGATCGAATAAACCAGAGCTTTACGCACACGCACATCTTTAAGAACAGGATTGTCCAACTTAAGATCGATATGTTCGTAAGTCACCGAAGGCACGAAGTGCACGTCGTAAGCTAGTTTTTCCGCTTTTGCTTTTTTATCAAACGCCAACGCCTGATCAAAATCCAAACCCAGAGTCGAAATCATGTCGATAGTTCCAGAACGTAAATTGGCTTCCATGGTTCCCGTGTTAGGAATCAATTTCACAATAATTTTCTGGATGTTTGGTTTTTTACCATAGAAATACGGATTCGGTGAAAAAGAGACGTGCGAACCTAATTTCACTTCTGAAATCACGTAAGGACCATTGTACAAACCTGGGTTTGTCGCAGCGCGGACGTAATTTGAGTTCTTTTCGTAGCCCTCTTTTTGTTTGTTGTACTTATCGAAAATCGGTTTTTCCAAGTGTGTTGGTACTGGGAAAAATTGCGCTAGCTGATAGAAATCCCATTTTGCTTTTTCATACTTGAAAGTACATTTTTTAGGATTTTTTGGATCGATTTCGATTTTTTCGACTTGTGTCCACTGTTCTTTTTCGCCCACGCTGACGGTCGGGCTGGTTGCAATCATACGCGAAGTGATGAAGTCTTCACAGATAACAGGTTTGCCATCACCCCATTTAGCACTCTCGACAATTTCCCAGACAGCGGTGATTTTTTTCTTTCCGCCTTCATCGATGATTTTCGCAGTGCCTTTTTCTAACGAGGGAATTTCTTTAGCAAGTTGAGGCACCCATTTGCCTTCTGGAGTTAAGTTCACCAAGGAACGTCCCACCATGCGGTACATGTAAGCAGAAGCTGACATGGTCATGATCAGAGGATTCATTGTTTCAAATTCCTGAGAAATACCGATCTTAAGTTCGGCATTCGTCGGAGCCGCCGCCACGGGAAGCGCAAGCGCAACGCCCGTTACCAGCATGAGTCCTTTCGCAATTCTATTCAACATACGTTCTCCTTGTTGTAGTGATCTTAAAAAATAATTAAACATTTTCCGGCAAAGTCTTAAGCCAGCAGGCTTTCTGGTGACTGCCTGTGCCTTCTAAGACCGGTGTTTGCTCAGAACAAATATCCATCTTATACGGGCAACGCGTGTGAAATGCGCAGCCCGAGGGCGGATTGATGGGGCTGGGCACCTCGCCACCCAAAGACTTTTTGATCTTCTTTTTGCCTTGACCCACGCGCGGTATCGCCGCGATTAACGCCTGTGTGTAGGGGTGTTGTGGGTTTTTAAAAAGTTCATCGCGTTCCGCGATTTCGACAATTTTTCCTAAGTACATAACCGCAATGCGATCACAGGTGTGCTCAATCACCGAAAGATCATGAGAGATAAATACGTAGGTCAGATTCAGTTTTTCTTGCAAATCTTTTAACAAGTTTAAAATTTGCGCTTGGATTGAAACGTCTAAGGCACTGACCGGTTCGT
>JABWCO010000102.1 GCA_013360185.1 Bdellovibrio sp.
CCCACGACTGCTCAAAAGCCATTGTCCCGCAAAGAGTCCCACCATCGCAGAAAGTCCAGGCCCCACTGCTACCTGTGCCCAACTTATAATAGAAGAAAGGTAATAAGCCTGATCGCTTATGAGCATCGCGGAATAAAGAGAATACGCATCGGTCATTCTACCAAAATTTTTCATAACTTCGGGAACGACGAAAACATTTGTCAGCAAATGATAAAGTCCGGTCCAGATAGGAACCCAAAGACAAACTGACAAATAAACGCACCACCACCAAACAGCCACTCGCCAGCGAAGGGCTATAATAAAAAATGGTAAAAAACAGCTCAGAACAAGTAAAGCCGCCTTCGTAAGACCCAAGATCATAGGTGCCGTGCGAAGCTGCTCATTGAACTCCTTAGCTCGCTCTACAGCTACCCCCACCCCTGCCGTATCTCGAAAACCGAAAGTTCTTAAGATCCCTTCATGACTAGCAAGACGCCCCACATACTGTAAGATATGCCCATAAACGCCTTGAACTTCGCCACCTTTGACTATTCCCATCCCTTGTTCGTTCTTGTCGATATAGAAGTTAAGCAGAGCCGAGGAGACTCGGTAATTCATAATTTGATCGGTAGAGATTCCCTTGGACTCTTGCATTTTCGAAAAAATACGATCCTCCCACGACATCGAAGGCATCGCTTGACGAGTAAGGCCATTTTGAACTTCCTGACGAAGATCAAAACAAGTCTTACCTCCATCAAGGGGAATTTCCGAAAGGGCTGCGGAGTTGTTCTCAGACAAATTTAGAAGACCATCAATTCCCGATTTTGGATCATTTGTGATTCTTTCGTAATTCGGCAAAAGTCGTTCAATACAGTCGGTACTATATAGCTCAAGTTTTGATCTCAACTTTGGATCATCAATAGTAGTGGCACCGGCAAGCATTAAAGCTTTATAATATAGATTCGGCGATTCAGCATTAGAATGAGTCCCTTTCATTAGCCAATCCGTCATTTTCGTAAAAAGCCAACCGACTTCCTCGGCACTTCTAACCATTAAATCTACAGGAAGACTCAAACGAATGTCTTTATCTACTGCCCCCAAACGCGAGACAATATAGGGACTCGAACTCCAAGATTCCTTAGAGTAATCTTTCACAAACTGGTGATTACTGACCTTTAAGCAAGCGAGTCCCAAAAGATAGCAAACCACCACTTTAACAAGACTCCCCACTGAGACATAAGAGGACCCAATAACATTAGACCCCATTTGCCGAGCGAATAACTGAACTGTCGTTGTTAAGAATAAAACACCAAAAACCAGAAGACACAAAGCTCGAACAAAGTGGTCACTTGCCAAAAATTTCGCAATCTCACTATACCAATAAAGCCCCATGTAGGTAAAATACGCCTCAATAGCTGTCAGAGAATGCATGACTACTCCTTCCCACCACTACAAAACGTAGAGTCTGAACAATCAAAAAACATATCATTCAAACGGCCTTTATTGTGAGAAGACGCCTGCCCCTCAAGGCTCCGACGAACAACACCAGACTCGTAATAAGATCCATCCTTTTGAATAGAACCTAAAACCTCACGCAGCTGTTCACTTCCTGATTTTTTCATATCAAGAGCCATCTCTAGTGAGTCCTTTAGTTGCTGCCGAAGCTCAATAGCTTCTTTTTGCCTATGTGGTGGCAAGTTGGGGTTTCGACTAGCTAACGTCAAAACCTCTAAACTCTTTTCCGCATCCTGAGTTACATTGTTTACGGCAACAGCCTGAGCTAGACGCTGAACAGCTTCGCGACGGGAACGGTTAGGAAGATAAGAAAGCCTACGAACAGTCTCTTCAGCCACATCATCAGGCAAACCCTTCTCAAAAATATCGGCTATCTTTTTCTTAGTTAAATTAGAAAAACTCGTTTGAGGGTTATCACCATTAAGGTCATCAACCAGAGTATTCAATCTCTCTGCAACAGAAATCGACTGTTCACTAATATACTCCCGAGGGCTTGTGAGTCTTGATTTTCCGCCAAACTCAACACGAACACCCCCGTCAACAACAACGGTGTCTCCCACAAATGCTTTCGTCATTTGAATAATTCGATTCGAGTCAGCACCGCTAAGACCAGCCCATTTTGCAGTTGATCCGATCAATTCATTGGCCTTAACCTTGCCGCCTTTTCCTCCGGCCCAATCACCCATCTGATCTGCTGGGTTTCCACTCCCGCATTCTTCGAGTGCGGCCTTAACGTCTCGTCCATTTTCGCCCATTTTCTTGCGAACGCACTGCTGCTTAGACATATCATAATCCGCAACTCGGCTATCGACATACTTATCAATCATCGCACAGCTATCTAAGTTAAGCTGACTTAAGAAATGCGAAGACATCCTCATGTGTTTAGCAATCGAACAGTAAGAAGGGGATAAATAGCAAAGTGCCAGCATTCCTCCAGCACCTTGAATTTGATTACCTACACCTTTAAAGAAGTCATCTCCTAAAAGATCCTTCAAGTTTGATTGAAGATTTGTAGAAATATTCATCTCACCGCAACTCGTCCCCACCTCAACATTTGCCGACATATTCACAATCTTATAGCTATCTAGCGAAGTCGGATCAGTATTTGAGAGATTGCGTAACCCCATCGAGTTAACCCGCGTCGAGTTTCTATAAGAAAATTCAGACCCTGCCGCAAATGAACTAAAACCACTCATAAATATTAAAATTGAGAAAATAAAATGTGGAATCATCACGCCTCCCTTAACGTCCAAAGTCAAAAAAGCGAATCCCCTTTACTTGAGTTTTCGCAAAAGCCTTCATTTCCTCACGCTGACGTTTGACCTCCTGTTTTTGGACCTTTCGTAGCTGAATCTCGTGGATTTGCATTTGCTTACCGATTTGTGGACCAAGAAACTGCTTCCTATACTCTTTTTCATTTTTAAGACGTTCACGCATCTCACTCATGACTTTTCCTAGGATCGGACTCTCACTTGAATTAGCCAAAGACATAAGATCGAGTCCCATTCTTCCACCGACAAGAACTCCATTAAGATACCTAGTGTAACTCTCGTCAGCTAACTCCGTTGCTTGAGTCAAAATCTGATATGTAATCAAATCCTGTTCTTTATACTGCTCCACCATGCTTTTAAACTGGTCGGAGGAAAAATCGTGAACATCTTCAATCAGGGTCCTAATCTGAAATAGCTCTGCACGTCGCTCATCACCAAGCCCTTCAACCTTCACTTTTACCCCCTCTTCTTACTCAATACCGTTTGGATAGTTTATAACTAGGTGGTCAATAGCTTTGATAGCATCATCGTCGAACTTCTCAAGACTTTTTAAAGCTTCCCGGCCTTCTTTTGCATTCGTTGGTGATTGCCATCTTTCATGAGGCGTTTGCTCATAAACGAGCACCCCTTTTTTTCCCGTGGACTTACCGATGTAATAAACCTCACTGAACTTCCCTCGTTCAGTACGAAGAGATTTAATATTCTCCTTATCTGCTTCCGTAATTTTCTCTGAATAATTCGAAAGCATTTGTACGTTGTCTTTATCCATCGGTAGAAAACAAAAGTGTTCTGCGACCTGAAACAAAGCCAAACACATAGGAATCTCAAAGAAATTCTGAGGTCGATTAGTGGCGCCGTAGATCCAAAATCCATCCTTACGAGCCGTTTCTGCTTTATTAATAAAGTATTGTGTCAAAAGATCGCTCTCTCTTCCCAATGCTGCGATTTCGTCCAACACCGCCCAGATTTCTCTAGCCTGATTTTCCGGTAGAAGTTTCAACTGTCTAATTTCTTCAAAAATACATCCAACCGTAAGATTCAATAAAACCGGATCATCTTTAATCTGCCCCAAGTCGTAGACATAAAAACGCTTATCAAATGCCGTTTTATCTACGGACGGACGGAAATAACTGGCATAAAGACCATCACCATAGAAATTACGAAGCTTTACTAAAAGATCCTCAATAGGCTGTCTAAACCTCTCAAATCCCTCTTCCGCAGGTAAGTAGGCAAGCTCCGCCGCCAAGGAATCCATATCAATGTAAATCGAATCATGAGATTCAAATTCAAATAACTCACCTTCGATAAATTTTAGACCGGATGCGGTCACCTTCTTTTTGTAGGCCATTCTCACAGCCTGCGAGATAGCCTCTTTATGCTCACTTTCAATCTGAAAACTCGGAGACGTCAGCCGGATAGCCTCACAGATCCAATTCGTCAAAACTGACACCTTCTTTTGATCGTAGACCCCACGAAAAACGCTCGCTGAACACACTTTTCCTTGAGTGAAGACATTTAATTCGCCGTTATAGAATTTAACATTCATCGTTTGACTGGTGTTAAAATCTATAACAAATAAAATCGGTTCAGGATTAATGGCTTTAATGCCATTGATAACGTTGTTAATAAACGCTGACTTGCCGGAACCGCTATCTCCCAAAAAGATGCCATGTTGACTGGTTTCGCCCTCGATTGTCGAAAATGGAACAATATTATAGTCTCTAGATCTAAACATCTGAAGAGACTTTCTTGTTCCACAAAAGGAATCAAAGATCGGAAGAAAATTAATAACTTCGCTTCGATGTAAAGGAATATGCCGTTGAGTACCCCATTCACTTTTTGGCTCATAATGCAACGGAAGACCGGAACGCAAAAGGTCAAAGCCTATTTCATTTTCGATAATCGCATTGCAATCAAATCCTTCGATAGCTAAGGCCATAACTTTACTTACTCGATCAGTTAAGAGTTCTTCAGTTTCCCCATACACGGTCACACCCCAGGATAGGTGAACGCAAGGATCTCCCTCAGCTAGGCGACGCTTAGTCTGCTGAAGCTCATCGAATTGGCGCTTAGATTTTGCCGAAAAACTATTCTTCGTACACCATTCCTTAATTCCTAAAAATCGGGCCGTCTTTGCCTTAGATGGAAAGCTCATTCGTAAAGACAAAGCATAAGGAAAATTCAACTTTAAAAATAGACTTGCGACACCTTCGTAGTGGTCAGAGGGAACAAGAAAACTGATAGTACGAGACTTTAAAGGTCCCATAAGGCCCGCTGAGTTAGCTTCAACTGACTCAAATACTAGCTGCTCATTTAATGGAACCTGAAGATTAATCGAAGCCTGTTTGGAATCAGATTGAAAACCGAAAGCATTACGAACAATCTTACGCAAATCAGTCGCATCAACCCGAGTAACTTGTAGACGACTAAGACTTTCAATTCGAGAGAGTATTTTCTCAAAATCCTCAATATTTCTCTCAAACTGGTGAAGTCCACGCAAAATGCTTCCCGCCATATCTTCAGGAAGATAATCCGCGACATTTAGAACTGATTTCTCCGGTACAAAACGAATCGAAAAATAGCAATTTCGTACAAATAATTCCTGAGAAGACATTTTTTCGATACGCTGGCTTCTTAGAAAACCAGCGACCTTATTTTCCGGCTCATAGGAAAGGTCCGATAAGTTATTAAGTTCTTGTGCCTCCAAAGGCTTCTGCTCAAAATAAAATTGAGCCAGACAATTAGACGGAAGACTTAACCATTGCTCCAGTTGACTCTTAAGATCGTGGACGTCATCAACCGACATAGGCTCATGCTCTCTAAGACCAATTCGATAGATAACACCAAGACTCGCGTCATTCAAAATAAACATCTTTTGCTCAGGACGGAACTCACGATAAGGAAAGCTTTGAAGAATGTTAATTTTAGGTTCATTTGAAAATGACTCCGCAACATCTTTTAGAATTTTCATTACAAACCTCATTGCCCTTCAAATTTCTTTAGCGTGGCATCATCAAAAATCCAGTCAGATTCATTCACAACAAGTAAAAGCCTTCCTCCGACAAACCAGTCTCCACTCGGAAGGATTCGCCCGCCCATATAGATCTTTTCAACCCTTTGTTTTTTTCTTCTTGGCAGATCTCCCTTAGAAGTAGGCAATACTAACTTTCCATACTCCGCTCGACTTTCCATTTCACGAGTGCTATCAGAAAATGTGCTACAGGCAGTCAATGCACTAACGGAAAAGATCAGTAACAAACTCAAAATTTGTTTCATCCAAAGCCTCCTTTTTAAAGAACTCATAAGGAAGTTCAATATCACTTCCCATGACTAACCAAGCATCCCGGCCAGAAGTAACTTTCATAGTTGGGCGTAATCCCTTTAGGTACGAAAGGTAGTAGTCAGCAACCATACTTCCCACTTGCTGCCCGCCTTCTTTCACGATAACCGCAGGAGATTGATCATCTACGCCTTTGCCACCCATTGACTTTGTACCTCGCTCGAGAGATTGCCCCAGCCCATCAATCAACGCCTTCGCGAAAGCCGTCTGTGCGACTCGGCCCTGATTTAGATTCACCTCTGCTCGGAGGGCAAAATCATTGTCTTTCGTATCTGCTGCCCAGCCCACAAGCTTGTCTCTTTTAAAATACATCCCGTGCGCGTTGTAACAACTAATCGAATGCGGGGACATCTGTAGCCGCTCTGTTGAAAGATCGCCTTCTGCTTTCGCAACTATAAAGCAACCACTCAAATCAATTCTGCGGTTATTCGGCTTAACAAACGCATAATCTAATTGTAAAAGTGCTGGATAAGTTTCCCCCATAGGCACCTGAACACCGCTCACGATCTTGGCCTTCACATAAGAACCACTTGGGATAACCACTCCCGTCGGCTTATCTTCACGAGCCACTGCCACTGGGAACGTAATAGAATATGGTCCTACCTTCTTCTCAGACGCTTTATTCCCGCCAATCCTATAAGGAATATCACGATGAATTAGCCCCGGAGGTGAAGGTACTTGCCCATCTGAGATCAACATCGGATCTTCCAAACTAGGAGATGGATCTTGCACGTTCTTTGGCTGAATAGGCTGGGGGACTTCCTTAACTAGCTGAGGTTCACGACTCGTCATCCCCGTCTTGACATCCTCCAAAATCTTCTTCATATCGGAAAGTTGTCTTTGCATTTCTTTATTATCTTGCCTAAGTCGTTCTTGCGTCTCTTCTACAAGTTCAATTTTATTTTCTGCTAAGTGTTTATATGGATTTTCAACGACGTGAGACTGCGAAAACTTGTCATTAGCGCCTTCGTATATATAGTGAGTCTTCTCTTCCTGACAGCTTACACCGTAAGAAATAAATAAAAGGATCGCAGCAATGACAACAATCGCTCGTCGCTTATCTGCCTGAATCCATTCTAGGAACATTTTCCTAGAATCACTGAGGTGCTTTTGTATTTTTTCTTTCATACTTAACCACCTAACGTTGGGTTTTCGGTTTAACTTCAACAGCTTCAATTTGTTCCTTTAAATCACAAACCTTCATCCTGTTAATATTCGCGGTAGGATCTGCCAGAATTGTCATTACCGACTTATTTTGTCCTTTCCCAGAAGGGCCTAATAAGTTGTTAGTGACATGAATAAGAGGGGATCTTGAAAGATCACGGTTTTTGAAAACCACGTTCTCCTCTTTAATTGTAAAACTCCTTTTGAACGAGTCGTTGACAATTTCTAGCTGGAAAATCTTAAACTGCCCATTCTCCAAAACTCGCAGCAATCGCGCCCGAGGCCCACCACCAGAACAACTAATAGGCATTCCGTAAAAACGCTTTGAGAAACCGACCGGAGAGTCCCCTTGAATGACCGACCTCATCAAAGACAGATCTGCAATCTGCCCTTGTACCTGGGGTGAAGGAGACTTAGACTCCTCATGGACCCGTTTGGGCTCAAAGTCATAAGATGTGGCTCCGTCAGAGTCGGTAGTAATTTTTAAGCGCAATCGAACCACTGTTCCGTCATTCAAAAGTACCTCTACCTTTTGAGACCCTTCGGTCACTCGAGGTCTTACTTCAATCTCCCTATAATCGGGCTGCATCCCTGATGAGCTAGTCGCTTTAATTGAAAACATCGTGGCGTTATCAATTCGAGCAATGGCACGAGGAAACCGCAAATACGTTGGAACAGACTCTTTTGACCCCTCAGCCAGATTGTACCTAATCGCAAGAGACACCTCGTTTGCCCCAAAGGTCACAAGCTTTGCCTCAGCTAATAACGGCATAACAAAAAAAACGAGAAATATACGAATCATATCTAGCCTCTTTCTTTGAAATCAATTTCCCTGAAGGGGACCGCGAGTAAGTTCTGTTAATTGCAAGAGCCATTGATTTCTTTCGTAATTCGTTACTACTCTCATCTGCATTACAATACGTTCTTCGCGAGTTTTCCCTACCGTTGCCCCAAAACTTGGTTGAATGCGAACTACAGCCTCAGCCTTGATATTACCGTCTTTAGATATTTCAATTTTCTTAGTAGTTATCTTTAGCTGCTCAGCAAGCCCCTCTTCTGCGACCATGCGACGGTACTCCTTCGTCTCGCGCTCAAACTGGATACGAAGCTCAGGACTCATAAAATCTTTTAAAATGCGATAGTTCTCAGCTATGTTCGTTCCATCTACTGCCCCTAGTAAGTTCAAATACATGACAAAGGTCCCATGAACTTGGCGCTCACTGATTTGTCCGACGTCAACTTCCGTTATTTGATCGAGTTTTGAAGGAACTAGAGCTATGCGTTTTTGTGTAAGCTTTTCGCTGGCATCAAGTAACCTAGAAACAAAAATAAAATTTGCAACAATGGAAGCAGCAAGAACTGCCTCAATTCCTAAACGAATATGTTTCTTAGCCGCTTCTAAAACCACATAATTAGGAACTGCCTTTAACCGCTCTGCCGTTAGCTCCTTAAGACGTAAATATGTCTGGCGACGCTTGGCCCCTTTCTTTAAGAAATCAATGCCATGACCAAAGACTTCTTTTGTCTGCTTTAACAGTTTTTCTTTATATGAAGGCGAGCCCTGAAGCTCGCCCCCTACTGGCAATGAATCCGTCATCTAATGCCCCCAAAAGTTAACGACTAAGACCTACGTTTTTTTCCATAGCAATAGGACTCACCGTAAGCCCCAATTCTTTGGATAGCATTGCTGAGTCCACGATGGTCATGTGTTTGTCATCAAGATTAACCACAAGACCACGATAGCTTCCGTCGTACTTTACGGCTCCTGTCGGCCCTAGAAAGGTACGTCCGTCACGCTCACCAAGAACGCGAAGGCGGGCATTTGACTTTTCTCCCAATGGTTTTTCAAAATCAGGTGATTTTTTGACCGACTGTTCGACTTTATCCGTAGACTTAAGAACCACTTTCATGAAGTCTTTCTGAAAACTGCCCTTAAAAAGAATTGTGTGTTTGTCATCCAGATGTAGAGATAAATTCCCCAGCTCTGGATTATAAGAAAGACCTTTAATATCAATATAGTTCTTTCCCTTCATCTTGCCTACCACATCCACAGGTACAGACACGAACTGAGGTTTCTCAGCTCCGCTAGTCAATGGACCATTTGATTCCTGATTTAACTGATTCACTTCCTGGCTTTTACCTTTTACACTCTTCATCTTACCTCCATTAATTTTCACTAATTAAATTGCACTTAAAGTTTTTGTATCACCGAAGGACCTAAACCCTTCAACCGCCCACAGATCACGGCCATCAGGTCTAATCATGTCCCAACTGTGCAAATATCGTTCGTTAAGATTTCTCTCTAAACCACCAACCTTCAAAACTTGACGCTGATATTGCAATATCGGAAATACACACGATTTTGAAATCTTTGAAATAACCTCATCAACTGTCTCAATCACCCCCATTGAGACAAGAACCTCCCCACACTCCCGACAACGAAATGCAGGAATGTCCTTAATCCATAGATCTCGCCCTTCATGCTTTAAGTCGCAAAAGACGAAATCTAGTTCCCGACTCTGACATCTGTCACAGACATCAAAATATTTTTCCAACAACCCACCTCCTTAAACGACAAGTTTAGAATCTCGGCTCAAACCTAAAAAACCTGGGACTTTTATTGGCGTGTACCGATTAACTTTGTGTATCAAAAATCCTTTTGGAACCTTTTCCCGAAATGGTGGCCAAATCACGATCAAGAAAAAGAGAATTAACAGAAGAAGTAAGGGCTGTACGTCAATAATTCCAAAGTATCCAAAACATCCGACCGCCAAAATTGCCTCTTTTAATTCCAGGTAATCAAAAACCATCACGGGCTCTGGAAGAGTTTTCTGAATCGGCATTCCTCTTTCTCGACGAACTTTACGATAATCGAACATAGAATTTCTCCTGGTAAGGAGTTGCCATCATTGATAGGATTGAATCACCACCCTTTTTACTGATTTCTTTTACGATCTTGGGTGTGAGCAAAATAATGAGCGCAGCACTAAAGCCGAGAACCAGCAAAAGAAAATGACTGCGAACAAGTCCCACACAACCGATAATAAGAAAAATCCCAGCTGCAAATGGACGAATCCAACCGAATGCAATTTTGTCACTGGTTTTAGTAATGCTCCCTAGAGTTTCTAAATCTCCGCTAAAATCAGACCCCGGAATATCAACAGCATGGGCTCTTAGTGCGACAGCCAGAACACACCAAATCAGTAGCACCAGAACGAATATTTTTTCCTCCCTTGGAATCCTCTCCAAGCCCTTCGTAAGTGTTTCAAGCATAAAGCACCCCCTTCTCTCGTATTTTCTACGAGTAGCACTCGAAATATTTTTTAAATATGACTCTATCTAGCCAGCGCCCCTAGAACCTTGATTGATAATCTGAATAATTTCCTTGATAGATTTTCGTCCTGTCATTTGATAAGCGCGCTTTGTCTTTTCATCTATAGCTACCAACATAGGAACAGCTTTCAAATTTAACTTTTTAAGCTCCTCTGCCCGCGCATAATTCCACGGTATATCTAAACCTTTTACCTCGTTGTCACTCTTATCAACTCTTACGGCTTCAACATAAACTCCTCTCTGTGCCATCTCGTTAATCGTTTGAAACATTGCATGACATGAAGAACAGGTAGATTCAAAATAGAAAATAAACCGATACTTCTCAATATCACGCTCATTTACATTTGAGCTATTTACGGAAGCGCGAGGCAACTCTCTTCCAGTTTTGGAAACATACTGATTGCGAGCAACTTCATACCTCTGCAATAATAGGTTTCTCATTTCTTGCCATTTTTCAAAATTCTGAATATTTTCTTTCGTCGGACGCCTTAAAGCCTCAATAAATGGTGCCGGAGGCATATACTCGCCCTCTTTAAAAAATTGATCCTTTTCAATATCAAGCTGGTCATTCCAATTAAACTTTTGTGTCTTTGGCTTTTCCTCGGGTACTGGAGAGCTTGTCTTAGACTTCTGCCCCTCATCAAAAAAACGCACCCCCTCAGAGAAAACCCCGGCAAATGTATAAGACCCAAATATCAATGAAAAAATAGAAATATATAGCTTTATCAATTAGACCTCCTCTAGGCCAATTTCTCCATAAGCTGCTTTTTCAAAAGCGCACTGATGAAGCGACCGAAAATCAGGTACGAGAATTCCTTCTCGAAAATTTTGAATATCTTTTGACTCGATAGACTCGTAGATAAGAACACGCCCTATTGCTCCATTATGACAACCTGGGCTTGAGCATCCATGAATGTTTCTTCGATAGAACTGAACGTCATCGAAGGACAACGCTGCACTTTCCGGGTTGATAAGCTCTGCCTCTTGCATAGTTAAGGGAATACGACAGCACTCGCACAGTTTCTTCTTTAGTGTTAGACCTGATACAAGACGGATATAGCCCATCATTTCATCATCAATGCCTAGACCTTTTAATCGTCCGAGGGCTTCGATAGCACCATTAGTATGAAGAGTGGATAAAACTAAATGTCCCGTCGAAGCTGCTTTGAAAGCAAGTTCAGCAGTCTCCTCGTCTCGAATCTCTCCGACCATAATAACGTCAGGATCTAATCTAAGACTGGAGCGCAGTGCTTCTTGAAAACTCACCTTCCCTGCTGTGACCTCAATCTGCATAAGTCCAGCTCCTTCATACTCCACAGGATCTTCAATCGTAATGACTTTGGAAATACCACGATCCAACGACATCAAAAGTGAATAGAGAGTCCAAGACTTGCCACTCCCAGTCTGACCACACATAAGAATAAGGCCATTATCATAATTTAAGTATTTTTTGAGAGATTCCTTAAACAGGTCATCTGCACCAATAGATTCTATGGAAGCACTCTTGGTCTTTTCCTCATTGATAAGACGAAGTACAATTGTTTCACCGTGAATTTGACCATTTGACTGAGCCCTAACTTTTAAATTTATTTCAGAAAAACGAGCAGCTCCGCTACACGCAGATCCTATAACTGTTAAAGGAAGACCAGTTTGTGATTTTACCTCTGTCAAAAATGACTGAGCGTGTTCACGCTTAATGTGCTTTATCTCAGTAAGATCACCATGTACGCGAAAACGAATTGTTAACCCACTTAAAGTGGAATCAAAGTGAATATCACTAGCATCAAGTTCTTTGGCTTTTATTAACAAACTCATTAAAAGGTCACGGTAAGGAGTAGAAACTAGGACGTCATTTCGCGGAGTCTCTAACTCCAGCGATGCCATCTGTGCGGCTTCTCTAGCCGGAGCCACCATAGACTCAAAAATACCCCACTGTTCCCCTGTCAAAATCCGTACTTCAAAATCATTAGAAACTAACTCAGCTTTCTCAATAAGAAGGTCAGAGAACTCTCTTAGAAAAAGCTTTACCGGATTCTTCGATACAAGAAATCCTTTGGATTTACCCATCTCAATAATGTGCAGCTCTTTTAGAAAGGACTTGTCTGAAATATACGAAAATAAACTATCTTCGCCCTTTACATTCAAATACTCACATAAAGCTCTATCACAGGATTCTTGCGAGAGAGTTCCCAACTCAACAAGGACACGCCCTATTTTCTTTTTTGAGAATGGTTGAACGGCCAAGGCTTCAGCTAAATCCGTTTCCGTAATAATACTTTTTGAAATCAGATATTCGCTAAACATTACTCCATCCCCTCGCACATGGCCT
>JABWCO010000103.1 GCA_013360185.1 Bdellovibrio sp.
AGCCGTGCTTCCGCCGCGCACCTGACGAAGGGTCGCCACGTGATCAACGTTTACACCTAAACGAATTTTATGTTTCATATTATGATAACTCTTTTTCTAAGAACGAAGCGATCTCTTCAGCGAATTGACTGATCTGTGCTTTATCAGGACCCTCAACCAAAACACGAATGACCGGTTCAGTCCCTGAGAAACGCACAAAAACACGTCCGTCGCCATTTAGCTTTTTCTCAATGCTGCGAATAAGGTCGTTGTATCCAGCGATCTCTGGCAGCTCAATACGGCGCTTTACGCGGATATTAATTAATGTCTGTGGCACATCTTCAAAAACGCGATTCAGCTCACTCATTTTTTTGCCAGTTTGCTTCATCACCGCAAGAACACTGAGAGCGGCGATACAACCATCACCGGTTGTTGTGTGATCCAAGAAAATAATGTGCCCTGATTGCTCGCCCCCCAGGTTGTAACCATTCTTACGCATTTCATCGACGACGTATTTATCACCGACACCTGTTTTAACTAGCTTGATACCAGATTCATTCATGCGTTTTTCTAAACCGAAATTCGACATTTGTGTCGCCACCAAAGTGTTGCCCTTTAAAAGACCACGTTCTTTCATGTGCAAGGCACAGATCGCCAAAATACGATCGCCGTTAACGATCTCGCCTTTTTCATCAACCATGATCACACGGTCCGCGTCTCCATCAAGACTGATCCCGACGTCAGCTCGGTACTGCTGTACGGCTTCGGAAAGCTTTTGTGGATAAAGGGCTCCGACCTTGTCGTTGATGTTCGTTCCGTTAGGATCATCACCGAGCTGCAGAACCTCTGCGCCCAATTCTTGAAACACTGAAGGGGCCACTTTGTAAGAAGCTCCATTGGCTGTATCCAAGACTATGCGCATTCCGTCTAGCGTGTATTCTAAAGGGAAGGTGCCCTTCACATATACGATGTAACGGCCTTGGGAGTCTTCAATACGACGAGTGCGACCAATTTCTTTGCTCGCGGGCAAAAGAGCATTGAGGTCTTCTTCAAGCACTAAGCGCTCGATTTCTTTTTCCATCGTATCAGAAATCTTAAAACCATCCGGACCGAATACTTTAATACCATTGTCATGAAAGGGATTGTGTGAGGCGGAAATAACAATCCCCGCAGAAGCCCGCATTGTGCGAGTTAAATAACCAATACCTGGCGTTGGCAAGGGACCGACAAGTTGTACGAAAATGCCCATCGAGTTTAAACCGCTGGCAAGAGCTTGTTCGATCATATACCCAGATAAACGCGTGTCCTTACCGATAACGACTTTACGTGAAGCCGCGGGCGCATTGGATTCATCGGCTTGCTTTTGCAAAAGGTAGCCAATGGCCTGGCCAATTTTCACAACCATATCTGGCGTCATCGGCCACTGATTTGCAGTGCCTCTGATACCATCTGTGCCAAAAAGTTTTGCTGCCTTTTTTTCCACTTTACTGACCTTTTTGTTCGTCATTCGCAGAACCCTTCACTTTCACAACTTCCGCCTGAACTTGATTGGGGCGGATTCCCAAGATTCGAACTCCAATCGGGACTTCGATTTTATTTAAAGGAATGTCGACATAAACAACACCCTCCCCACGTTGGGAAATATCTAGCGTAATACCTTGTGATAAGGAGCTTTCCAAAAACTTCTTTAAGGACGTTCTTGGGCCAGAAACTTTCACTTTAACGTGATCCGTCGTCTGAGCCACAACATGCGTACCCGGTGCTGTGATCAACTCGATATCTATATTTTTACTTAAAACAAAATCACGCCGACCTAGAATCGTTAACCACAAGATCAACGAAATAAAAAGGGCGACGACTTTATAACTTAGATTTTCCGTGAACATGTTGGACCAACGACGTCTCATGTCACATCCCCTTGCTGAGAGAACGCTTTGTACTTAAGACCGAAGGTTTCATACAGCGCTTTGCGAATATCACCTAGCTCCACATGCGGACTTAGGTGTCCCCCTTGAACAATCCCGATCGATTTATTTTCTTCAGAAACAACAAACACCAAAGCATCAGTTTCTTCCGTTAATCCAATCGCCGCGCGATGCCGAGTTCCTAAGTTTTTGTCCAAGGCCGGATTTTTACTTAACGGCAAGAAACAACCGGCAGAGTGAACTTTACCGTTACGAATTAACACGGCCCCATCATGCATGGGACTTTCGGGATGAAAAATTGAAGTTAACAATTCGGCCGAG
This sequence comes from Bdellovibrio sp., assembly GCA_013360185.1. Taxonomy (GTDB): domain Bacteria; phylum Bdellovibrionota; class Bdellovibrionia; order Bdellovibrionales; family Bdellovibrionaceae; genus Bdellovibrio. The sequence goes on from JABWCO010000103.1 coordinate 2,226, forward strand.
ACTTTCGACTCCATCTCTGTGCCAAATTCGATATGATAGTCGATCACGATTTCTCGTTCGACGACAATCAGCGCGCCAAAGCCTTTTTGCGCTGTCGCAATCACACCTTTAGCAATTTCTTCGATGGTTTGGGTTTCTTGAATCGTTGAAGCATCACTAAAAAAGGGATTGCTTCCGATATGCGCCAGGGCACGACGAATCTCGCCCTGGAACAGGACCACGACGATCACAAATAAATTAGAGAAGAATTTTTCTAAGATCCAATTAAAAGTAAAAAGCTCTAGCCAGATACTGAGGATATAACCGATGGCCAAAACACCCAGGCCTGAAAGCATTTGAATGGTGCCTGTGCGCTTGATCAGAACCAGGATGCGGTAAACCACCATCCACACAAGAAGCATATCGACAGCATCCTGCAAACGCAGGTGCTGCACGATAAAAATCAAGTTGTCGACAAACTGCTGCAACATCGTGATGCCCTTTTTCTGAAACCAATCTTACTAGATTGTCACAGGTCCTGTGTTGCCAACTGGGTCACTGCCTGAAGAATCTTTCTTAGAAGAGTTCAAAGCCCCTAAGCCGCCATCTTTTTTACCCGCACGGTATTTTTCAATCTCACCAACCGCGGCACCATTCACAAGCATTTCTACTTCATGACCGTCGATTGTTTCGTACTCTAACAACGCTTCAGCCAAGCGCACCAATGCATCTTTGGATTCCGTCAAGATACGAACAGCTACAGCGTAACCCTCGTTGATAATTTTTGAAACTTCTGCATCGATTTCTTCTGCCTTGGATTCAGAGTAATCTTTGCCACCTTGGTGGCCGTACTGCATACCCAAGAACACTTCGCCGCCACGTTTTTCAAACGCCAAAGGTCCAAGTTTGCTCATACCCCACTCACACACCATGCGACGAGCAATATCAGTCGCACGTTCGATGTCGTTACCAGCACCCGTCGTGATATCCTTAAACACCACTTCTTCTGCCGCGCGACCACCAAACAAGAAGGCGATCATCTGCTCAGCTGTGTGTTTTGACAACGACACGCTTTCTTTTTCAGGCAACGTTTGTGTTACACCTAAGGCCATTCCCCGCGGAATGATTGTGACCTTATGAATTGGATCAAGGCCCTTTAATTTTTTATTAACCAGCGTATGTCCGGCCTCATGATAGGCCGTAACCTTTTTATCTTCGTCGGAAATAACCATCGATCTTCTTTCAGATCCCATGATGACTTTGTCTTTTGCTTTTTCAAAGTCTTCCATCTCAAGATATTTTTTATCGGTACGGGCCGCCACTAAGGCCGCTTCGTTCACGAGATTTTCAAGATCAGCTCCCGAAAATCCCGGTGTCCCGCGAGCAATTTTAGAAGGCTCTACATCCGGACCCAATGGCGTCTTACGCATGTGCACATTTAAGATCTGCTCACGACCTTTAAGATCTGGTTTATTCACAACCACGCGACGATCGAAACGACCTGGACGCAACAATGCTGGATCCAGAACGTCCGGACGATTTGTCGCAGCGATCATGATCACGCCTTCAGAAGACTCAAAGCCGTCCATTTCAACTAACAATTGATTTAGTGTTTGTTCACGTTCGTCATGACCACCACCCATGCCCGCACCACGATGGCGACCAACAGCATCGATCTCGTCGATGAAAATCAAACACGGAGCGTTCTTCTTACCTTGTTCAAAAAGATCACGCACGCGGCTTGCGCCCACGCCGACGAACATTTCTACGAAGTCAGAGCCTGAAATTGTAAAGAACGGAACACCCGCTTCCCCCGCCACGGCACGCGCTAGCAAGGTCTTACCAGTTCCTGGCGAACCGACCAATAAAACGCCCTTAGGGATACGTCCGCCAAGTTTTGTATACTTTCTTGGATCTTTTAAGAAACTCACAATTTCTTGTAAGTCTTCTTTTGCCTCGTCAACGCCGGCAACCTCTTTAAACGTCACGCGGTTTTTATGCTCAGTTAACAAACGCGCACGACTTTTGCCGAACGACATCGCCTTGCCGCCGCCCACTTGCACTTGACGCATAATAAACAAGAACATCGCGACGATAAGAATGAGTGGCAACCAGTTCACGATAAATGTTTGAAAGAATCCACCAGAGTCCGCACGCTCGTAATTAGGTGTGATGCCGTTTTCTTGCAAAAACGCCAAACCCTTATCGCCGGTATTACCTACGATAGAAAAATGCGTGCCATTATACTTTTTGTCGAAGTCCGGTTTCATCTCGCCGACAATTTCGCTGGAATCTTGACGGAAAGTCACGGTCGCAACTTCACCCGCTTTCACTGCTTCAGTGAATTTTGGATAATTAAAATCAGCAATTACTTTCTGATGTTTGCTCTCATAGGCTTGAAATAAAAATACAGCCGTGATGATCAAGAAAAACCAGAGAGCCATTGTTTTCTGGGTTGAGCGCATTTAAGGTCCTTTCATTCCGAGGTCTAAAATCCCCTCAAGGTTAGCATGGTTGCCAGCGCAAAAGAAGCAACTTCGCAATGAGATGAGATCTCTCCCCTTTCAGGACTGGACCTTAATTTGCTCTGCGTTAACTTCCCAATGGCAACCTGCGACCTTGAATGTGATCACTTTTTGCGACTTGTCCAGGCGCTTCTGAATTTCTTCAAGATGAGATTGCGAAAAATCGCGTTTCCCCAGTGAAAATAGGTATTGCGCCAGCACACGTTTTTGTTCATAGGGGCTCAAAGTTAAATAAAAACCTCGAGAAAGGCCCTGTGTCATATAAGCCTCATTTTGACTCAAGAGATCACCCCAAGGGCGATTTTCAATCTCTAAAGCAATAGTTTCAAGCGAGCGCGCCAATGCGGCCGAAGCCCCTTTGGATTTTTTCTCCAAAGCCTTTAGCCACTCTTCACGCACCCAGTTACGCAAAGGGTCCAGGGATTTATTCGTAGGATCCTCAAAGGCGCGCAGTTTTTCTTCACGTAAATATTTTTTTAGCTCACGCTTGGTGACTTCTAAAAAGGGACGAAACAGAGCGTGCCTTAACGGCGACATCGCTTGAAAACCCTGCGCCCCCGTGCCACGAATCAGACGGATAAGCCGGGTTTCTAATAAATCATCACGATGATGCGCCGTCGACAAAAGAACAAAGCCTTCCTGTTTTTTCAACGCCTCCAAAGCTTGATATCGAAGTTCCCGATATTCAGCTTCAGACTTTGCCAAGACCCCCGCCTTCAGAGGGTAAAACGCAACGCCCAACTTTTTGCACAGCTTTTCGCAAAAGACTTGCGCGTCTTTACGATACTCCTGATTAACCTCTTCGCCGTGATGAAAATAGCAGGCGCCGAGCAGTTCCGTTTTGTGGATTTTACTTAAAACCCGCAACAATGCGACCGAATCCACGCCTCCTGAAAGAGCGACTAAAATCTTTTTTTCTTGTAACGAATGCTGTTTGATCTGCTTCCACACATGGTGATCTAGGTCTCTTTTCGTACGGGTTAACTTCACTTTTGCACTCCCGCCACGGCAACCGTTTTGACGTTTACAAATTCTAAAATTCCAAAGTGTCCCAGCTCACGCCCGTATCCCGACTCCTTAATCCCACCAAAAGGAATTCCCGCGTCGGATTTAACAAAATCATTCACCACAACAAAGCCCGCCTGCAGTTCTTTTTCAACGATTTCTTTACCGCGCTGAATATCTTGAGTGAAGATCCCGCCGCCTAATCCATAAGGTGACGAATTGGCCAACTGCAAAGCTTCGTCTGTGCTTTTCACGATGAAAACTGAGGCCACAGGACCAAAGATTTCTTCGCCGTGCACTTCAGGCTGATGTTTTTCAAAAACCACAATTGTTGCGGGATAAAACGCCCCTGGCATTTGCGGAGCCGTGCCGCCTAAAGTCACTTTACCGCCCCAGGCTTTAAGCTTTTCCACCTGTTCCACGATTTGTTTTTTAAACCTCGCACTGGCTAACGGCGCCAAGTCAGCGCCTTTCATTGCCTCAGTAAAGTACTTTAAAAATTCACTAGCGACACTTTCATGTACAAAGAATCTTTTTCCAGCCACACAACTTTGCCCGCAATTCACCAAGCGTACTTTGGCACAACTCTTTGCGGCCGCCTGCAGATCTGCGTCAGGCAAAATAAGGTACGCATCACTTCCACCCAACTCGAGAACGATTTTTTTAAGATTTTTTGCAGCCTCGATAGCCACGGCCTTTCCGCCCCGACTGCTTCCGGTAAAGGTCACGCCCTGAACATTGCGGTCCGCGATCACTTGGGCCGACACCTCATGATCTAGCGGCAGATTGCGCAGAAGTTTGATTTTGTCAGTCAATCCAGCAAAAATCTTATCAATAATTTCTGCCGTCCCCGCCGTCAGATCCGCGTGTTTTAGAACAATCACATTCCCCGCCATCAAGGCCGGCGCGGCAAAGCGAATCACCTGCCACAGAGGAAAATTCCAAGGCATGATACTAAAGATCACTCCAAGTGGCTGAAAACTGACTTCAGCATGGGCGTAAGGGGAAGACGTGGCTTTTTGCGGCGCCAGCATCTGAGCCGCTTCTTTGGCATAGAACTCACAGGTCACCGCACACTTTTCGACCTCGGCTTTTCCTTCAGCGATCAACTTACCCATTTCTTGTTGCATGATTTGCGCAAACTCCGCCTTATGCTCGCGCAAAAGACCGGCAAGTTTCGTTAAGATCAACGCCCGTTCAGCGAGAGAGGTTTTGCGCCACACTTGAAAATCAGTCGCCGCTTGGTGTAAAACCTTTTCGGCCTGTTCCCAAGTTAAATGCTGATAAGTTTTTAAAGTATCACCGCTTGCGGGATTGTGGGTAGAAAACAAACTCATAACAACCTCCACGAAGAAGGCTGCCACAAGATTAAAGAGTAAGAAAGACTTGCTTAAAAGAAATCACTAAAGCCAAAAGGAAGACCGCCGTCATAGCGCCCCAAGCCATAGTTTTATAGAATTTGCCAAGCTGCATAGCCGGGCGGGCGTAAGGTCGTTCAGTCACCAAAAGTGGAATGGGTGTGACGATTGATTTTATAAACTGGTGACAACACCCGCAAAATAAAACCACTGAAAGTACGCTGATTATTTCTTGTTCCATTGCGTACTTATCGGCGGCTTTCGTATCAACTTGAGATCTACCTTGGTCTAGAGATAAGTTTACCGGGCCTGCCTTCGCACGGCCCCAAGAGGCCACTTAAGAATTGCCTTCGTTCGAGGATTTGTCTTTTTTTATAATATCGATTTCTGCCGTGATCTTAAATTTATGAGTTTCCGCAAATTTTGAAGCTTCTTTCACAAAATCAATCTTTTGAATAATACCCACGATTTCTTTGGTCACTCTTTGCGTGATTTCGTCTTTGGATTTATTGGCTCCTTGAAGTAACAGATTCAAAGCTTCCTTGGGCAACTTCAACTCAGACACATAGGTACGTAAGCTTTCTTCCGTCATAAAAGCGGCGCTGACTCCGGCCGTGAAAACTTTTTTTACCGTATCACCAAGCAGACCCTTGAGGTCTCCAGTTTGTGGTTCCTTGCTATCTTTGTCCTTCTTTTGATTTTCATCCGCCATAAAGCTGCTTCACTCTTTTGTGGTAACTGCTAATCATATTGGGTAAATTCACGCTGACTAAAGCATTTGCCAAAGGCCCAGGTACAAACATACTAAAGGTGGCTTCGACCGTATAGGTCGCGCGCGTTTTTCCCGCTTCATTTTCTAACTTCCACGAACCCACAGATGTCTTAAAGATATCGCCAGAGGCGAATTCCCAGGTGATTCCATGGGGCGGAGTTTCACTCATCCACAAACTGTATTTAAACGATTTCATCACTTGCACATTGTATTCAACAAGTTTGCGTGAACCCTCGGTTTTAAGAACCTTACACTGTTTCACTTCAGCCAAAAATTCGTGATATTTTTCGTAATCAGAAATGATTTTAAAGAATTGCTCGGGAGTACAATTAAAAACTTCGGTGGTTGATGCTTTTGCCATAACAAAAGTGTTACTTTTTGTGAACAGCGAGTCAACTTAAAGGCTAGACCTGTCACAGAATGATTATGTTTCGCAGATTATCGTGAGGATTCCGCAATGAATTATCCGTAACTTCGTGCCCGCGAGCACTCTTGATAAAAACAACCTTCATTGGAGGATCTTATGTCTCTGCAACTATACATCTTAGCTTTTCTAGGTCTTGGCTTTACACCCCTCGCATTCGCAAGCGAAAAACTGGAAACTTGTTCCGCAAAAAATTATGCGCATGTGGTTGTCCTAAAAAAAGTAGGCAGTGACCTGCACGCTAGTTTAGAAAATAAAAGCCTGACCAAATACGGAAAAATCGGCAATTCCAGTGAAGGCCGCTATGAAGTGGCCGGCAAAGAGCGTTCTCTTGCCGTCGTAAAAAACATAGACTTAGAATCTTTCCGAGCTTCTAAATCGGTCGCAAAAGAGCTGATGCTTCTGCTGTTGTCGGGTCGTCAGGATGCTGTGGATGAAGAGGACATGCTGGGCGCAAACGCCAGCGCCCTTGTCGCCTCACTGAGCTGTGAATAAAAAGTGGGAATTATTTTTTGAATAACGCTTCGGCCGCAGCCTTCAACGCGGCCGCCTTGTCGATACCGCCAGAGCCCCCCTTGCGAGGTGTGAAGTAATCACAGAAATTGGCGCGATCTTTTTCACGCACAACATCGGCTTGGGTTTCGCGACATTCGTTATAAACTTTTGGATCAAAGTGCTCGCAGTTTTTGCACACATGCACATCGCTGCGGCATTGTGGACACTCTTCCCGGCGACCGATCATCCCCAGGAAAGTAAGTTCTTTGCTACAATTAAAACAAATAACTTTCGTGTCCATACAAACTAGCTCTTTACGTTGCTCGGTTTACGTTCAAGATCGTGCTGCGCCTCGATCGTGCGGATCGTGCCCGTTTTTGAACGCATCACAATCGAGTGAGTCTTTGCAATACCATTACCAACAAAGCGCACGCCTTTAAGCAACGCCCCGTCTGTCACTCCGGTTGCAATAAACATCACAGAGCCGGAGGCCAACTCATCGATGGTAAATTTCTTTTCTGGATCTTTAAGACCCATGCGTTTTGCTCGCTCTTTTTCTTCTTCGTTGCGAAACTTAAGGCGCCCTTGAAAGTCTCCACCCAGGCATTGCATGGCCGCCGCCGAGATCACGCCTTCTGGCGCGCCGCCAATACCCAAAAGCAAATCAATTCCCGAATCAATCCATGCAGCCGCAACGGCCGCAGACACGTCACCATCACCAATTAAATTAATACGAGCGCCCGTTCTGCGCGCCTCCGCAATAAGAGCTTCATGACGAGGACGATCTAAAATCACGACCGTCACTTCACTCACTGGTTTATTTAAAGCAACAGCGACAGCTTTAATGTTTTCTGTCGCTGACTTATCGATATCAATTTTACCGCGAGCAGCGGGACCACAGGCGATTTTATCCATGTAAGTATCAGGCGCGTGCAAAAAATTTCCATGCTCTGCCACCGCAATCACGGAAATCGAACCCGGGCCGCCGGTCGCACAAATTGTGGTGCCTTCTAAAGGATCCAGTGCAATATCTAAGGCCGGTGCATCTTCAGATTTCATGCCGACTTTTTCACCGATGTACAACATTGGCGCTTCGTCGCGTTCGCCTTCACCGATTACGACCGTGCCATCCATACGAATGCTATCGAAGGCTTTTCTCATTGCATCAACAGCTGCGGCATCGGCTGTTTTTTCTTCGCCACGCCCCACCCAACGAGCGGAGGCCAGTGCGGCTGCTTCTGTCACACGTACGAATTCTAAAGCCAGGTTTCTGTCCATTGTTCTTTCTCCAAAACGGCCTTAATATCAGCCGGTATTCTAATTAATTTTAAATCCAATCCCAACGGAACGTGCACGGTTTTCCCCACGGCGCAAATTTCATTATTGCGCCCATACAACCGATACTCAAAAATAATCCGATTGCCTTCGCGGCGCCCTTGCACGGCCACGCCCAATTCATCCCCAAAAAAAGTTGGTTTAAGATGTTTGACCTGAGACTCGAAGACCGCCAAATGGCTTGCAGATCCAGGTTCTTGATAATCCAAAATGCCACGAGCATGGGCCCACTCGACCCGGGCGCCTTCAAAAAAACGCAGGTAATTGCTGTGATGAACAATACCCATTAAATCCGTTTCGTAAAACTGCACTTTATGACGATGAATAAACATTGATTCTTTCTAGACTAAACTGATAGGTTGAAGCAACTAAAAGGACACAAATGGCCATCACGGAATTTCAAAAAAATCTCCCCATGCGCATCACTCTCAGCCGCGTCTTCGCTGTGCCCGTTATTGTAGCAATGATGTGGCCCAACGTACTGCCTTGGAATATCGCTGCGGCCGTGCTTTTCATTCTCGCTTCAATCACCGATTATTACGATGGCTATTATGCCCGCAAATACGACGCCGTCAGTAATTTCGGTAAATTCATGGACCCGATCGCTGATAAAATTCTTGTGACCAGCGTCTTGGCGATGCTCTTATCGCAAGGCAAAATAGACGCCTGGATGGTGATTATTATTCTTGCCCGAGACAACTTTATTAGTGGCATCCGCTCCGTTGCTGCGGCAGATCAAATCATTATCGCTGCCAAACCCGCTGGGAAGTGGAAAACGGCGATGCAGATGATTGCCATCCCGATTGTAATTATTGGACAGTTAGACGCTTACATCCCCTATTTGGACAAAATCGGCTATGGCGTCTTGTGGATTAGCGTCATTTTAAGTATAACAAGCGGTATCGAATACTACCTAGGTTACCTAAAAAGCCGCAAGGCTTAGGAAATTGTTATGCTACTGTATCTATCACCAAGTAACTGGATTCTAATTTTCCTGGCGTTTTTATTGTCAGGCTATTTGAAACTGACTTCTGGGAACTGCCACAACAAGGCCCCGGTGATGTTTGCGACATCTTCCATTTCTCAATTCCTGCGCTAGTTTGCTCCCCCGCTTACTCCCGCGGACGAACCTCCAAAAGCTCTACGTAAAAAATCAAATTTGAATGGGGCGTGATATACTTTCCTATTTGACGTTCGCCGTAACCTAGATGCGCTGGAACAAAGAGCTTGCGCTTTCCGCCCGCTCTCATACCCATTAAGCCCTGATCCCAACCTTTGATGACTCGGCCCGAACCAATGACGAATTGAAAGGGGCGGCCATGGTCGTAGGAAGAATCAAATTTAGTTCCATCTTCCAGAAAGCCTTCGTACTGGCAGATAAGCAGAGCGCCTTTTACAGCAGCGAGGCCCTCGCCGATAACTGAGTCGGTGGTTTGCAGTTCAGGTGTTTGCATGCTTTATAGATAAACTATTTGCTCGATATAGTCTCGCAGGTTTTATCGTTCAGATTATTTTCAGGCGAGAAAACGACGCGCACCTAGTCTCACGACTCAAATCTATCCCGGTATTTTTTTCCTAACATTATTTTAACATGCTTTTCTGCAGATCCTTGCGTACTTCAACGAGACTCATGGGAGGACATCTTTGCGTACGCGACACATTCTTTTGGCATCATTGTTCCTATTTTCGTCTGTACCCGGAATGGCAAAGCCTGGAGAAAGAAGTATTCACTTGGTAACCCACGAGTCGTCTCCGTTTATGGATCCGAAACTGCCCGATCAAGGCGCTCTGATCTACGCCCTAAAAATTATTTTTAAAAAAATGAATTACGACTTCAAAGTGACGATCTTAGATTCTTGGCCCAGAGCAAAATTCAAGGCTTCAAAAGACCCTTCCATCGATGGTTACGTCCCCTACATCTCTAAAGAAAATACCGACGAATTCCTGTATTCGGACTATTTCTATAGTGCACAATGGGGCCTAGCAGAACGCAAGGACAACCCAATCAAGTGGAAAAAAATCGAAGACCTGGCCGCGTACACGGCCGGCAACGTTCAGGGTGTCGAATATCGCGATGAAATTAAAAAATTAGTGGATTCAGGCAAACTGAAAGTGACATCCACGTCACTACAAGAAAACAACATCCGACTTCTCGGCACACGCCGGGTGGACTTCATTTTTACTGATCTCACCACATTTATGTATGAACTCAAAACAAATAAAGCTTTAGCGGAATTTAAGGACGTTCTGCAAATCAACAACAAACCTATTACGATCAGTCGCTATGGCCTGGCCATTCGCAAAAATCATTTGCCGGCAAATTTTATGGCAGAATTCAACAAGCTTAGCAAAGACATAGACGTTTATCAGGATGAATACTTTAAAAATCTGCCTTAGATCATCATCAATCCACAAAGGAACTGGGGCAGTTCTTAGGAAAATGTGCAACGCTGACTTCGTGGTCAGCGCTCTTTATAAAAAGAAATTTATAATTTTGCCAACTCTTCACAAGTCTTATTCGTAAGGATCGCAGAATTACACTGTGCGTCTGTATCGTAATTTGTTGGCGAAGATTCCAAAGTCAACCAAGCCTGTCTTCCTTGAAACTTTTCAACAACATAAATTATGTAACCTTCAAATGGTACATTCTGAAAACATTCGCATTGATAAGAAGGTTTGCTTTCTGTAACCGCCAACACACCCTGTGAAACAAAAAGAACTGCCACAAGGCTTCCCAACAACTTCATACTTCCCCCGTCTT
>JABWCO010000104.1 GCA_013360185.1 Bdellovibrio sp.
GAAACTAAACTAGGCGAAGTTGCGAAAGATACGCGCGATAAGTATTACGGCAAGGCAAACTGAGGCTGAATCGGGACGCTTTAATGGACGCGCTTTGAGTGTCCTGTCGGGCGGAGAAAGCTGGACAAGAATTAAGCGCTAATGGAATAATTTAGTTACTTCGTTTTGAGTGGTAGGTGGATGTGTTAAATTTAAATCCAAGGTTCAGTAAGCAAGTAGAACCATCATTAAAAGTGATTTTAGATGACACTGAAAACAAGTTGCTTTTTCAGGCTCTAGAACGCTTTGCTGAGGTTTTAAGACGCTACGGACACATTGTAAGTATTTACAGTACCGGTTCGCTGCTTAAACTTTCTGATACTACTTCCGAAAAGAAAACGGCTATTCGTACCTTTTTTGAAAATTTGGCTGACTGGATGGAGCCGGAGGCGGGAAGTCCGGAGATCATTAAAGTTGATCTCGAAAAAGAAAAAACTTTTTTGCGAAGAGCTTTTAACCATCACAGTTTATGGATGCACGAAGATTTTTGGAATACTCTGACCGAAGGGCAAGTCATCGAGTTCTATGGAACAGATGGTGTCCAACTTTATCGCAATATCAACTTCTTTGATTTTTGCAGCTACTCCCTTCTCGATATTTCTGTTTTTGAGTGGTATAATTTGTGGCAACGGCCATCTCAGATTCAAGAACAAATGAATCGAGATGCGCTTAAGGTGTTCTCCACTGCGACGCCGGTCATGCAGTACAAAGTGCCACGGCATGTATTGCGCGAAGTAAAGCCGCCAAGTATGGAAATTGAAGAACATCCTCCGTTAGCTTGTTTGGTGCAGTTTAAGTATGCAGGGTCGCTATTTAAGGGCGTAGACCCTAGACCGGCTGGAGCGATCGCCACTTCTGAGGCGGAAGTTATTGCGGTAGGTGAAGAGGCGCGTACGATTCATTTCGTATAATCGTTACGCGGCTTTTTTCTGTTCTTCTGATTTTGATATAACATCTATAATGTCTAGTGGGCGATTTTCTTTCGTCCATTTAAATAATATGTCGACGTTTTGTTTGTTGCCCAATGTTTGTTGAAGCTTTTCATGAATCACTTCAAGAGTGTACCATGGCGCGTCCGGGAACATATGGTGTTCCGTGTGAAAATTGAAATTCAATACGACATGTCGAGCGAACCATTTTGGGTAAATGCATGTGCGCGCAGTTTTGTGTTGCTCCCATGCAGGAGCGCGTTCGTTTTCCGTTAGGAAGGGCATGCCTAGATGATGCGGGAAATTTACGACCTCCACGGCCAACAAATAAAGGCCTAAGCCCGGAAGGAATGCCTTGGTGAGGAATCCTTCGGGCGAGAAAGATAAAGCAATCGTCCAAGCCGCCAGAGGTGCAATTACAGAGCACCAGTTTTTAAAAGAGCGGGATTTGATTGCGTGATTTAGGGCTAAACTCCAGAATAGCGAGTACTGTAAAAGAGCCAACAGTGGAATCCATGCCTTCCATGTTGCGCGGATAATTTTTTGCGTTGCCGGACTAGCTTTCGGTAAAGATATGCGCAGAGCCATTACGGGGTCTTTGTGAATATTGCCGCTCCAAAAGTGATGCTGTAGGTGCGATTCCTTCCAAGCGGTATATGGCAGAAGACTAAGCATTCCACTCCAGTGACCAATAAAGTTGTTAAGCGTCTTATTGTTTGCGACAGCGCCATGAACCGCGTCATGCATTAGAGAAAAGTTGCGAAACATCAATACCGAAATAAGTGGAATACAAAAGAACATCGATTCCCGATTCATAAAATAAGCACATAGTCCGAGAAGGCAGGCCTCTGCAAAATAGTACTGTACGAGCGGTTGCCATTTTTTCTTTAGGTCAATATGACTGCGCAATTCTTGGTATTCCTGCTTGTTCATAAGCTTAAGAGGCCTTGGTGGTTTTTGTTTTGTTGATCTGTGGGGTTGGCAGTTCAATTCTATTATTCCAAAGATAATCAGACCATAAGTGGGAATGCTGCTCTTGGAGCTCCTGAATCTCTTTTTTGAAGAAGCCTACAAGATCCACTTCAACTCCATACATTTCTGCTTTTTGAATAAAGCGCGCACCGGAGGTATAGGCGGACTTGTCGGTACCACGATTGCAGCGCATAGTTCCAGTCATAACGTCGCAATCAGAGTTCGCAATATATTTAGAACACAAGAGCACGATAAGTAACTTAGCAGATAAATCAGGAGCGATATTGCCACGGTAATCCGGTGCTACGGTTAAATAGGTTGCGATACAAACGCGCGGTCCATCGGCTAAAAGAAGCTCGAAGGCTTCAGGAGTCCAAGCGTTTAAAAGGGAGTCTTCGCGTTGAGCCTGACAAGAAAAGTCGACATCTCGGAATGATGACATCGCAATACATTCATCTTCGTAAAACAGACAGCCGATTTTTGTTTGTCTGGTAAAGCCGTCGGAGAAAAGCTTTTGTGGGCTGTTCAAATCAATCAAGGCCTGAGTCCAAACTTTTTTCCAAAGGTCATAACACTTGTCATAAACCTTCTGGTGCTCGGTCGGAACGCCCTCGCCAGAAAATAGATAATAACGCAACTTCTTTAGCTCGAGTTCCTTCAAAACGCACCTCATTCGAATTTTATTTAGTTAGATATAAAATCGGTATCTGGGGCTCTAAACTTAAGATTATTTTTGGGTGTTTCTAATTGAGCTGCCTAGATTACAGAAACGCTTTTTATGCGTACAAAAAGGGGACGAGAATCTTTTGTCTTGTTGCTTCAGAAGGATTGCTCTGCCTAGGGGTACACGTTTTCATAATATAGTGTTTGGATATAACCTTCTTTTGTTAGGCGGGCGAACACGCTTTGGGCCCGCTCTAAATCACTCGCAACTATGAGAATGATCGAGTCTTTATAAATATTGTATGTGGCCAAAAGACTTTCAAAATTTTCCGTCATTAAAAGATTTGCTGTGGGGATTTGGACAACAGGAGTCAGAATTTTGGAATCCATCGCCAAATTTTTTCTCTGAAACTCTTCAGCATTGCGAATGTCTAGAATGCGGACTTTATTTTTGGCATCAGCAAACTTATGTCCGAATAGAGGGCGCGCTGAACTCGGTGGGGGGATGACTCCGCCCAAAGACTGAAGGCGAGCTTTGCTGTTCAATAAGGATAAATTTTCATTCTGGGTCGCATACATCATGAGCTGATCATAGCCAATGGTCGGTCCGTGGTGGTGCTGGCAGGCCGTCATCAAAAAACATATCATCGCCACGAATAAAGTGCCGTATTGCAAGTCTGCCTCCCACGTTGTGAGTCTATTTTTATTGTGCATATTAAAGAAGAAAATATTTTTGCATTCTGCGTCTTAGCACAAGGGGGCAGATTGACCTAGGTGCCTCGGGAATTATTTCCCGTTTGAATAAATTGCGGCGGTCAATGCCTTTTCATTGCGTTTTCACGACGACACGTAAGTGGCCTGGATTGTGCTTATCTAAAAAGCGCAACATTCAACAAAGGAGTTCTTTATGATGCAATCTAACATTTCTAAAAATGATTGGAGCAAAGTAAAAGGTGAAATTCAAAGAACATGGAGTTCACTCAGCGCCAACGAACTAGAAGAAACTCACGGCGACGTGAATGAAATCTGTCATCTGGTGCAAGAAAAGTATGGATTAAAACAAGAAGATGCAGAACGTCGCTTGGATGAGGTGATTAGACGTTGTGGCACTGCGGCCGGAAAAGCTTCAGTAACCCCTCCGTCTTCATCGACCTCTTCATCGTCGCGAAGCTCTTCGTCTTACTCATCATCGCCTTCAGAAGCTGAGTCGCGATTTGAAGCTGATGGAGGACAGCGGGGCCAACAAAGTCCTGCTATGCCAAATCAGCCAAGTAGATCTGCGCAAGGGCCTGGTCGCGATGAACGCAGCCGTGAAAATGTAAAATCAACGCCTTCTCAGTCCCAACGAAGCGACACAAGTCGTAAATCGTAGGAAGAGGGGCGGTTTCAGGGTTGCGTCCTGTGCCTTCGGTGAAGTCTGCAAAACAAGACTTCACCGAAGGTTTTTTAAAGACTTAACAGAACTGCTCCAAAACCGATGCCTATCGCTCCAAAGATCTGCATACGGGTTAAGTTTTCTTTTAATAAAAACGAAAACAATACGGCAAAAAAGATCGAAGTATTTCTTAGCGAAATCGCAAAGCCTGGGGCCGAGACGCGCAGACCATGCAGGAAAATTAAAAACGAAGCTGCCGCCGCCATGCTGGTCAAAACCACCACGCCATTTCTTTCCGCGGCTGCGAGCTTTAGGCGCAACCACGGTTTTTTACGAATGCCCCAAAACAAAAAGGGTAGTGACACCATCATCGAAATAAAAAACAACGAACGAGGTTCGGCATTTTCTAAAAGTGCTTGATGATAACAAAGGTGATAGGCTGCGATAAACGCGGCACTAACCAAGGACCACAAGGTGCCTTCGTCAAGACCCGTGCCGGATAGCTTTTTTAATTCAAGGGTGTTGATGGTTAAAAGGCCCAGCAGGATAACAAAGGCTCCGAAATAATGAATGCCGGCTGCGACTTCGCCTAAGAATAAGATCGAAATGATCCAAACTAAAATCATCGCGCCCCCGCGCATGATCGCATACGAGGTCCCTAGGGCTCCGCTGCGCAAGGCTTTGGATAGAGCTATAAAGTACAGCCCCTCAAAGACACCCGAAGCGATCGCAATATATAAAGCTTTGCCCTGAGGGAGGTGCCAGCCCGGGACGGGGATAAAGGTCGCCAAAGTAAACAGACCACTCAGCATGATGGTCAAAAAAAGAAAGCTTTCCTTGTCTTTAGAGCTTTTGGCTAAGGCATTCCACAGGGCGTGCAGAAAGGCAGAGCTTATAAGTAAAAGTGGGCCTGATATCATGGACTTATTTGTAGTAATTTTATTCCTAGGTGGCTAGAAAAAAGTGTTCGGACTTAGGCGCCTGTGATATGAAGGGCGATCTATGAAAATCACTGATTTAGACTTTTCTTACCCCGAAGAACTGATCGCGACCGAACCACAACGGCCGTCACGTGTCATGTGGGTTTCCCCTCTTGGGGAGCCTGAGGAAATCTCGTTCAGTGAACTGGTTCGGCGCATTCCGCAAGGCGACGTTTTGGTGGTTAACAACACTCGCGTCTTAAAGCGTCGTGTGTTTTCTGGCGACATCGAAATATTGTTTCTGAAACAGGTCGATGGCACGGATTGGGAAGTTCTGTTCCCTTCTAAAAAATTTAAAGTCGGTTCTGTTTTGGAATTGCCTTTGGGTGTCGCTATGACTTTGCTTGAAAAAGGCCGCCCGCAAAAAGTGCGTTTAAGTCAAAAAGTGGCGGAGGACTATTTTCAGAAAGTCGCTGAACTGCCTTTGCCTCCGTACATTCAAAAAGCCCGTTTGCAGCGTCACACGGTGGAAGCGGATGAGTCCTGGTATCAAACGGCCTGGGCAAAAGAGCCCGGAAGTTTTGCGGCACCGACAGCGAGTCTGCACTTTACTGTTCAAGATATGCAGCAACTGCGCGCCCAAGGTGTGCAAATTTGTGAAGTCACCTTGCACGTGGGTTTGGGGACTTTTCTGCCCGTCACGGCAGAGGACTTAGACGCCCATGACATGCATGAAGAATATGTCGAGGTGTCGGCTCAAACATGGCAAACCTTGCAGCAAGCGCAACAGGCGGGGCGCAAGGTGTGGGCTTTGGGTACGACGACAGCACGCTCTTTAGAAAGTGCGGCGCAAGGCTTGTTAAGAGGTTCTGCGCAGGACGGCTTTCAAGGTTTTACGAAACTCTTAATTCAACCCGGCTATGAATTTAAAGCCGTGGATCAATTACTCACAAACTTTCATCAACCGCAGTCAACTCTGTTGGCGTTGGTCTCGGGCTTTTCCTCTTTGGAAAGAGTAAAAGCTTGCTATCGTTGGGCGATTGAGAGAAAGTTCCGACTCTTTTCATATGGGGACTTGTCGGTTTGGGTCGGTGGCCGCCGGCAGTCGACGGATGTCGGCAGTACTGTGGCGCCAGGGCGCGGAAGTTGAAGCAGCTCCTGCTTTATAAGAAAAATTAGGAAGTAAAAATGCTAGACGGAAATTCAAACTCGACAATGGCTTTAGGCGAATTCAAAGTTCACAAAACCGAGGGCAACGCTCGTCGCGCGACCTTGATGACGGCGCATGGTCCAGTGCAAACCCCGGTCTTTATGGCGGTCGGAACAAAGGCCACAGTCAAGGCCATGACCCCGGAAGAGCTTAAAGAGTGCGGAACTCAAGTAGTTTTGGGTAACACCTATCACTTGCATTTACGTCCTGGTGAAAAAACCATCGCGAAAATGGGTGGCTTGCATAAATTTATGAACTGGCATGGTCCGATCTTAACTGATTCGGGTGGCTTCCAAATTTTCTCGCTATCGCAATTGCGTAAGATGTCCGAAGAAGGCGTTGAGTTCCGTTCGCACATTGATGGGGCAAAACATTTTATTTCGCCGGAGAAGAGCATGGAGATCCAAATGGATCTGGGCTCTGACATCATCATGGCCTTTGATGAATGCTTGAAATATCCAGCGACGGAAGAAGAAATTAACAAATCGATGGCTTTGACCTATCGTTGGTTGTTGCGTTCAAAAGCGGCAATGACTCGTAAAGAAAGCTTGTTGTTCGGTATCGTGCAAGGTGGTTTAAGTCTTGAGCACCGTTTGAAAAGCATGGAGCAAATCTGCTCAGTAGATCTGCCTGGTTACGCTTTAGGTGGCTTCAGCGTGGGTGAGCCCATTCATTTGATGCATGAGTTGTTGCCGCAAGTTGCGCCGAAAATGCCGGCTAATAAGCCGCGCTATTTGATGGGCGTGGGGACGCCAATGGATCTAATTATTGCTATTGATTCGGGCATTGACATGTTTGACTGCGTCATTCCGACTCGCGTGGCCCGCAACGGAACTATTTATACTTGGCAGGGTAAAGTCAGCATCAAGCGGAATGAATATAGAGAAGATCCTTCCGCATTGGATCCAGAGTGTGACTGTTATACGTGCACTAATTATTCAAAGGCTTACCTTCGTCATTTATTCTTAAGTGGTGAAATTTTAAGCTCTCGTTTGAACACGATTCACAACATTCATTTCTATATGCAGTTGATGGAAAGAGCCCGCCAAGCGATCAGTGAAGGTCGTTGGGAAGCGTTCCGCAACGACTGTTTAACGCGATTCGTAAAGAAAGAGCGCTCGACTTAAATATTGATTCTTCCTAATAATAATGCTGAATTTTACTGTCGCCGTCGGCGGAAGCAGGCCGAGCGAAGCTGGAGCAGCTTCACGACAACTAGTATTAGCAATTTGGAGGAATCATGTTTAACGGACTTCTTGTATCAACAGCCTATGCACAAACAGCCCCGGGCGGTCAGCCCTCAGCTTTCGAAATGTTTGTACCTTTTATCTTTATTTTCGTGATCTTCTATTTTCTTATCATTCGTCCACAATCCAAAAGACAAAAAGAGCACCAGAAGTTTTTGTCTGAAGTAAAACGCGGCGATGAAATCGTTACTTCATCTGGTATCCTTGGTCGCGTTGAAGGCATTACGGACCAATTCGTAACTTTGGAAATTGCTGACGGCGTAAAAGTTAAAATGCTTCGCAGTCAGATCGCAACTTCTCAGAAAGCAGCAACAGCAGAGGAAAAGAAATAATGGAAGGACTTCGTTGGAGATCAATTCTCGCAATTTTGGGTGTGGTGGCGTCCATCGTATGGGTGGTGCCAAATGTGGTTCACTTCGGTGAAAACTCTTGGTGGCCTTCTAAGCAAAAGCTGAACTATGGCTTGGACATCCAAGGTGGCTTGCACTTAGTTATGGGTGTGGACGTTGATGGTGTGGTAAAAGAAAGCACCAACCGTTTGTTGGCATCGATGCAAACGGATATGAAGAAAGACAACGTGCCTTTTGCGGCCGTAAAATCTGAAAAGCCAGAACAAGGTGAGATCCAAATCACTTTATCTTCCCCTGCTGAAAAGGCGAGCGTCGAAAAATTCTTGGCGGATAAATATTCAACAGTTTTACAAGTCATGGAATCCACCGACACTGTCGTGTCTGCACGCTACTTTGATGCATACTTAAACGAATACAAAGCGCGTGTCGTGCAACAAGCTATTGAAACGATTCGCAATCGTATCGATGAGTTTGGCGTGGCCGAACCGTCGATTTCTAGTCAAGGATCTAATCGTATCTTGATTCAATTGCCGGGGATGGCTGATGCCGAAAAAGCCAAGCAGTTGATCAATACAACAGCGAAATTAGACTTCATGGTAGTTTCCCACGAAAAAACTCCTCAAGAGTTACAGGCGTTGGTGGCGGAAGCTGAAAAAGCAGGAAGCTACAATCTAACGACGATGAAGTACTCCGAATACGTCGCGCGTTTGAATGCAGATTTGAAAAGCAAACTTCCTGAAAAAACAACGATCTATTTTGAAAAGTCAGCGAATGCGGCCACTTTGGAAGCCGGTGCTATTCCGTATTTGTTAAGAATGGATACCGATCTTGGTGGTGGAGCTTTGGATGACGCCTTTGTTGGTTACGACCAATACGGTGGTCCCCAAGTTTCTTTGCACTTTAGCTCTGCAGGCGCTACGAAGTTTTCTGACCTAACTGGCAACAACGTGGGCAAACAAATGGCTATCGTTCTTGATAAGGTTGTGAAGTCAGCCCCAAGCATTCGTGATCGTATTTCTGGTGGACAAGCTGTGATCACTTTAGGTGGTGGGCGTGACCGAAATCAAATGATGGATGAAGCGAAAATGATTTCAACGGCATTGCGTGCCGGTGCTCTTCCTGCCTCTTTGGAACAATTGGAAGAACGACGTGTGGGGCCAACTTTGGGTGCCGATGCGATTGATAAAGCGAAAATGGGTTCTTTTGTTGGAGCGGCTATCATTGTGATCTTTATGTTGGTTTATTACAAAACCATGGGCGCAGTGGCAAGTTTAGCTTTGGGGATCAACATCTTGGGCATCTTTGCCTTGCTGACCAGCTTCGGTGCGACGTTGACCTTACCGGGTATTGCCGGGATCGCCTTGACCGTCGGTTTTGCCGTGGATGCGAACGTGTTAATCAATGAGCGGATTAAGGAAGAATTGGCCTTAGGCCATAGTATCCAGGTCGCCATTAAAGAAGGTTATCACCGTGCGATGTCTGCGATCATCGACGCCAATATTACAACAGCTGCGACGGCCGTGGTTCTTTTGTACTTCGGTACGGGCCCGGTGCGTGGTTTTGCCGTAACATTGTTGATCGGTATCGTGACTTCTATGTTTGCGAACGTTTTCGTTTCGAAAGCGATTGTGGATACATTGGTTCATAAATTTAATTTTAAAAAGCTATCGGTTTAGTGGGTATTAGATGAACAAAATTAAAAATGATTCATTTGGGCGTTTTGATTTCGTTGGTAAAGCATGGCTTTTCGGCGGAATTTCTTTGGTCTTGGTCGTGGCTTCTTTGATCTATCTAGGTGTGCATGGCATCACTTATGGTATCGACTTCAAAGGTGGAACAGAGATCCAAGTTAAGTTTGAAAAACCAGTCGTTATCGATGATTTGCGTAAATCCGTGGACGACTTGAAATTGGGTGAAGTGGGCGTGCAGTCTTTCGGTGAGGGCAGTGAATTTATCGTGCGCTTTCAAGGCCGACAAGGTGCCACGGACAAAGAAACCAATGAGATTCTGAACAGTGACATCGGTAAAATTCGTGAAACCATCACGACAAGTTTTGCCGCTTCGAATCCAGAAATTCGCCGTGTGGACACCGTTGGACCACAGGTCGGTGCTGAATTGAAGCGTAACGGTGTGCTTGCGGTATTCTATTGCTTGCTTGTGATCTTGATTTACGTGGCCTTGCGTTTTGACTATAAATTTGCGCCTGGCGCAGTTATGTGTCTTTTCCATGATGCGGTCATCACGCTTGCCGTTTTCGTGGCCGTGGGTAAAGAAGTCAATGTATCTATCTTGGCGGCGATCATGACATTGATCGGTTTCTCTCTGAACGATACGATCGTGGTGTTTGACCGTATTCGTGAGATCGCGGGAAGCTACGCACATAAAGGCTTTGGTTTTGTGATCAACCGGTCAATCAATGAAATGTTGGTGCGTACGATTATTACTTCGGGTACGACTTTTGTGTCGGCGTTATGTTTATACATTTTTGCTGATGGCACGGTGGAAGACATCGCGTTCTCGATCTGTATCGGTATCTTCTTTGGTACTTACTCTTCTATCTATGTTGCCGCTCCGTTGGTATTGTTGATGGAAAAATTGTCTTTGAAAAAAGTCAAAGCCTAGGGAAACATGAATCCGTTATGGAAGCAGCGCGAACATCTGACTGAAGTAGCTACTCCCTCGACCGTCGAGGGACAGTGGCCTTCTCTGATCGGAAAGATTCTTGCCGCCCGCGGATTTGCTGAATCTGAAGAAGTCGAGAAGCTTCTTTTTCCGAAGCTTCTCGATATGAAAGATCCTTCCTCGCTAAAGGGTATGAATGAAGCCCTTGAACGCCTGGGGAAGGCCTATCTAAATAAAGAAAAAATTTGTATTTATGCCGACTTCGACTTGGACGGAACCTCGGGTTTAGCGTTACTAAAGACGGGAATGTTGGCGTTGGGTTTTCCTGAAGTTTTGCACTATCAACCCAAACGCTTGTCAGAAGGTTATGGCTTTCATGCCGCGGCAGTGGAAGAGTTGCAAAAACAAGGGGTCAGCTTAATTATCACCGTCGATGTGGGCATCACCGCCCATGCGGCCGTGGATCGCGCCCGAGAGTTGGGTGTTGATGTTATTTTAACGGATCACCATTTGCCTGCCGAAACGATTCCAAGTGCTTTCGTAGTGGTAAATCCCAATCAAGGGGATTGCCCTTCGAATTTGGGATATTTGTGTGGCGCAGGTGTGGCGTTTTACCTGTTGCGTGGCTTAAAACGTTATTTTCATGATCATACGGAATTTCCGAAGAGTAACTGGGATCTGAAAGAGGTTTTAGATTATTTTGTGATCGGAACATTAACCGACATGGTGCCGTTGATAGATGATAATCGTGTCTTAGTAAAGCATGGTCTAGTGAAGCTAGCGGAAACGAAAAGAGCTGGTTTGCGTGCACTTTTAGAAGAGCTGGATTTAGTCGACCGTCCTTTGACCAGTCAAGATGTGGCGATTCGCTTTGCACCTAAGTTAAATGCTTTATCGCGGATGGAATCCGGTGTTTTACCGATTGATATATTTCTTTTGGATGATGTCAGTAAAGCTCGCGCGATGGTGCGTGAAGTGATGAAAAACAATTCGACTCGCGTGCAATTGCAAAGTGATGCTGAAGCACAGGCTCAGGAACTTTTAAAAGGTTGGCCCCATGCCGATTTTGTTTTTGTCGCCTCCAAGGATTTTCATCGTGGTGTGGTGGGTTTAATAGCGACAAAACTAACTCAAGTATTTAATAAGCCCGCTTTTGTAGGATCTTTAGGCGATGATGGAATGATCGTGGGCAGTGCACGTTTACCCCAAGGCCAAGAAGCTTGTTTGGTCGAGGCCATGTCTTCTGCGCAGGACTTGTTAAGTCGATTCGGTGGTCATTCCGCGGCGGCGGGCTTTGAGGTGGCTGAAACAAAAGTTCCGCAGTTTATTGAAAAGCTGGCGAGGCATTTTTCGGACCTCCGTGAAAAGCCGAAGCCGTTAGAGATATTTTATGATGTCGAAGCACGCCTGGCTGATGTAGGTGCAAACTTAATGAAGTGGTACGATTTTGTCGGTCCCTTTGGCGCGGGTTTTTCGATTCCTTTGATTCATTTTTCTAACGTCCAGGTTCTTTCAAAGCGAGAACTTAAGGGCGGTCATTTGCGTTTGAAAATTGCCGATGGAGATGGGCAAACATCGGCCGAAGCTTTGTTGTTTACGCCGACTCCGCGTCAATTGAGCGCCATTGATCAGGTTCCTGGTTTTTATAACGTCTTGGGTGAATTGCAGTGGAATTATTTTGCCGGGCAAAAAACCATCCAGATTCTTATTCGTGATTTAAAGGCTGCCACATGAAATCAGCAAAAAAAGTAGTCGTTCTTCTTTCGGCGGGTTTAGATTCGACGGTGAATGTTTATGAAGCGATCAAACATCATCACCAAGTCGTCCTGGCCTTAACTTTTAACTATGGCCAACGTGCGGCGCAAAAAGAGATCGAGTGCGCGGCAAAAATTGCAGCTCACCTGAAGATTCCCCATAAAGTCGTCGATCTGCCATGGTTTAAAGACTTTAACAAATCGTCCTTAATAGTCGAGGATCAAGAAGTTCCCGTGGGCGCGCAAGTGTCGATTGATAATTTGCAACGATCCGAAGAAACAGCCAAAGCCGTGTGGGTGCCTAATCGCAATGGCATTTTTTTAAATATCGCTGCGGCCTATGCTGAGGCCTTAGGGGCGGACGCCGTGATTCCTGGCTTTAATGCCGAAGAAGCGGTGACTTTTCCAGATAACTCCAAAGAGTTTATGGAACAAGCTACACGCAGCTTAAAATTTTCTACCGCAAATCATGTTACGGTGGGTTGTTACACGATCCACATGAAGAAACCGGATATGGTGCGCCTGGGGCAAGGTTTAAGAATTCCCTGGGAGCTTATTTGGCCCTGTTATTTTTCCGGAGAAAAATGGTGTGGGCAGTGTGAATCTTGTCAGCGTTCGCAACGCGCTTTTGCTTCGGCAAACATTGACGTCAAACATCTTTTTAAGGGTTAGAAAATGCAAACACGCTTTATTGAAAAGAATTTTCCGTATGACGGCACACAATTGCGTTCTTTGTTTGCCTATCTAGAGCATGGTGTTT
>JABWCO010000105.1 GCA_013360185.1 Bdellovibrio sp.
CCCAAAGTTTGTCACTTCCGTATCTTCATTCACAAACAACACACGGCCTGTTTTAGAAACAGATTCTTTGATCATTTGCCAGTCGTAAGGATAGATCGAACGCAAGTCGATGACTTCAACTGAAATACCTTCTTGCGCCAGTTTCACTGCCACTTCATCGCACAAGTGCACCATGCGGCTGTAGGTAACAACCGTGATGTGTTCACCTGTGTGCGTGATTTTACCTTTACCGATCGGCACGATGTATTCTTGAAGGTCTGGCCAACGTGGCTTCCAACCATCAGAGTTTTGCACCGGCTTATCGATCATTGCTTTTAATTCTTTTTCATCCGCTGGTTCACCAGGGATAAGATCTTCACCTTTATGGCGCATCAAAGCTTTGGATTTAAGATACAAGACCGGATTTGGATCTTGGATTGCTGCGAGCATCAAACCGTAAGCGTCCAATGGATTTGAAGGCATCACGATCTTCCAACCTGGAAGGCGAGAAGCCCACGCATCAAAAGAGTGCGAATGGTACACAGATCCAAAGATCCCTGCACCCACTGGAGTCATCACCACCATTGGCAATTCCACTTGGCCGTTTGTACACCACAAAGTGTTGCCGGCAATTTTAAGAAGGTCGATGGTATTGAAAATATAATCGCCGAATTGGATCTCTGCCACACAACGGTCCCCCGTCATTGCGATCCCCATCGCCATGCCAATGATACCACGTTCATCTAGCGGAGAGTTCCAGGCATTCTTCAAACCCTGAGTCGCCGTGAACACGCCACCCAGAGGGGCGCCCACGTCTTGACCGAAGATATCCTTCACGCCCATTTTTGTTTCACCGTAGTGAAGGGCCATTCTGATAGCTTGTGCTACGCTTGCCATTAGAAATTTCTCCAGTCCGCATTTTCGCTATTCACAAAGATATTTTCCCAAACAGATTCCGAAGTCGGCACAGGCTCGGTGCGCGCTTGTTCTTGTGCGGCAACGCCCTCGGCTTCGTAAGTTTCCCAAATTTTTGCCACAGCCTTTTCAGTCAAAAGGCCCGCTGCCAAAAGACGATCTTGGAATTCAAACACAGGGTCTAGCAATGTTGATTTTTTGTTCGCACCGTCTGCTGAAGAGTGGCCGTACAAACGACTGACGTGCGCTTCGATGAACGAAGGCTTGCCTGTTTTACGGATGTATTCCATTTCCTCTTTGATTGCTAGGTACGCTTCAACAGGATCGTTCCCGTTGATCACGCGCGCACGGATGTTAAACGCCTTCGCACGGTCAGCGATATTTGTTTCACCATGCTGACCTTCGTACGGAGTTGAAATACCGAATTTATTATTTTGCACAGTTAACAACACAGGCAACTCTTGGCCTTTACGTGATGCTAAGATCAACGCTGAAGCAAAGTCACCCTCTGCCGTTCCCGCATCCCCGCCTGTCACTACGGACAAAGCTTTTTTACCGTGACGTTTTTGTGCGTGCGCAGTTCCGCAAGCAAGTGGGTACTGAACTTCGATCGGTGAAGTCACAGGTGCGACATTCCATTTCGGGAAGCAATAGTGATTGGCAAAGTTACGACCACCCGTTGACGTGTCTGTCGAACGATTCATGATCAAACGAACAGAATCCAACATCGGCATACCCATTGCGATCAACGTTGGCGTGCAACGGTAATGCAAGTGCAACCAGTCGTGCGCCAAGCCTTGGCCTTTATTTACAAGCATTCCAAGTGGCACACCAAAAGCTTCTTCGCCCGGTCCACCAATCCAGAAATACGCCTCACCGGCTTTATAGATTTTAATCAATCGCTCTTCAAGAACACGAGATTTCACCATGAAGTTGTGCATCTCTAGCAAAAGATCTTTGGATAAACCTCCAAAGCTTTTGGCACTCGTGCTGACTTTTTTCACAGGCTTCGCGGCCGCTTTTGCCGCAGACTTTGCAGTCTTCTTTGGCGCAAGTTTAGCAGACGTCTTCGCCCCCGCTTTAACAGTGGTCTTTTTCGACATTGTTATATTCTCCAATAGAATCTTGAGATCGAACCTATCTAAGCGAAACAAGGGCCTTTTGTCACGAAAATAGGAGGGTGAAAAGCAACTGTTTTAGGCCCAGAAAGGCCTTATAATGCAAGCCACAGCCACAAAGCAACTAAAGCGCTCCGGGCGACAAAGCCATTGAACAAAAATCAAAACTCCAAATAAACTGAACCTCCCCACCCAAAGGGATACAGCTCCCCAAAAAACAAAAAAAGCCAAAGGCATTTTTTATTAAAAAAAGATCCCGCCAAAAACTTTGAAGAAAGCAAAATTTGCGGCTTGGGCTTAGCTAAGCTGTGGCCGAAGGGCGGCCTGAGCCGGCGCAGGATGCGCGAACCCGCCTACTGGCGGGCGGCTTTGAGCCTGGAAGGCGTGCCGACCGAAGCGCCAGAGCTTAGCTAAGCCCAAGCCGCAAATCCCCGCATTCAGCAAAGAATGACTCTATCGACAAAATAAAAAAAGCCCGGGCTTCCCCGGGCTTTCAACAACAACGAACGCGGCAGCTTATTTAGCGTTGGCCTGCTTCGGCACCGCAAGGGATTTACCCTCTTGGAGCTGAATCAAATCCAGAAGAACACTCTCAGCTTCCTGGATGTCAGGGCGCTTAAGATATTCTTCATTCTTTTTCGCTTTACTAGCTGTTTTCTTTGATTTCTCTTTTTTCTCTTTTTCATTTTTATCTTTTAACACTTCGCTGACGCGGATAATTTTACCGCGCGCTTTGGCTTTGTTTAACTCATCAACGATTTTTTTAAACTCATCGTTTTTCGCCACGCGCTCTGAAGATCTTTCTTTCAGAGTTTTCATCCATTCTGGCTTTAACTCTTTCCATGTCCCAGCACCTTCTTTAACGAAGGCATCTGGAGAAACAAAGGCTTCAATCGTTTTTGGTGGCAAAGAATAATCCATCGACTTTTCACCGATATCATCCGTACTGTAAGGACCTGGCAAGACTAAGTCTGCATCCACACCACGGTGTTGCGTTGACTTACCTGAAGGCACAAAGAACATACCGACGGTCACTTTGATCGCGCCCAAATTGTTAGGAATTGGCAAGACAGATTGAACACTGCCTTTACCGTAAGTATGGTCACCGCCTACGATCACCGCGCGTTTATAATCCTGTAAAGTTCCTGAAACAATTTCTGAAGCGGACGCAGAAATACGACTTGTCAATACAACAAGAGGTCCCGCCCAATCGACTGTTGGCTCTGTATCAGCCAATGCAGACTCTGCACGGCCTTCGTTTTTAGAAGACTGTTTTACCACGTTGCCAGTTTTAAAGAATAGCCCTGCAATCTTCACTGCGTCTTCTAAAGACCCACCACCGTTCATGGAAAGATCCAGAACAAGGCCGTCGGCTTTTTTATCGTTGGCTTCTTTAACCAGCTTCTTCATGTCTGCCGCAGAAGATCGGCCACCGCGACGAGAATCTGCATAAAACGACGGGAAGTTGATAATCCCAATTTTTTTCTTCTTACCCTCAACCTCTTTGTCGATAAAGTTGATTGATGCGGCTTCGTCTTCAAGATTAACTTTTTCACGCGTCAAGGTCACATCAAAGCGTTTCTTTCCATCGCCAGATTTACGCAAAATCGTTAAACGCACTTTCGTACCTTTGTTGCCGCGGATTTTCTTAACAACTTCTTTTAAATCCATGTCGATGACGTTATCCATCGAACCTTTTTCTTGTCCCACCGCCACGATTTTATCTTGGGGTTCGATTAAACCAGATTTCGCTGCCGCTCCACCTGGCACAAGCTGTTCCACAACCGTGAAACCATCTTGAGAGGAAAGCGTTGCGCCAATACCTTCAAGCGACAAACGCATTTGAATTTCGAAGTCTTCTAGAACATCACGAGAAAAGAAGCTGGAGTGAGGATCTAAGGCGCGCGCAAAAGAATCCAAATATCCAGAGAACAAATCATCCTGTGTTGTTTCTGCAGTACGTTTTGCTGCACGCTCGTAATTTTTTACGACGTTCTTTTTCGCTTCATCCATTTTCATATCTGTTGCCAGATAATTACCGATTTGGAATTGGATATATTTTTTTAAATATTCATTGGCTTCGGCAGTATCCTTAGGCCATTCCTTTTTTTCTGGATCAAAAACAAATTCCGTTTTTTCATCGAATTTAAAGTCTTTGCCTAAATATTTTTTTACAAACTCCGCACGATCCTTGACACGTTCAATAACAATCTTTTGCGATTGATCCAAGAATGCGCAATCGCGATTCTTCGTCTTCTCAAAAACATTGCCTGATAGCTTTTTAATTTGTTCGACATCAGCTGCCGTTAGATAAATTTTCGAAGGATCTAAGCGCTTCAAATATTGCTCGATCACACGTGTTTGCAGTTCCGCATCACGGTTGGTGTACTTTACGTGATTCGCCAAAAAGCCCTGTTCAATCACTGTTAAGTAACGACACTCTAAACCTTCTTTGAGCTGTGCAGAGGCAAATGAAGACACTGCCAATGAACCCGCAATAATTAAACCGTAAACGCCTTTCGAGATTGAACGCATGATGATCCCCTTACTGATTTCAACAGCTTACCAAAGAATCAAAAGAGAGCATTCAATTTATGAAGCTCGTCATAAATTAGGACTTTCAAGGAATCTTAAGACTTTCGTCGATCTTCTTCGAACAAAGGAAGTTGCGACAGAGTGTCGATCTTTTCGCCGCGCAGCCCATTTAAATGGACCTCATGTTTCACGAATGTGCCATGCTGAGTCTCGATCATAAAAAACGACATCTCCGGAAACCTAGCCTTGAGTCGAGTCATCTCTTCTACCATCAATTGGATATTTTTGGGATCATCGTCGGACATTCCGAAACGGTGATGAGCGTTATATCCATAAACTTCAATAGCTTTTTCTACACTAGCCCGAATGGCGCGCTGTTTTAACTCTGCAGTCCCTTCGGTAAAAGTATGGTCGCCCAAATCAATGCGTGTCTGCTTGTGACTCACAGGATAAACACTAAGATAATTGGGCTCTAGTGGTAATAACTTATTGCGTACAAAAACGCGGATGCCTTCTTTTAGGGTCTCTGGATGATGACCGCGCGCCGTGATCACCGACAAGGGGCGCTGATTAAACGCCGCATGATAGAAGCACTCCCACGAGGGCCCTTTCCAATGAAAGTCAGGAAAGCCCAACGCTGACGCCACATCTTGTACGAAAATCTGCTTTTTGCCCTGAAGCTTTTCAACTTCTTCGATATGTACATCACGAAAGTTCCGGAAGGTGCCGGTGTGATCACAAAAGTCCAATTCGTAATCAGCGTACAAACCCGTTTTACCAATAGCTTGGTGATATTTCGCAAAGTCGCCACTAGAAATTTGCACTTCTCGACGATCCCCTTTGCGGAAAAGAATTAAGGGCGTGGTTAGGAAAGCGATATTGTCATCGAAATCAAAAAAATAGAAGCTACGACCACCCAGATGAAAGTTTCGATCTTTCTCTGGCGCTCGCCCTATTCCTAACTCCAGTTGTCCCTTTTTGCTGGGACTATCGCTCATAGTTGCTCCAATTTAAATTATACTGGGCAAATTTAGCAAAGAATCCCCCTTCGGAAAAGGGGGATGAACAAATTACTTTTTCGCCTTGCGAGTGACTACTTTTTTGACACCCAAAGCAGCCGCTTTGTCTTTCGCAGAGGTCGCTTTCTTTAAGGCCTTCTTGGGAGGCGCTGACGCCGCCGCCGCTTTTTCCGCCTTAGGAGCTGATGCTTTCTTTGCGCCCGTCTTACCTTTAGCTTTCTTCGTGGTTCCGCCCTTTTCATTGATCAGAGCGACAGCTTGCTCCAAGGTTACAGTGTCGGGAGTCGTGCCCTCCGGCAAAGAAACATTCACTTTTCCACTCTTAATGTAAGGCCCATAGGGACCGTTGAAAACTTGAATTGCATCGCCTGATTCAGGATGAGCACCCAGGTCTTTCAAAGCCGAAGCTTTGCCACGACCTTTTTTCGGTTGGTTGAGCATTTCCATCGCGCGTTCAAAAGTGATCGTAATTACACTTTCACCTTTTGGAATCGAACGATAGTCCCCTTCATGCACAACGAAAGGACCAAAGCGACCCAGTCCCGCCTTCACATCTTTGCCTGTGCCTGGATGTTTCCCCAATGTTTTTGGCAACGCTAAAAGCTCTAGGGCCATATTCAAGTCGACATTTTCAGGTTGAGTGCCTGGAGGCAAAGACGCACGTTTTGGCTTGTCGTCCTCGGGACTGACGTCACCAAGTTGTACATACGGACCATAGCGGCCGTTTAAGACATACACTGGTAAGTCTGTCTTTGGATCTTTACCGATGGAGTCCGCACCATTGATTTTTTGATCAATCAATTTTTCTGCGATTTCTGGAGTGATATCGGCTGGGGACTCATTGTCAGGCAACGAGGCACTGACATCTTCGCCATCACGTTTTGTCGTTACGTAAGCACCGTAACGACCGACGTGGAACTTGTAACGATCCATACCCTCTAAGGTCATCGTGCGAGCTTCGTCAGGATTGATTTTTTCTTCTTGGTCATCCACACGTGCACGCAAGCCTTTAGGGCCTTTATACACAGATGCTAAATACTTTTCCCAATCCAAATCACCATCAGCAATGTTATCCAAACTCTGTTCCATGCCCGAAGTGAATCCCAGATCAACGAATTCAGAAAGATATTGGCTTAATAACTTAGACACAATCATCGCCGTAAAAGTCGGAATTAACGCTGTTCCGTTTTTACGTACATAACCGCGATCGATAATAGTTCCAATAACTGACGCGTAGGTCGACGGACGACCGATGCCTTCTTTTTCCATTGTTTGCACAAGGCTGGCCTCGGTGTATCGCGCTGGTGGTTTTGTTTCATGGGATGTCGGATCAAGCTTCGCACACTGGACAGAGTCTTTGACCTTCAGCGCTGGTAAACGCACTTCGCGTTCTGCCAAATCTGCTTCTGGATCATCACTGCCTTCAACGTACGCACGCAGGAAACCAGGAAATTCAATCGTCATACCAGAAGCACTGAACAGGGCATCACCCACTTGAATTTTTGCACTGACTTGCTTTTGACGAGCATCCACCATTTGCGAAGCAATAGTTCTTTTCCAGATCAAATCATAAAGGCGGAACTGAGTGCCGGTAAGACCCGTTTCATCTGGATCCATAAAGACTTGGCCCGCAGGACGAATCGCTTCATGGGCCTCTTGAGCGCCCTTTACTTTTTTAGCTGCATAGCTGCGAGGTTGCGGTGGTAAATACTCTTTGCCGTATTTACCTTGAATACAATCGCGAGAAGCATTGATGGCCTCTGTTGATAAAAAGGTAGAATCCGTACGCATGTAGGTGATGAACCCTTGCTCGTATAGTTTTTGTGCGACTTGCATTGTTTCGCGAGAACTTAAACCCAATTTACGATTGGATTCTTGTTGCAACGTCGAAGTGATAAATGGCGCGGCCGGTTTTCTGAATGTCGGTTTTTCTTCAACCTCAGAAATATTCCAAGCACCCGCTTTCAAGTCGGCAGCCAATTTGCTAGCGACTTTTTCATCAAGAACTAAAACGTCTTTACCTGCGGTCAACTGACCTGTTAGGCCGTCAAAATCCTTACCAGTTGCCACACGTTGATTTTTATATTGCTGCAAACGAGATTCAAAATTCACACCGTCTTTTGAAAGCTCGGCAAGGACGCCCCAGTAAGCAGACTTTTTAAAACGGATGCGTTCAGATTCTCTTTCGACAATCAAGCGCACAGCAACCGATTGCACGCGTCCCGCGGACAGACCATAAGCTACTTTTTTCCATAACAACGGAGAAATAGTATAACCCACCAATCGATCCAGTACGCGACGCGCTTCTTGCGCACGCACCAGGTTCAAATCAATTTCGCGCGTATCTTTAAGCGCTTTTTGAATCGCATCTTTGGTGATCTCATGGAACACCATGCGCTTGGTAGGAACTTTTGGCTTTAAGACTTCTAATAAGTGCCAGCTGATGGACTCTCCTTCGCGGTCTTCATCGGTCGCGAGATAAAGCTCTGAGGCGTCTTCAAGTTTGTCTTTTAAATTTTTAACGACTTTGAGTTTGTCTTTGGGAATGCAATACAAAGGCTCGAAGTTTTTATCAACATTCACACCCAACTGGGCCCATTTTTCTTTTTTTACTTTTTCCGGAATGTCTTTTGCGGACTGAGGCAAGTCACGGATATGACCCATGCATGATTCAACGACATAATCTTTTCCCAGAAACTTACGAATGGTCTTTGCTTTCGTTGGTGACTCCACCACGACCAGCTTGATTCCATCAGATCCGTCACTTTTTTTGGCCATTTCTTAAGTCCTTCGCTTGCAATCCGGAGGCACCGACCTTGGTCCAAAGCGCCGCCCAATCTATATATATAGACAAAAAAATGAATGCGATTGCCTTTTGGTGCAAGTCTAATTTTTGACTACCCACACCAAAGATCTTTAAAACGGCTTCCCAAAAAAACCTTTGAAGAGCTTTTCTCGCACTCGCGAAGCTGTTACCGTGAGGTATGCAAGATGTTTCTAAGTTCAATCACCAACTGCGTTTTCTTCTGACCGATATCGATGACACCTTGACGGACGAGGGACATTTGGGCCCTGAAGCGTATCAGGCCTTGTGGCAACTGCAGCACGCAGGGATCCAGGTAATCCCAGTGACTGGACGTCCAGCTGGCTGGTGCGAAATGATTGCGCGTATGTGGCCTGTCAGTGGCATCGTCGGCGAAAACGGTGGCTTTTATTTTCGCTATCACGGCCAAAAAATGCACCGTCACTTCTTTTTTGACGAGACCGTGCAAAAAGAAAATCGCTTAAAACTTCAGCAATTGGAAAAGGAAATTCTGCACAAAGTCCCCGGCTGTGAGCTGGCCAGCGATCAGTTTTGTCGCTTGATGGATCTTGCTATTGATTTTTGCGAAGACGTGCCGGCCTTACCACGCGACGAAGTGCAAAAGATTGTCGACATCTTCCAAGCGCATGGCGCCCAAGCCAAAGTCAGCTCCATCCACGTCAATGGCTGGTTTGGTAGCTATGACAAACTGACAATGTCTTTAAAGTTTTTAGAAAAAGAATTTGGAGTTTCGCCTGAGGAAGCAAAAAAACTGTGTGGGTTCAGCGGAGACTCTCCGAACGATGAACCCATGTTTGCCTATTTCCCGCACAGTTTTGCCGTCGCTAACATTAATAATTTTATCGACCAAATTCAGAGTAAGCCCACTTACGTGACCCGCCAGCGCGGAGGCTTAGGATTTGCGGAGATTGTAAAAGCTGTTTTAAATAAATAACGGTGCAGGCTCTTAACCTTCACCCTTTCGCAGTTTTTGATAGCCCTGAAAAACTGTACGAGTCACAAAATAGACTCCGACCGTCGCAACCGGTGTCACCACCGCCCACGCGACCAGCGACTGCAAGCTTGCAACCCAGTACTCTTGCAAAAAGGTCTGGGGGCTATCCATAAACTCTTCAACCATTGTTAGCGGATTGATAGACACGGCGGGTACCTGAAAAATCCACGCCCCTAGTTTTAAGTAAAGGGGAATCATCAACAACTGCAAGGGTGCCAAGGCATAATTCACTGTCTGCAAGACCGGTTGATTTAAACGCATGATCTGTCCCACCAGCAAACACAGCACCGTTGTAACCCCCAAAACGGGGAAGACAGCGATCGTGAATCCCACAGCACAAGTCAATGCCAAGCCTTCCGGCGTGGCACCTTGGCGAACTTGCACTAAAAACAATTCACGAACTTTTTTAAACATAATGAGCAATCCTTACCGTCGGCGTTTTCATTTTTGCATGACGTAGTGACCTACGTTGATTCTTTCTGCTCGGAACGCCCCTTCGCAATAATCAAGATAAAGCTTCCACAAACGCATAAATTTGTCGTCAAATCCCATGCCCTGAATTTGCGATTCTACTCCGACAAAATTTTCTTTCCATTTGCGAAGAGTGTCCGCATAAGAAAGACCAAATTCGAAAGGTGCATCAACTTTCAGGTCTTTACGAGGAGCATAGCTCATGAACACCTGAGGCGCCAGAAGCATCCCACCTGGGAAAACATATCTTTGAATAAAATCGGTGCGTTTTCTATAAGAATCGAAATAATTATCGTCGATAGTTATGGCCTGAACTAACGCTTCTCCTTTTTCTTTCAAAGAAGCCGAAACCTTCCCAAAAAAAGAATCCCAATATTTTTCACCCACCGCTTCGATCATCTCGATCGAAACAATCTTGTCGTACCGACCCTCGATATCTCGATAGTCCATCTGCTGCAAACTGACATTGCCGGCGAAGCCTTTAGAGGCGATCAGTTTGGAATTGTAATGAGCTTGCGCCGGAGAATTCATCACCGCTGTGACCTTACACCCCGTGGTTTCTACAGCGCGCGAAAAAAAACCACCCCAACCACAACCGATTTCTAAAACGTGATCGCCGGCTTTAATGTTCAGCGCTTCAATAATACGATCGTATTTTTGCTTTTGCGCCTCTTCAAGAGTTTGCCCTGGTGTTTTAAAAATAGCCGAAGAATAAGTCATCGTGTTATCAAGCCACAGGCTGTAAAAGTCGTTGCCCAAATCATAGTGCGCCATAATGTTCTTTTTTGCGCCTTCGCGACTGTTCTGCGTGAGCAAGCGGCGCATGCGATCCATCCAGGTTCCGTACCAAGTACCGTGCAGAAATCGATCCATAGCTTGCTCATTCCGACAAGCCCACTGAACCAACGCCGCCATGTCGTCGACGAGCAAATCGCCGCGAATGGCCGCTTCGGCTAATCCCAAATCTCCTTTATCTAAAAGGTCATCAAAGGTCTGCCAAGATTTCACCTGAACTTGAATGACCGGGGTGCCTTCACCAAAAGAATCTTTTGCTCCATCCGGCAAAGTAACCAAAAGCGTTCCACCATGAGTGCGCTTAAGAAGTTTTAAAAACAATCTGGATTTCAAAGATAAACCACTCATGAGCTGATCTCCCTATCTGGTAAATCGGGTTTGGAATGAAATGATGCTTTCTTAAGCCACAAACGAAAAGCCTGCCAGTGAATACGCAGAACGACCAAAACGGTCATCCAGCCATAACGAGCAAACAACGGAAGAAAGCTCGCTTGCTGTAAGGGTTCGAACTTGCCAGAAACACTGGTGGCAAGACGTAACTCCCCCTGGGGGCCAAAATAAGAAATGTCGACCTGCGAGGCCCCTTGGGTAAGTTTGAAGCGAAAGTCATAATAACCCTCCACCGGGAAAAAGGGACTGACGTGAAAATTTTTTTCCGCACGCAACCATTGTTCAGTTGAGATCTCTGGGCCGTTGGATTTAACCCAGTAAAAGTGCCGTTCACCAAAAGTGTTATTTACTTCACACAGCACGGCTTCAAGAACTCCGGCCCGTTTACAAAACCAAAAACTAATCGGGTTAAAAGCATAACCCAGCATGCGTGGAAATGTTTGCAGCCATATCTCTTCCGCCTCATAGGAGCAGCTCTGCAAAAGAAAATCACGAACCCCCTGATTCAGGCTCTCGGACTTTCCGTCCAGGTAATCTTTGGCGTTTAATGACAGCAAAGATCGAAAGCGAGACCGCAAGGTCTGCACCACCAGCGACTCTTCTGCCAGTAAAAAACATAAAGAAAAGACAGGATAGCGAAAAGCATTTTTTACGGCGCCCTGTCTGGCATGCATAACACTGCCGTGTAAGAGATAAGCGTTTATCATAAATAACGCTCCCACGGAGGCTTGAGGCCAAACATTTCTCCCACATTAACGGCGCTCAAAAGACCGTCTTCGTGAAAACCATAACGCGTCCAAGCGCCAGTATAATAAACTCCGCCCAGCCCCTGGATCTCGGGCAGTCGCTGCTGTGCCTGAATCGCTGAGCGATTGAATTGAGGGTGCTCATAGTGAAATTCCTGGACAACATTTTCTATTTTTTGGCGCGGATTCAAACTTACAAAATAATTTTTCACCGTGCTGAGTGGCTGTAGTTTATTAATATAATAAGTTAAAGAAACCCCTGAGGCTTCGCGATGGTTAGGCGCGCTGAGTACGTTCCAAGAAGACCAGCATTTTTTTATTTGAGGCATCAGCCCCTCATCTTGATGAAGAATTGTTTTATTTCCACGAGTTCCGATCGCGGAAAGAATCTCTATCTCTTGGATATTCTCGGTTTTTAAAATCTTCAAGGTGATCGGGGCATGCGTGGCAAAAACCACTTTATCAAATTGCAAACTCTCGCCCCCCACTTGAACCCTGATACCCCCGTCAAAGCGCTCAACGGAATGAACTGCGGCCCCGGTATGAATAAACGGAATTTGCGCTGCCACCTTTTTTACATATTCGACAGATCCATTTTTGACAGTTCGCCACTGAGGTCGATCATTGACCTGTAAAAGACGATGATTGATAAAGAACTGAATAAAGGTCTGAGCGGGAAAGTCTTCCATGCGGACTTCGGGGGTAGACCAAATAGCCGCCCCGATTGGCAAAAGATAGTCGCGACGAAAACTTGGGCCATATTGGCGATGCTCTAAAAGTTGCCCTAAAGACCAATTATTCTGCTGAGCCAACATAAGATTCTCCGCGGACTCTTTGTCAAAACGCAAGATGTCGGCGAGCATTTTCAGAAATTGCGGGCGCAAAAGATTTCGTCGTTGCGCAAAAACCGTATCCAAACTGGTCCCCGCCCACTCTAAGCCTTTGTGCTCCGAACGGATTGCCAAAGACATGTCTGATGCGAAGGTCTCGACGT
>JABWCO010000106.1 GCA_013360185.1 Bdellovibrio sp.
TGACAATAAGACCAATGTCCAGGGTCACTTTGCGGGACAATTTGAATTTCGTCGCACGCTGATTTAACCACAGCAGGCAAATGCACACGGTGACGCTAATAACCAGATAGTATGTCGGTATCTGTAAGTCTGAAGTGAGTTGAAGATTTGGGTACAAAGAGCCTCCTGGATACCGACGATAGACTTAATTTTCTTTTATTCCCCGAAATATTCAAGACGATTCTAGTCAAGGCCTTGGAACTCCATACATAATTAACTTTATATGAAGTTGCATCCGGTTGAAATCGCCAAGGAAATTAAATCCTTTTCTTTTTTTAAGTCTTTTAACGAAGACCTCTTGTTGCAAGCTGCAACCATGATTCAAACGGAGTCCTTCGCCGCCCAAACGGGTATCCTGCAAGAGGGCAAAAAAAATTCGTCATTATATTTTTTAAGATCTGGCAAGGTCGAGGTGTCTTTAGGCGGTGAAATTATTGCTACTCTGGACACTCCGGGTGAAGTTTTCGGCGAGATGAGCGTTATCACAACAAACTTAACTTCGACCACCATCAAAGCTTTGAACGCTGTGGAATGTTTCGTGTTAAAGTCCGAAGACTTCGCCCATGTCCATCCTAAAGATAAAGATCACTTTCAATCCCTGTTATATCAGATCTATTGCTTCATTTTGACCGAACGCCTGATGCGCACCAATGAAAAGGCGCGTCTGTTTGAAATTCTGAATCGGGAATTGCATGAAGCCCAAAGTGCTATCGAAAAAGGCGGCGGCGGCCGGGTTCTTTTAATTGAGCCTGATAAGAAGCAGCAGCTGCCAATTCGCATGGCTTTAGGGGGTACGGGGGTGCAGTTAGATATTGCGACAGACGCTCCTTCCGGACGCAACTTCTTGGCTGAAAATAAATACGATATCGTACTGTGCGAAGAAACTTGCGCGGAAGTTCTTAAAGAAGTCCAAGACGGCAAAAATGCACAATTCGCGGTGCTCTTAACCAGTAAAGATGTGCAAGGGAACGTGCGTATTTTAGAGCGTCATCGCTTCGTCGATCATATTATTTCTCGTGATGCTGAAGACAAAAATGCGACGATTCGCTACGTTCTAACCGCGCTCGGAAAGCTTTTAAATAACGATCTTTTTGGCGTCGAAAAGTATCTGACTTGGGGAGTAGAAGTTAAAACGAAAGCGATTGTGCGTTCAAGCCAACGGGAAGAGTTGCGCGATGAAGTTTTTGCCTATTTCAAAAAAATGGGTATGCGCACGACAGTCTTAGAGCGGGTCAATACGGTGCTGGAAGAAATGTTGATGAATGCCATTTACGATGCACCAGTCGACGCAAGTGGTAAATCGTTGTTCAATCACAAGTCTCGTAAAGAAGAAATCATTTTAGATACCCACCAGCAGTCCACCCTTAGCTTTGCCAGTGACGGTGTGTTGTTAGCAGTGTCGGTCAGAGATCCATTTGGCTCGCTAACAAAAGATATCATCGTTGATTATCTTTTGAGTTGTTATGGCGGAGCCGCTGGCAGCATGAATGCGGAAAAGGGTGGGGCCGGTCGAGGTTTGCATCAAATTATCGAAAATGCTGACTTAACAGTGTTCAATGTAAAAAAAGGCGTGCGCACAGAAGTGATTTGCTTGTTCAACGTCGACGGACAAAAGAAGGAAGCTCAACCTTCTTTCCATTACTTCTTCGTATAAAGTAAACAGCCTACTAAAACTTGGCCTAAAAGCACACAGGGCACTGTCGGCAAGTTGGTCGAAAGTAAAGACAGCAGAAATCCCAAAAAACATCCCACCACGGATATCGTCATGAGGCGATTAAAATACGCACGCAAGTTGCGACTGTTCCTTGACGCCAGTGTCGTAGAAATAAATAGCGACCCGATTGTGAACAGATAACCCATATTTTGAATTGTCAAAGTCGTGACAACCAAAGTGCCAATATCAAAAAACAAATCGCGACGGCTGCGCTGAATATAGCTGTGATTCACTAAGTGAAATGAAGTCATACTTAAAGGCTTCCAGTAAAACCACAAAAAACCTCCAAATAGGATACCGATGACGAGGTTCAAAATGGAGCCGCCATCACTCATTACGGCCAAGTCTCCGAAATACGAAGAGGCGATATGCGATTCAAGTGACGGAACCAAGGAAGTGAGCAGATAAGTCAGAGCTAAAAAAATCACGAACAAAGTAAAATAGACGTGATTGCGATCTGCCTTTGTTTCAACCAAGTATTCTGACGCTAGCAAAGTCAGGCCACCCACTGAAAATCCCAAAACCAAATTTAAAATATGATAGTCCACGCCCAAAAGAATATTTAATGCTAATCCTAAAACGATTCCTAAAGATGTACCTTGCCCCAAAACAAAAATCTGTGCGCTTTTTTCACGAGCTGTCCATTGCGCACCAATCATGGCTAAAACCCCAGCCGCAATGATGCTCGCGGGCAGGGACCATCGATAAATTACAAGTAAGTCGATAAATGAATTCATCGGATCTCCAAAAAGCGCACGTGGGCCCAGTCTTGAACAAAAGCGCGATGGGACACCAGAATCATAGAGCTTTGCGGGTGAGACTTTAAGAACGTGCCCAAGGCGTCCTCGATTACCTCCACAGATTCTTTATCAACATGATTAAAGGGCTCGTCTAAAATTAATAAGCGCGGATTTTTTTCTAAGACCGATGCTAATAAGATTTTCTGCCTTTCGCCGCCGCTGGCGGTATTCCATTTCTTTTGTAAATCCAAACCTTGAAGTAATGGGGATCCGGTGCCGGTGTTTTTTAGCATGTCTTGCAAAGTCAAAGGCAGATGAAAATGTAAATTTCCCAATTGCGGTAAGTACTGAATTTCTTCAGGGCGAAGAGCGAATTGAAACTCGCCGGTAAATTTCTTATGCAGGCCTAGAATAGTTTTTAGCAAGGTGCTTTTGCCGGCCCCATTTTCTCCGCGAAAGAACAAGACTTCGCCGGCTTGCAAATCAAAACTGATCTGCGGTGAAATCCATTCGCCGGCAGGATTTTTGGCTCTAAGGTTTGTGACGCGTAATAAGTTGCTCAAGGAATTGCCTTCACTAAAATATTTTGTAATTCGATAATGCTTTTCGCAGAACTTTTATCCAAGTTTTGCACATACGATGGCAGTTGCACAACACGAACGCCCGACAGTTCTTGAAAGCGTTCTAAGACTTTGTGGGGGGCCGACACAGTTGCAAACAGCACCACCACTTTATTCTCTTTCGCCAATTGAGCCACTTTGGCAATGCGGGCCGCAGACGGTGGCATGCCGGGTTTTTCTTCTAAACTGCCTAAAGATTCAAGCCCGTAAGAGTTGAAGAAATAAGTAAATTCTTTGTGGTACTCAAGGACTTTGACCTTCTTTAACTGCGCAGCAAGTTCTTTTTTCGAATCACTTAAGCGTCTTTTGAATGCTTCATAATTTTTCTCAAAGACAGAAGCTTTTTCCGGAAGTGCCAAGGATAGAACCCGAACTACTTCTGCGCCACTGTCGGCGATTTTCTCTAAGGACAGCATAAAGTGTGGATTGCCATGGGGATGCACGTCCCCCAGGGACCGATTGATAACTCCGCCGGGGATATCCAGCGCAGTGACCTTGGCACCCAAGACGCAGAACCCCGGACCGCCAGACTGAACTTTGGCATTACCGGCCTTTTCTAAAATCTTGGGCAGCCAACCGATTTCCAGATCCAAGCCGACGGCGCAGACGATATCCGCCCGATTCACCTTTAAAATAAAATCAGGGCGAGCTTCGGAATAGTGTGGGTCCTCACTGCCTTTGAGCAAACTTTGGACGTCGACGAATTCGCCACCGATGGCTTGCACGACCTCTGCCACGTCCGGAAGAGTCGTCACCACTTTAAGTTTTGTCGCATGGGCGTAGGCACCAGAAAGAATTATTAGAGACAAAATTAAATGTTTCATCGTGGACCTCTAAAATGAATGGGCGGGATGTGCGCCTAAGATCGAAACCAGTTGCAGTTCGATCTTTTGTTGAAGTTGGTCACTTTCTCCTTGGATGGTTTGCACGTCATAGCCATAAGATAATCGGAATAACGTAAACTCACTGTGCTTGTAAGTTAGGGCGGGGACCAGGCCATAGTTTAAGTTACCCTGTGACGAATCTTCGGTCTGAAATTTGCGCGATAATTCCGTGAAGAGATCCACGCGCAGACCTAAGAATACTTGTTCGGTCAGAGCCCATTGCGGAAACACATAAGCTCCCGCTTCTTCTTTTGTGGGTTCGCCGACAGCTTTTTGATTGCGATACCAAATTTCTGATTGCACTAAAAGGTCTGTGATTCTTCCGGCGCTGCGTTTGAAGGTAAAATCCAGTCCGTACAGTTGCGTTTGTGTCGCCAAAGCATCGGTGCGGCCCAAATAGTTAAAGCCCCATTGCAAAGCGCCTGTTTCCGCTAAGTCGGCAAAGTTTACGACGTGCACATAATGTGTCGGCACATGGGGTTTTGCTCCAGCCTCGTGACTGTGACCATAAGTATAGCCATTGGTGACGCCGACGGTGATATCCCAAAAACGGTCCGTGGGTAAAAGGGTTGAAAACTCTGCGCCGGAATCCGCAACACCTTCCTCACCAAAGAATTCCCTTTGCACTCGGGGCGCAGAGGTGAAGGCCCAATCGTGCTGATGATACTGATTCAAACGACCCACGCCTAAAAAGAATTTACCCACTTTAAAGCGCGAAGAAGGAATAAGTTTGCTTGACCCCATATAGGCCTCATGAACCTCCGCTGTAAATTCTCCGTCCTCGTTGTGTGCTGCAAAATTCACATAGGCGTCAAACGTCGGATCCAGGGGCCCGAAAAAGGCCAGCTCTGCCGAACGAATGTCCAATTTGTTTTCCGTGGAATTTTCGAAGTTAAATGGTGCCGTAATATCAATGGCCGCAGCCGTTTGGATATTCTGTAAAAGACTCTGCGCAAAAGCTATCGATGGACCCAGGGCCATCAGCAGAAAAAAGAAATGCTTCATGTTCGCTCCTTAAGGAAGTTGCAGGGGTTCTAGCACCCTGTTTTTTTAAATGCAAGTTATTTGCATTTAAAAGCAGCCAATAGTTGCAGCAGGTAAAGACTTGTTGCGAGGGGGGTGGTCCTCGCATATGAAGGTGCCATGCCGGGTTTAATGCGTTTTCGTTGGATTGCGATCATCTGTTTGTTGTGTGGGATTTTTCCTCTTTTAAGTTGGGGCTATTTGCAGCCGCGCAGCTTGCCATATTTTGCCGCCGTGTTGGTTTTGCTCGCGGTCTTTAATCTGATTGCGCAAGGTATCTGGCCGAAAATGGATGAGGCCAAGCAAAAACATATCCTGGTCAATTTACTCGTGGATCTTTTAGCGGCAGTGGGTTTGCTCTTTGTCAGTGGCTCCGCCAGCAATCCTTTTATCAGTATTCTGTGCATCCATGCATTTTTGGGTGGGATGTTGTTGCGGCGCCGGACTTCGTATTTTTTCGCCGTCGTGGTGCTGCTGCTTTTAGGTCTTTTGCAGTTTGAAACCTATTTGGATGCAAAGGTTACCGTTGGTTCTGATATGCCAGAACTTTCGTTAAACTTTCTATCGCAATGGGTTTTGGTTTCGGCATCTTATTTCGTCAGCCATTATTTCTCAGCCCTTTTGCATCGCAATGAACTGCGTATTCGTCACTTGCAGGATCGCCAACATCAAGCCGATCGTTTGAAATCCCTAGGTGCCTTGACCGCGGGATTTTCACATCAGCTAGCTACGCCGATGAATTCTTTGAAGCTGCGCATGGAGAGAGGCTTAAGAAAGCTCACACCCGCAGAGTCCGTTGCGCGTGAAGAGTTCGAAAAGGCTGAAAAGTCCTTAGAAGAATGCGTGCGAGTTTTTAAACACATGGCTTCGGTGTTTTCGCGTTCTTCTCAAGCAGAGTTGCAAACGATTTCTTTAACAGAGCTGGTCACAGATCTGCTTAAGGTGTGGGAAAAAGAAAACGAGCCCACAACTATCGAAAAACATTTCACCACGGAGTCCTTGAACTGCCGTCTGCAAGTTTTGGCCTTTTCGTCGACTTTCTTTGATTTACTTAATAACGCGTACGAAGCTTCCGAAGACCCGCGCCCGATTTATGTGCGCCTTTATAAGGAAGATAATTGGATTGTTTTGCAAGTAAGGGACCAGGCCAGCGGTCTGTCGCAAGAAATTCTTTCGCGTTTAGGCGAACCCTTTGTCACAAGTAAAGTTGCGGGCAATGGTTTGGGACTTTATTCTGCAGCTATGATGGCACAAGCTGCGGGTGGCGAGTTCTCTATCGCAAACAATTCACCAGCACGGGGTGCTACGGCGCAAATCCGCCTGCCCTTGGAGGATGCATGATCGACTTGAAGGGTAAAAAAATAATATTAGTCGAAGACGATGAGGGGTTGCGCGAAGTCTTAAGTGAAGAGCTGCGAGAACGCGGTTTGGACGTCACAGCTTTTGCTGCGACACCTGCCATGGATGTGTTGCAAGAACCTGATTGGGCCCTGTTGGACTTGCGTGTCGGCTCTGAAAACAGTTTTGATTTCTTAAGAGAGCTGCGGGCGCGTTTTCCGCAAGTTAAAGTCGTCATGATGAGTGGCTTTGGCAGCGTGGCCTCTGCGGTGAAGGCGATGCAGTGGGGGGCAATTAACTTTATCAGCAAGCCGGTGACACCAGATATGATTCTGAAAGCTTTTTCCGAAGATGCGGAACAATCCCCTGAAGAAATCCCAGAGCAAGAAATTTCTCTGGCACGGATGGAACGTGAATATATCGATTACGTTTTGCAAAGTTCTTCGGGCAATATCACTCAGGCCGCAAAAAAGTTAGGCCTGCATCGTCAAAGCTTACAACGGAAATTGCGTAAGAATATTCCTAATAAATAAAAAAAGCGCCTATGTGGCGCTTTTTTCTGCTGCTTCTTTTTTCTTATTCTCATTGAACATCAGAATTAAAAGTAAACCGACGCCGCCAACGATGGCCATATCGGCGATATTGAACGCCGGCCAGCTCCAGCGGTTGTAAAGATGGAAGTCTAAGAAGTCGATCACATAGCGGAAGCGCAAGCGATCGATATAGTTACCGATAGCTCCACCAAAGATGCTTGAAAGAGCCAGGATTTGCTTTGTATCGTCGTTTTTTACCCCACGGAGGATGAAAAGGATGATGATCAGCGCAATCGGTGGCATCGCTAAGAAAAAGATTTCGCGGAACGACGGGTGGCTATCTGCTAAGAAGCCAAAGGCCGCGCCGAAGTTACGCACATAAGTCAGGTTGAAAAAATTCGGAATAACGCCGACAGATTCGCCTAAGTGAAAATGGGAATGAACATAGATTTTCACCAATTGATCTAACGCTACAAGTACGCCCGAGATCAAAATAAGCCAGATGTATTTTTTTTGCATGTCCGCCTTCGTTCCTTATTAAGGAATCCAGTATAGAGTAATTTTTGGGGAAATTAAATGAAATCCGCAGATAGGGAGGGTGCGCGCTTATTTTATGAAGCCCAAAGCCCGGCCGTGGCCAATTTTAACCAACATGCGAAGTGCTTCGAGGTCTGCACTGAGATTGAACTCTTCTTTGACTTCGCGAATCATAGTTAGGGTGCAAGGGTCAAGCAGCTCCAGAACATCCTGAGTGCGTGTCGTCGCGGTCATGGTTTTTTCGGTATAAGAAACTTGCGTCTGTTGTGTCGCCATAGATGTTTGTGGGGTGTGCACATGTGTTTGCTGTTGGGGAGCTGGGGCTGGCATAATGACCGGAGCCGTATAAACAGGGGTCCCGCTTCCTGGTTGAGAAGTGTGGGGTTGACGATCCAACTCGCCCATCATTCCCGCAAGACTTTTTAATTCATTTTTGAAGTTCATAATGCTGGGTCGATCCAAAGCGCTGTCGCCATCGCGAGTCGCCTTAAGATAAAGACTGACTAAGATATCCGGAGTTGTAGCCATCTCTTTGATCGACGAGTTTTGCAACATCAGCCATTGATAGGCTTTGAGCAAGCTGTCTTTCGTGTAAGCCTGTGGCGGCAACGGGTTCATAGTCATTAAGGGGATTCTCCAAACGTGAGGGATTGAAATTACAGATTCCATATCCGTGAGTCAATGCGGACTCTTGAAGAAAACCTAACAAAAAGTTGCACAAGTTTTGTGCACCCCTAGATAGCGGGCCCCCAGTGCGATTACAAAACTAGAGGCAACG
The DNA here is from genome assembly GCA_013360185.1 of Bdellovibrio sp. Lineage (GTDB taxonomy): Bacteria > Bdellovibrionota > Bdellovibrionia > Bdellovibrionales > Bdellovibrionaceae > Bdellovibrio. The sequence goes on from JABWCO010000106.1 coordinate 8,207, forward strand.
CAGAAACTGAAAAAAAGCTAAAGAGTTTCTCTTGATTTTTTAGAATCCGCTTTACTCTAAGCGGCCTTTTTTCCCTCAACCAAGATACGCAAGTCCGAAATCAAATGGTCCACTGACGCGGTTTTCGAGTGCAAATCTGCCGCTGTGTGGGACACCTGCTGCGAAGCACGGGCGTTGTCTTGAGAAGCTATATCTAAATTTGACAGGGCACCACCGACTTGTTGAATGCCGAGCTTTTGTTCTTCGCTAGATTGGGCAATTTCCTGATTGAAAGTCGTGACTTTTTCAACGGATTCCAAAATCTGTTTTAGCATTTCCTGGCTTTGAGTTGCTTTGTTCACGCCCTCTTGAATATGTGCGGCACTTTGGTTGATCAGGTTAGAGATCTCTTTTGCCGAAGTGGAGCTTCTTTCTGCCAAAGTTCTCACCGCATCTGCGACTACGGCAAAACCTTTACCTGCGTCTCCAGCTCGAGCAGCCTCGACGGCAGCATTGAGAGCTAAAAGATTTGTCTGGAAGGAAATATCTTCGATGATGTTGATAATATCCTGCATTTTTTGGGAACTGGTTGAAATATTACCCATGGACTCCATCAACTGGGTGATGGATTGAGAGCCGTCTTCCACAGACTTTTTGGATCGGTTTGAAGCGGATGCAGCTTCTGCAGCCCGACCACTGCTTAAGTTCACCATCGAAGAAATTTGTGTCATCGAAGAAGTGCTTGATTCAATCATAGAAGCGGTACGCGTGGAGCTGTCATGAACAGTTCCACTGACTTCTGTGAGGGTGGAAGCGGCGTCGTGCACGTCTTGTGAGTTTTCTGCTAGGGCATCACATATTTTTTTAACTGTCAGGGATATACGCGATGAAAGCCAATATGAAAATAGACCGGCGGCAAAGATGGCAATGACTGAGGCCCAGATAACCAAATTTTTTGCACGACGTTCACTGCTTAGGGCTTTTGCCACGGAATCATCGGCTAAAGTGATCTGATATTCGGTTTCTTTTAATAAAGGTTGATAGACGGAACCAGCTTTCACTTCACACAGAGTTCTGATTTTTGCGACAATTTCGTCATGATTCTGGTCAAACTGTTTTGACAAGGTCAGAACGTCGGTACCAAAGTCTTTAAAGTCATTCCAGCTTTTTGCGAGGGCCTTAAAGCTGTCGCGATCTTTCGCTTGAATGTCAATTTCTTGATAAGCCTGAAGATGTTCTTCGAAGGATTTGATCTGTTCTAGGGAGCGTTGAATATATTTGTTCACTTCTTCTTGCGTGTTTTTTTCTAGGCCGATGCTGCGCACGTGAATTCTTAGCTCACGAATGGTGGCACGTAATCCGCCTAGCTCTTTAACCGCCGGAAGATTTTCATGAGAAACAACATTATACTGAGCCGTTACATCAGTAAGAAAGTAAAATCCGATGGCTCCGCTGCTTGCTGAAACGAGGGCGGCAACTAAACACATGATCGTAAGCTTGACTTTAAGGCTGATCGTTTTCATTACAACTCCGTTAACAAGGAGTTCGGTATGTTCTGTTAAAGACTTGATAAGAAATCCAAAGATTTATATTTGGTCCAGCTCAGTGTACACCGATTTTTGTTTTCAATTCTTGAGTGTGCTGAAGAGTTCATATGCTCAGATGATCGGAGAGTGAATTGAGCAAAAAAAAGCCGCTCGTGCGAGCGGCTTTTAGAAATATAAATGAAAACTTACATTTTAGTTGATGTAGTCCTTAGCATTGATGCCGTACTTTTCAATTTTTCTAAGAAGAGTTTTCTTCGGAATATTTGCGTGTAACGCCGTTTGATTGATGCGACCACGGAATGTCTTAAGAGCCTTTATAATAAACTCTTTTTCGAAAGCTTCTTTTTGCGCATTGAAGTCTAGGCTTTCATTGCCACCAACAGAAACCATTTCTTCGCCCTCAAGATCGCCGTCGTCCATACCTATTTCGGCATCTTCATCGTCAGCAAAGGCACCATGTGCTTGAGTAGCAGACGTTAATCCCGCGGAAGCCACCTTTTGGGCAGTTTCTAGTGGTTGGATGTCGATAAGGTTTGTTCCTGTAGCGACTAAAAGTGATTCCGGTAATGAAGCGATTGTGATGATATTTGTCGTTTCAAGAACGAAAGCATGCTCAATAACGTTTTCAAGCTCACGGATGTTTCCAGGCCATGAATGTTTTTTAAGAACGGCCATAGCGTCCGGCGCAATACCGTTAATACGTTTGCTATGGGCCAAGTTGAATTTCTTCATAAAGATATTCACCATGTGTTCCATGTCGTCTTTACGTTCATTCAGGGCAGGTAAGAATATAGGGACGACATTCAAGCGATAGAACAAGTCTTCGCGGAAGGCGCCTGTTTTAATCATTTCTTCTAAGGGGCGATTGGTCGCGGCTATAATACGAACATTGGTTGGAAACTCTCGGTTGGAACCAACGGGAGTAAAAACCTTTTCCTGAAGGACGCGCAAGATTTTAACTTGCATCAATTGCGGCATGTCACCCACTTCATCCAGGAACAGTGTTCCGCCCTCAGCGAACTGGAACTTACCGATTTTGCGTTGATCAGCGCCCGTGAAAGACCCTTTTTCGTGACCGAACAATTCAGATTCAAAAAGATTTTCCGGGATCGCTGAACAGTTAATCGCAACGAATTTTTCATCTTTACGAGCAGAGTTGTAATGGATCGCTTTGGCAACAAGCTCTTTCCCAGTTCCAGAAGCACCACGGATAAGAACCGGAGTGTCCACTTTGGCAAGGCGGTGGATGATGTTAAATACTTTCTGCATTTGCGAAGTGTGACCGATGATCTTACGACCCGCTTCGACCATCACCGGGGCAGAGGCAGCGATATTAGAAATTAAATTGTGAGCATTCACGGCTTTGTCTAGCAGTTGTAACAAGTCTTCGCTGCCCACTGGTTTTTGCAGGTAATTGTAAGCGCCGTCTTTAACTGCTTGAATGGCATCGTTTAGGGTTGCATGCGCGGTCATGATGATAACGATAATGCCTGGATCGAACTCTTTGATTTGGCGAAGAGCCTCAAGGCCGTTCATGCGTGGCATGTCCACGTCTAAAATCACAACGTCATATTTGTTTTCGCTGTTTTTAACTTTCTCCATGGCATTAACGCCGTCGAAAGCCTCATCAACTTCAAAACGTTGTGTCACAGTCAGTGCCGACTTGACTGATAATCTTAAGCCCTGATCATCATCAACAACCAAAACCTTAAGCATGTGCTCCCCCTTGTTCGATAGGCAGTTCTACCGTAAAAGTCGACCCATTGCCATGGGAAGATTCTACAAAAATATGCCCGCGATGCAGTTCCGTAAAATATTTCGCTAAGTAAAGTCCTAAGCCAGACCCCTTTATCGGAGAGCTTTTGGCATTCTTAGAACGGAAGAATTTCATAAAGATATTTTGCAACTCATCAGCCGGAATTCCTGCCCCTTGATCCGCGACTTGAACGATGACTTTTGTTGTAGTTTCTTCACTAGAAACCAGGATTTTCGTGTCCTCGGGACTGTATTTGATCGCATTTTCGATAAGGTTCGAGAAAACTTGCTTCATCAGGTCCGCATCGACGGGCACGGGAAACATGGGTTCCAATTCAGAAACGATCTGGATTCTTTTAACTTTCGCTAGGAATTCATGCTTACGAATCACTTCTTGCAAAAGCGAATTGATGTCCTTGCTTTGCAAGTTTAACTGCACGCCTTGGCTTTCGATTTTGCCATAATTCAGGATTGCATTGATGAATTTCAACAAGTCATCTGACGAGTGGCGGATTGTGTCCACGGCTTCTCTCTGTTGAGAGCTTAAAGTGACAGCGTCAGCCAAAATCATGTCAGTCATTCCTTGGATGCGCGCAATGGGCGTTTTGAGGTCATGGGACATCATCGAAATAAAATTGGTCTTAAGCTCTTCAACTTGGCTTAAAAGTTTATTCTTTTGGTAGTATTCCCAGCTGCGACGATTTTCCACAATCAAGCGATAGGGGATGAAGAAGTAATAGCAGAGAAAAATTGACAGCAAAGGAGCCGCGATGCTTATCCAAAGGTTTGCCAACCAAAACAAGAGCAGTGCAAAAACAATAAATCCAACAACTGTTCCTATGAGGACTGAGAGTCCCTTCACTGGACTCATAGTTAAAACAACATGAATTGTGAAAATAGACACTAACCAAATGGTAATAAAGTTGAACCACTTAGGTGCTGTGGATTTGCCACTATTTTGAATGATAGAATCAAACATATTCGCGTGCATCTCTGAAGTGGACATCGCGGTAATTTCTCGAGAGTAAGGCGTAAGGATGTAATCACCGGATTTTTGCCCCGTATCGCTACCGATGATGATAATTTTATTTTTAAATCGCGGTATGGGATGTTCTTCGTTTAAAAGATCTATTGCAGAGGTTGATGGATAAGTTCCCTTGGGATGAAAAGAAATATAGGATTGGCTGGAGCCCGCAAATTCAAATTGCCCTTTGATATTCGTTAGGGTGGTGACATCGGGGTTGTAGCTAGCGGCAATGGTGGTGTGCAACAGGGGCGAACCTTGATAAGC
>JABWCO010000107.1 GCA_013360185.1 Bdellovibrio sp.
CTTGGATGAACTGACTAACGCCAAGGTCATAAGAAAAATTCGCGCTGGCTTCAGAAATCGCAGGAGCCTCGGAAAGAGTATTTTCTGTAACGGTATAGTATTCGTTGTAGGTCTGTTGGCTTTGCGCAGAAATGGGAATCGCCGTATCGGCTTGCACATGCAGTGAAGCGAAGGTCATGAAAAGAATCATGGCGCTAAATAGTCTCATTTCCGGTCCCCTCCGAAAGTCGCTTTAATATAACCACTAGTTGTGGACACAATTCAACAAAACAATATGTCAGGAATCTGTTGGTTTGAGTGGCGGCGCGGCAAGTAGCTAATTGTACTGAAAAATCCGTGGCTCACCGCAAAAACAAAAGATGTTTTGCGCATAATATTATTCATGAGGCGAATATAGAAAGACCGGTTTTTAAACTTTCCTTGTCTCTTATGTGGGGGATTCGCTAAGCTTATTTATGTCGCCCAAACCTAGGAGATAAAAATGAATTTAAAATTGGTAGTTATGGCTTCGCTAGCGACTTTGCTGATGGGAGCTTGCGCTCATCATCACGGTCATCATGGTTGTGATAAATGTGCTTCTCAAAAGGCTGAGAAAAAAGAAGGTTGCGCGAGTGGTGAGTGTGCCATGGGTAAAGAGTGTGCTGACTGTAAAAAGACCGACGGAAAATAACGGGTCTTTGGATTTAAAAAATCAGCGTTCGCCTTTAAGCCTCTGCGTGTCAGGGGCTTTTTTTGTTTAGTTAAACAATTGATTTAAACGTTTGATTAAATTACCGTCGTTGCATGAGTTCAAGTGAAGTTGTCGGCGAAGAGTCCGGCGCACGCCGAAAAATTGTCGATGCAGCCATTGTGCTGTTTGCTAATAAAGGTCTGCATGGTACGAGCACCCGGGATATTGCCAAAGAGTCTGGGGTTAATCTCAGTCTTATTAGTTATTATTTCGGCGGTAAAGAAGCTCTGTATGAAACTTTGATTCAGGAGTTCGTTTTAGCGGTCTTTCGGCGCATTGCGCAAGTCGCAGACGATTTCGCCAAAGAAAAAGTGTGCGCGCAAAGTACTCACAAGGCGATCATGGCGATTGTCGATACTCTGGTTGATATGCGCGTAACCAATCCACACATTGTTAAAATTATGACGCGTGAAAAGCTGGCGGGACTGCCATTTTCTCGAGAGATCCATGAAACGATGATCACCCAGGCCGGACAAAAGATCGAAGGCATTATCGCGCGTGGGCAACAGGCTGGTGTGGTCAATCCTAAAGTTAATCCGAGATTTTTTATCAGCTGCTTGGTTGAAGGAATCATGGGTTATTTTAATATGCTCGATTGTAACTGCTCTTGGAATCAAGGGTTGTACGGAATGCCCGAGCAAAGAAGTGAATTTAAAGAACAGATTTCAATGTTGTATTTAGAAGGGATCTTCAAGTGAAAAAGGCGGCCGTCATCGGTGTGTTACTTTTAGTGTGGCAACCTCCATCTTACGCGATGAGTTTGCAAGAATTTTTAAAAGCTGTGGAAAGCAATAATAAAACCGTGCAGGCGTTGCAGACGTCCAGCGAAGCGACGGAGCTTGCCGCGGAAGCTGGGGACTTAGAGTTGGTCCCGCAACTGACAGCGGAAGCCGCCCACATCAATGATAAAAGTCCATTAGGTCAGTTTGCCACGTTAGGTTCTTCGGAAACGAAGACAACCAGTTATTCGATGGCCTTAGCTAAAAGATTCTCGACAGGAACGGCGGTTAATTTGACTGCCGCCACCTATGAAATCCAAAACACGGGGCTTTCTTCTCCGCAGTTTGCGCAGTTTTCAAAATTCGGCGTCGGTTCGTTAGGATTGGGACTCAGTCAGTCTTTGTGGAAAAACTTTTTTGGTGAGGCAACACGGTTGCGTTGGGAACGACAAAGGTCGGCAACGTTGGCGGCGACGGGGCAGTACAACTTGCAGAAGAAAATGCTTTTGATTGGAGCAGAGGCGGCCTATTGGGATTATCTTTATGCCAAAGAAAATCAGAAAATCAGCTTATCCTCTTTGGAAAGATCCAAACGTATCGAAAATTGGACCAGCCGTCGCGTGAATGATGGTATCAGCGATAGAGCAGACCTCTATTCAGCGCAGGCGTTGGTGGCGGCCCGTAAGTTGCAATTAGTTTCCGCTGAAGATGATTTGGCGGCGGCAAAAAGAAGAATTCGTGATTATTTAGAGTATGACGAGGGCAAGGCTTTGCCGGAGATGACCGGAGATATTTCAAAGGCGCGTGCGTTAAATTCCATGGTGGAGGGTCAAGGTTCCCGAGTGGTGGCCTTGGATGCGTATTTGTCCGCGCTCGAGGCCAAAGCGCGTTCGCTTGAGGCGCAAGAGACTGAAGACAGTTTGCGCCCGGACTTAGTGCTTTCTGGTTCATACAATACTAACGCCTTTGATGCTGATATGCCGGCGGCGATGCAAAAGTGGACGGAAACGGATCGTCCGACCACAAAAGTTGCGCTAAAGTTCGTTTATCAGTTCGATATGGCACCGAAACGAGCAGCCAAAGATGCGGCTCGTAAAGGGGCCGCCGCGGCCAAGCTTATCAGTGAAAGAAAAATGTTAGACAGCGAAAGCTCGTGGATCGAAATCAATCGTCGCTATTCTGAAATGAATAAGCGCGTTGAAGCCGCTTCGGAGATTTCGAAACTGCAAACGGCTGCCGCCAAAGCGCAATCAGATCTTTTCAATAAAGGTCGCTCGATTACGGCCAACGTGATTTCAGCGGAAGAAGATGCCGCTAACGCAGAATTAAATTTAGTTAAACTAAAGTCAGAACAAAGAAAGATGGAGGCTCAAGGACGCATGTTTGTCGTCGTTGAGGAGAAATAACCATGAACTTGCCTAGTTTATCGATACGACGACCTATTTTTATTTCTTGTATCGTCATCTTGATGTTGATCTTGGGGGCATTTTCTTTGCGCAAAATGCCTGTGGATATGTTCCCGGATGTGACTTTTCCAGTTTTGTTCGTGCAAATCACTTATCCAGGGGCTTCGCCGTTGGACTTAGAAAAACAGGTGTCAAAATTAATTGAAGATGAAGTAGGCAGTCTTTCGGGCCTAAAAACTTTGACTTCAAATAATTTAGATGGTGTTGCGATTATTATCCTAGAGTTTCAATTAGGAACGAACATTCGTGAAATGGAACAAGAGGTGCGCAATCGTATCGGCAATATCCGTCGTGATCTGCCGAATGATATTTATGAACCTGTCATTCGCCGCTTTGACCCCGCCGATCAGCCGATTGTGACCTTGGCGATCACTTCAAAACTGCCGGATGGAGAAGCCTATGATCTAGCGAATGAGATAATTAAACCACAGTTTGAACGCATTCGTGACGTCGGTCAGGTGGATATCTTTGGGGGACGAAAACAGGAAATTCACGTCTTGATTGACAAAAATAAACTGCAAGAACGTAAAATTTCGATGTTGCAGGTTTCAAAGCGTATTCTGGAAACATCGAAAGATACTCCGATTGGCAAGATTGAAAACCCGCTAGATGAAACGACCTTGCGCACCAGTGGGGAGTTTGACTCTCTCAAAGAAGTCGCAGAGGTCAACGTCAACTTTATTGGCTCTGATAAGGCGATCTTGATCCAAGATATCGGTCGCGTGGTAAAAAGTCTTGAAGATCAAAAGACCATGGGCCGTATTGGCGGCCAAAAAGCATTGCTGCTAAACGTTTACAAACAACGTGGCGCTAACACGGTGGCCGTAGCTGAGGCGGTTAAGAAAAATATCGAAAAAGTGAATAAGCTTATGCAAGAAAAAGGTTTGGACGGAAAAATCACGATGGTGCGTGATACGTCTCGGCCCATTCAGCTCAACGTCTATGACGTGAAAGAATCGATCTTGATCGGTATATTCTTGTGCGTGATTGTGGTGTTTTTCTTCTTAGGTTCGGCGCGTTCGACCTTTATTACCGCCATGGCGTTGCCAAACTCATTGTTGGGCGGCTTTGTGATCATGTACGCCATGGGCTTTACGATCAATTTGATGACCTTGTTGGCGTTGTCGTTGGCGGTGGGTCTTTTAATTGATGATGCCATTGTCGTGCGGGAAAATATCTTTCGCCATCTGGAGATGGGTAAGAAGCCAAAAGATGCCGCCTTGGATGGAACCAAAGAAGTGGCAATGGCGGTTATTGCAACCACGCTGGTGGTGATCGCAGTGTTCGGACCGATCTCGTTCTTGCAAGGTATTGTGGGGCAGTTCTTTAAGCAGTTTGGTTTGACCGTCGTTTTTACGATGTTAATTTCGTTATTTGATGCGTTTACAGTGGCGCCGATGTTGTCAGCTTATATGGCCCATCCCAATGAACATAACAAGGGAACAGGTTTGGTCGGTCGCATGCTGGCGGGCTTTGATCGTTTGCAAACGCGTTTGGAAGATATTTACGAAAGCACTTTAAAATATACTATCGTAAATCCAAAAAAGATTTTGTTGGCGGGTGTTTTCATTTTCGTGGCGTCTTTAGGATCTATTGCGTTTATCCCAAAAACGTTTTTGCCGTCTCCGGACAACGGCGAGTTCAACGTGAATATTGAGATGCCAGTGGGGTCTTCGTTAATGGCCACAAGTGCTTTCGCGGAAAAAATTGAAAAGATTTTTGAAGGAGACAAGGCCGTTGATGTTGTTCTGACCATCGTCGGTAATGCTAATAATGAAGCCAATAAGGCTTCGTTGTTTGTGCGTCTGGTAGAACGCAAGCATCGCAGCATGAGCACGACTGACTATAAAGAAGCGACTCGTAAAAAATTGCAGGGTTTTGAAAAGGAAGCGATCGTGTCTTTGGGTGATATCGATGCGGTGAACTCGGGCGAAAAACCATTGAATGTAAATATCGAAGGTGAAAATTTAGATGAGTTAAATGCCTATGCAGTGAAGCTTGTTGAACGGCTAAAAAAGATTCCAGGCCTGGTCGATGTGGATACCAACTTCCGCTCGGGTAAACCTGAATTCCACGTGGTCTTTGATCGAAAAAAATCAGAAGCCTTGGGTGTTTCCACTGTGACTGCTGGTGGCGAGTTGCGCAATCGGACAGAAGGGAATGAACAAACGATCTATCGTGAAAACGGCATCGATTATAAGTTGCGTGTGCGCTTTGAAGAAACGTTCCGCGATTTAAGAACGCAGTTTGCGACGACCTTCGTACCGAATGCGAACTTCAATATGATCCCGTTATCTCGCATAGCTAAAGGCGAAGAGACTTCTGGGTATTCGCAAATCAATCGCCAAAACAAAGGGCGTTACATCCGTATTTCTGGGAACTTAGCAAAGGGTGGAGCTTTAGGAACTATTTCTGGAGAGATCGAAAAGATCATCAAAACAGAATTGCCGCCGCCAGCGGGAATCGAGTATAAGTTCCAAGGTCAAGCAGATGACTTTAAAGAGCTGATTGAAAATATGCTATTAGCTATTTTCCTAGGCGTTGTGTTTATCTATCTGGTTCTAGCAAGTTTGTATGAAAGCTTTATTACGCCGTTTGCGATCTTGCTGGCATTGCCACTGGCGATGACGGGTGCTTTCTTGGGTCTGTTGATCTTTGGCAAAACGATCGATATTTTCTCTTTAATTGGTATCGTCTTGTTGTTAGGAGTTGTGGCAAAGAATTCTATCCTGCTTGTGGATTACACAAACCAATTGATTCACGAGGGCCTTGAGCGAAATGTGGCTCTGGTGAAAGCGGGGCGCACGCGTCTTCGTCCGATCTTGATGACCTCATTGGCGTTGATCGCCGGAATGATTCCGATTGCCATTGGTTTGAATGAGGCCTCGGCGATGCGGACATCGATGGGGGTTGCAATCATCGGCGGTTTGATCAGCTCAACGCTGTTAACTCTTTTGATTGTGCCCGCAGCCTTTGGTTTTATCGAAGACTTCAAAATGTGGCTTCGTGCGAAGTTGGCAAAAATCGCAGGCTATCAAGGGTAATTATACACGCCACGGAAGCTGCGAATTTCCGCAAGCTTCCGTTCAAATGCGGCCCAGTCATCATTTTCGGCGATGGGCTGCCACAGAGATTCCAATTCATCGATGATTACAGTGCAGGCCTTGCTTTGCTGAAAGTAAGGGTGCTGTGCATGTCTTGCGTCGGCGATTTCGAAACTCTCTAGTGTGGATTTTAATTTTGCAAAGGAGTTCTGCTTGTAGAAGTCCTTTAAAGGGGAGCGTTGCAGACGCGATTCAATGCCGCCCGAATGCAGGTCAAAGAATGTCTGTTCAAATGATACCTTTTCAGCAATCATATAGTTAAATAAATTTGCCACTAAATCTGCATTCAGGGTCTGAATGCCCGCAGGGTCTTGCAAGGGATTGCGTAAATTTAAACGTTTAAGTAAGCGTTGATGAACCTCAAAGGAAAAGTCAGCGCTGAAGTCCTCTAGCAGTTCTGCCACAGGCAAGTCTGGATACGCTGACGCTAAGGCCGCCCCTAATTGATGGAGATTCCATAGGACGCTGTACGGTTGACGCCCAAAACAGTACAAACCGCTGCGATCAAAGTAAGCCGCGGTAAATTGCGGATCATAAGTTGGTAGAAAGCGATAGGGCCCGTAATCAAAGCTTTCGCCGGTGATATTCATATTGTCCGTATTTAAAACCCCGTGTACAAACCCCGCCATCATCCAGGCGGCGGCAAGTGCCGCTGTTTTTTGCGACACGGCTTGCAGGAACCGCGCGGCTTGCTCGGCGTCCGGCAGATTTGCAAGTTCGGGATAGAAATGACAGACGCAATAGCGGATTAGTTTTCTTATGTTGTCGGGCTGTTTTAAAAAAGCCAAACGCTGAAAAGTTCCGAATCGCACATGACTGTGATTCAGGCGCACTAAAACGGCCGCTCGGGTCGGCGAGGGTTCATCGTGGCGTTCAAGGCTTTCGCCTGTTTCAAAGACGGAAAAGGTGCGGCTGGTGGGAACGCCATAGGACTCTAAAAGTTCAGTTGCTAAAATTTCGCGAAAGGCGCCTTTTAAAGTCAGGCGTCCATCGCCACTGCGCGACCACGGGGTACGGCCACTTCCCTTAGTGCCTAAATCTAAAAGTCTGTGGGGTGTTTGAAATTGCGCGAACAAAAAGCCACGACCGTCGCCAAGGTCGGGATTGTAAGATTGAAACTGATGGCCATGGTACCGTAAGGCCACAGGCATTTTTAAATTGTCTGGCAGGGCTTTAAAATGACAAAAGTGCTCCGCCCAAGCCGGGGCTGTCAATTCTCCTAGATCCACCTCTTGTGCGGCGGCCTGGTTGCGATAGCGCAGAATTGCCTGCGGAAATTGCGCTGGCAGAACTTCATCGTAGAAGTCTGAACCCAGCTCATAAATAGCAGTGGAGGGAGTTGCATTCGACATAGGGTTTATATGGGATCTTCCTGTTCTAAACGCAAGGATATCATCCAAGCCTAGTTGACAATTACTTGCATTTAGTACAAAACGGAGGTTCAAAAGGCGGTATCATGGATTCCACTTGTTGTGATGTAGATCACTCTAAGCACGAAGTTTTTGAACAAGCGACGGATCGTTGGGACAAGGTGGGGATCTTTCTTTCGGGACTGTGTGCTTTGCATTGTTTGGCAACACCGCTGTTAGTTTTAGCTCTGCCAGTCATGGGGGAATTCTTTGAGCAGGAGTGGGTGCATTTAACAATGGCCTTGTTCGTGGTACCTGTGGGCCTTTTTGCTTTTTGGTCAGGCTTTACGCATCATCGGCAGATTAAGGTTTTTGCTTTGGGAGTCTTGGGTCTTACGATGGTCGGTGGTGCGTCCTTGATGCCGCACGAGTGGGTGGAGTTTTACGGTCACGATATGGTCACGATCATTGGCAGTCTGTGCTTAATTACTGCACATATTCTAAATCGCCGGGCCTGCCTTTGTCATGAACACGCGTAAGGAAATGAACCATTTTCATTCGAGAGTAAGCCAGTGGAGCGCAACAAAAAGTGGCGCTCAGTGCGAAATTCTCTGCGACTTTTGGCAGAAAATGCAGGGTCCTGGTAATTTTCAATTGAAAACCAAATGAAAGACAATAGTATTGGGGTTGATAACACAATCTGTGGAGGCAACAGTGAACAATAATATGAATCGTCGTGGTTTCTTTTCTTTCGTGGCAAAAACAGCTGGTATCGCGGTCGTAGCGCCCACTGTACTAACAGCCGTATTTTCAAATTCTGCGTTCGCGCAAAAAAAGCGTGGAGGAGATAATCCAGCGGCTGGTGGCGCAATGCCAATGGTTGATCCAAACGACGCCGTAGCAAAAGCAGTTAAATATGTTGAAGACGCGAAAAATGCCCCAGATGCTAAGGGCAATCATTGCGCTAATTGCGGTTTCTATGTGAAAAAAGAAACTCGTAACGGCAAAGAGGCCGGCACTTGTACAATCTTCGCTGGTAAGCTTGTTTACGGTCCAGGCTGGTGTGCATCTTGGAATAAAAAAGCTTAAGCTTTTTCTTTTCAACAAAATAAAAAAAAAGCCCGCAACCTTTATAGCGCGGGCTTTTTTTTTAAGAGCTATAAAATTATTTAGCAGTCTCGCGCAAAGCACGGCGCAGGATTTTCCCGACATTTGTTTTCGGTAACTCTGCGCGGAATTCTACCAAGCGCGGTACTTTATAATTCGTCAACGTCTTGCGGGCATGAGCAATGACTTCTTCGGCAGTTAAAGAGGAGTCTTTTTTCACGATGACGGCTTTGACGATTTCGCCTGAGTGCTCGTCTGGGACTCCGATAGCGGCTACTTCTAAAACACCAGGATGGGAAGCGATCGCTTCTTCGACTTCATTGGGATAAACATTAAATCCAGAAACCAAGATCATATCTTTTTTTCTGTCGACGATTCTAAAGAAACCATCTGGAGCTACAGTTGCAACGTCGCCTGTTTTTAACCAGCCATCTTTAAGAACCAACGCTGTTTCTTCGGGTTTTTCCCAGTATCCTGCCATCACTTGAGGGCCTTTACACAGAAGTTCCCCCGGTTCGCCCATCGGCACTTCGTTGCCGTCGTCGTCGACTAATTTAACGTCTGTATTTGGGAACGGCATACCAATGGTGCCCACTTGATCCGTACCATCGACAGGGTTGCAAGAAACCACCGGCGAAGCTTCGGTCAAACCGTAACCTTCTACGATCACGGTTTTAGTCAGACTCATCCACTTTTCGGACACGGCTTTTTGCAGGGTCATCGCACCGGCCACACTGATTTTTAGTTTCTTAAAATCGATGGTGACGAACTCAGGATTATTCATCAAGGCGTTAAACAGCGTATTCACGCCGGCTAAGACTGTGAATGGAGTCTTTTTAAGCTCCTTGATGAATCCAGGAATGTCGCGAGGATTCGTGATCAAAACATTTTCTGCGCCATAACGTAAAAGACCGAAACAATTCAGAGTCAACGCAAAGATGTGATACAGAGGCAAGGCCGCTACGGCGACTTCTTTTCCTTCCACGAACTTTGGCAACATCCACTCGCGAATTTGCACCACGTTGGCTAAAACGTTGCGGTGAAGAAGCATCGCGCCCTTAGCTACGCCGGTCGTACCACCAGTGTATTGCAAAAATGCGATGTCTTCTTGAGTCGTCGGAATAAGAGCTGAAGGTTTCATCGCTCCGATCTCAAGTGCTTGGCGGAAGCTATAGGCTTGCGGCAAGTTGTAGGCTGGAACCATTTTTTTAATATATTTGACGACGGAGTTTACCAGAAGTCTTTTTGGTGTTGGGAACAGATCGCCAATTTCCGTAATCACAACACTTTCAATTTTTGTATCTTTAAGAATTTGCTGCAAAAGATGGGCATAGTTAGCCAGAATCACAATCGCCTTTGCACCAGAGTCTTTAAACTGGTGGTGCATTTCTTTTGCCGTATAAAGCGGGTTGGTGTTCACGATAATAAGACCCGAACGCAGTGCTGCGAATGCAATGATAGGAAATTGCAAAACGTTGGGCATTTGAATCGCAATGCGATCGCCTTTTTTAAGCTTTAATTCGTTTTGCAAGAAAGACGCGAACTGATCCACGCGACGATCCAGTTCATTGAAGGTGAGGCTGACCCCCATATTGGTGAAGGCCTTCTTTTCGCCAAACATTTTGATCGACTCTTCATAGATCGCATAAAGAGAAGAATACTTGGAAAGATCCACTTCTGGGGCCACCCCTTTAGGATAGTTCTTAAGCCAAATTTTTTCCATATTCTCCTCCAGGTTGTGATGTCTTTTGTCTGTATGAAGTTTAGAGTAAAGATTCGAGGTGGGTAAAGTAAATTCTTGTTTTCACTTGTTGAATTTGCCAGACTCTAGGAATGAAGCGTCTTGTTTGGCCAGTTTGTGTAGGAGTTTTTTTATCACTGTCGGCGTGTTTTTCTCGAGAAGAAAAGCCTGTGGCCGTGGTGACTCCGCCATCGTCCGTGGTTAAGAAGGTCGCAGAAAGCAGCCCTGTGTCGCACAGGGATAAGAGTTTAGATGTTTTGGTGCGTTATTTGGGAGAGGCGGATTCGATTCACCGTGAAGCGTGGTGGGTCCTTAACAACGAACGGCCGGCAGTGGGAAAGTCTCCATTTGGAAAAGTTCAGCGCGCCTTTCTGTCCTCACAAAATATTAAGCTAACTAACAAGTCTTTATTCCACTGTGATCGTTATGTCGTGCAGAAGCTGCCTGGTTCTGCAGCACAATTTCCGCAAGATTTTGCAATCTTTGAAAAGTGCAGTGAAAAAATCGCCGCAAAAAAAATTGCCACGGTAAAAATGCTCAGCGAACGCGACGTTCAGTTGCTGTTCTTGTCAGAAAACTTAGAAGAAATTTTAGGTTTGGGGGCGACGGTGTTAAGTTTGCACATCGAGTGCTCCGTGCAGGGCGATGGTCAAGGCCATGTGCAGAAGTTAAAATGCAAAGATTGGGCCCAGGACCGCAGCCGGGATCAGATGATTCGTTTGAGTGTTTATGATTATGAAAAGTTGGGCAAAAACTTACTCACTTTGCGTGGGAAAGTTTTCGAAAACTTAACGGACATTCGCAAGATTGAGGCCGAAGTTCCTTTGGACGGAAAAATTTTTGTAACTGAAACGGAGCTGTATCCACCGGAACCGACGCCAGCACCGAAACCTACGCCTTCTGCCGTCATGAAACCGGTGCCGACGCCAGCAAAGGTGTTGATGCCTCCGCCATTGGCCCCCCTTGCCCCAGAAGAGGGCGGAGAGGTTATTGAGGGAGAGGCTGGGGCAAGTCCGATTGAAGGAGCTGCCGAAAGTGGTGATCCCGTGATAACGCCTCTGCATCTGCCTCCACCGCGTGTGACGCCGCCGTCCCAAGATGAGTTGATGCAGCAAATTCAAAATGATCCGAACAATCCGCAAGTCCCAGTTCCTCAGGAACCTGAAGCAGGAGGTGTGAATGCCCGTTAAAGTAGAATTAGGTAAAAAAGTTCCGAACTTCAAAGTGTCATCGTCTGCCGGAGACGATTTTAAATTGAGTGATTTTAAAGGTAAAAAAATCGTTCTTTATTTTTACCCGAAAGACAACACCCCTGGGTGCACGACAGAAAGTATTGAGTTTAATGAGTTGCTTGCGCAGTTTAAAAAACAAAACGCCGAAGTTGTGGGGCTTTCCCGTGACAGTCTAAAGTCGCACGATAAGTTTATCTGCAAATTTGATTTTAAATTTTCTTTGCTGTCGGATGAAGATGAAGAAGTTTGTAAATTGTTTGATGTAATTAGAGAAAAGAACATGTACGGCAAAAAAGTCATGGGCATTGAGCGCAGCACTTTTGTTATTGATGAAGATCAGAAGTTAGTCGGCGAGTTCCGTAAGATCAAAGCGCAGGGACACGCCGCAGAGATGCTTAAATTCGTTAAAAGTCTTAAATAGGCTTTTTTCTGATGGGCCGGGGGGCCTATAAAAAATTGGCCTGTGGATTTGTGTTGGTGGCTGATTTGAATAAATAAAGCTCAAATTAAATAAAAAGCCGATAATTTTTTATCGGCTTTTTATCTTCTAGTAATGGAAATTCATTTTATTCGCAATATCCACAGGAAGTGGCGGGACTTTCGAACGCGGGATAAAGAACGTGGTTAAGTTAAACAAATCCGTAAACACCTTGTGCTGACTTGTCGCTTCCGCCAAGTACTTGTGCCCACTTGATCCACCAGTTCCAATTTTTTGACCCAACATACGCATCGCCATCAAAGCATGGCGATAGCGCCACATGGTCATTGTTTCATCGATGTCTAACAAAGCACGAATAATACGGAAAGGGCCCTGCAAGATCGGTTGATCGCGGTACAGCTGAATTAGTAAGGCCGCATGCATGGCTTTATAACTTAGGCGGAACTTACCTTCGGCGCGCAGTTTTTCAAACTCAGCTTGGTCAAATAAGGCATCAAAACTTTTTAAAGTTGTTTTTAAGCCGTCGCTGTTTTTAGTTTTTTCTTCATCTGAAAGACGCGGATTGTTTTGCACGGTTTTTAAATCTTCTGCGAACATTTCGTTCACAGCTTTTTTATATGAATCCCAGAAGTTAAAGTTTTCACCTTGCAAGAAGGGAATGCGTTCAAGCCACTTTTCCAGGGCATCAAACAGGGATGGTTGCGCCATGATTTCTTGCATTTTAACTTGCTGATGATCGCGCAAAGATTTGTAAAACGGCGCTTGATTGTAATTTAAGCGATCAACAGAGCGCAGACCCAGCTTCGTTTCAAGCATACGC
>JABWCO010000108.1 GCA_013360185.1 Bdellovibrio sp.
AGCTGCCGTTACAAATGAATTCCGTTTCACTATATCCCCTTTAGAATGCTCGTCCTTGAACATCCTGCTCTTAAATTCTGTGCAATTTAACAGGGAAAGACAAATTATTTTTTGGTTTTTAACAAATAATCGAAAGCCGTCGCATACATTTTTATTTGCTTCAGCATCGAATGCAGACCATTTGCACGACTCGGAGATAGATTCCCTTCAAAACCTAAGGCTTTTAAAAATTCCGGCGGCGTCGCCAAAACCTCTGCTGGAGCGGATCCCGAATAGACCGACAACAACAAGCCCACAAGCCCCTTTACAATCAAGGCATCACTATCACCTTGCAAAAGCATCTGCCCCTGTTCATTGAGCTGTGCAAACAACCAGACTTGAGACTGGCACCCCTTTACGATGTTTTGTTCGGTTTTCAAGTTTTCTGGCATCGGCGGAAGTGACTTGCCTAATTCGATGATGCGTTTATAACGATCTTCCCAATTTTGGATTGCAGAAAAATCCGCGATGATTTTATTTTGTCGTGTCTCAATGTTCATGTTTAATTCACTTTCATTTGCGGAAGAATCGTAAAAACTTCTTCTTCTAAATACTGCCCTTGTTCGCCAATCATCTCGTGGAAGGATTTTTTATCAATGTTGGCGACGACGTCATAGGCCTTTTTATAAAACCCTTCTTGATCATCATAGTAACCGTTCCACAGGTCTTTAGCCAATGCCTCAGGGATCACTCGAGTTTTCTTTTCTGCAGCGGTCCCATCGAATCGATTGTGATAGTCTAACAACGTCATCACCTGACGAGGTGAAAAGTCCAACATCACCAAAGCTTCTTCCAGCAATGCCAGTTCTACGTACCAAAGATAATTGCTAAGCTTTTCCCAAAACTTCAGCCCCGTTTTTCCATAAGAGCTTTTACAAAAGAACGTGGTGCACACCACACCCCGATTGCGCCACACATTACAGTTCTGAGTTTGTTTGTTATAGTAAGGGCACAACCAATCCTCGCGCTGTCCAAACTCGCCTTCACTGCGGTTGTTAAACTGGACCTGGTATTGAACGGGGGCGACCATCCCCAGAGGCAAAGCGTATTCACGACGTGCGATCTTATCGCGAAAAATACGGTGCGCTTCGGTCGAAGATTCTTCATAAAACAACGCGCCGACCATGTAATTCGCCAAAAACGGATGAAAGGTGCAGCACTTTAAATCCGGGCGGTAATGAACTTTGGCCTTATTCTGAGGTCGTGACATCGCACAAGCATCACAAGTGGCTTTCTTTTCTTCGGGCGAGAAGTTTAAAATCTCGCGAGGAAGAATGTTTTCATAAATACGTGGCAACTGATACTTAAGAATCATAACACCTTACTAAGGCACCTTTGTGCCACAACGATTTTCAATCCGCGTTTTTAGTGCCGACAAAAAGGGGTAGCTTGCTAGGCTTTCATCCCACTGCCACTTGAAATCGCGGCAATCTACGTATTCAGGGAACGGGAAGCTGACCGCCTGTGCTTTTCTTCTGGGTTTTAAAATATCTTTCACAACAACTTCAAGCAACGCTTGCACCGTGGTCGTACTTAACAAGCGCGCCTTCTCTAGTTCCAAAGCAATTTCCGCTGGCGTCACAAACCCGACCTGCCCCGGCTGTAAAGCGGTTGCCTTGTTTAAAAAGAAGGTTTCTGAATAAACTATTCGAATAAACTGATGAAACTCAATTCCCTGATTTGCATATTCGTTAACAATTTGCGCGTAAACATCCGGATCAAACTCACCATTGTCCCCGATCAAAATCACTTTGCGGGGTCTGATGCTTTCCAACAAGGCACGCAAGGTTTTTAGCTTATGCTCTTCAGATGAATAATTCGTTCGACCAATATAGTGTCCTTGGGGGAACTGCCCGTTCACCAAAAAGCGCGTGTGAGTGTTTTTCATGAACCACTCTGGCGCACGCGACAAATAAGCTATCGTGAGACCGGAGTTATCTTGCGCAATCGCATTATAAAGAAAATTCATACCAGTAAAACGACTTTCATCATCGAACGCATAGATGGCCGAATCTGAAATGTCTTTAATGTTGGCAAGCTTCACGGTATCGTCGATGTCGCTCACGAACAATGTTTGAGCGTGGGAAGAGAACGCAAAAAGAAAAACGAAAGCGACCATTAAATGTTTCATAAGCTCCTCCACAGAATGAAGGGAACTTATAACACAAGTACCTGCGCCTTCCTAGAGACCAGATTCGGCAAAAACGATCAGAAATTGGTCAGGCGTGGCCTCAACGGCAAACGTCTGATTTTCATCGCGAAAAGAAAACTGCGCCCCATTAGAATGGAATTGAGCAAACAAAGCTTGAGCCTCAGCACCCGTCACGCGGTATTGCGCTTTGCCTGGGGCGATCTTGCCAAAATTTGACTGATGAATGTAAATTGAACATTGATAATTATTTGCGCTTTTTTCCGCACAGATAAAGTTGAGTTGATTTTGCGGGGCGATCAGGGACTTCCCCTTACCCAAAAAAGAGTTCTGCACCGGACGATCCATCGCCGCAAAAAGAGCACCGGGCGATTCATCAATAGCCCCACTGCGGTCTTGTGAAGTGATATTCACGATCATTTGTCGTCCCAGATATTGCCCTTTCGTCGCAGACCAAGCGAAAGAACTTAAAAGAGTCACAATTCCCCATAAAAAAACACGCATTCGGCACATCCTTGTTGTCTCAAATTGAGCTTAGCCACTGACTAAAATATAATCAACCGCATTCCCAAACCTGTCATGTCGGCAACCTAACATGCGCTCTATATTGCATTAAAAATCGACTCATTATGATACTATTTAATCTAATAAATACAGGCACTTAGCTGATTACATCAAAGCCTCTTCGCGCGCCAGCTTGGCCCACACCTTGCTCCTTAGGTTTGCATAGATGAACACGAACAAAGGGGAATTTATGAAAGCACTTTTAACGATCGCACTACTGACTGTTTCTTGCTCTTCGTTTGCATGGACAAGCAAGGGTGCTCCGACCAAAGAGTTCACTTTCAAATACAAACTCTCTGGCCAGGTGTTCGAAGTAAAAAGATCCGCAGCAAGCTACGAAGAGGCTTTTGAAGTGGCGGCTGACACGTGCTTTAAACACTATAAAGGTGCCGGTAAAGTGTCTGAAGACCGTGGTCTTGATATTATCGACGTTTGCGCGAACCCACGCTCCTAATCCACAATAACTGCCGCCGTGCATCCGAAAAAGGTACGGCGTTCCCCTTGCCCCAGAACGGTGTCTTAGACTATGCTAGGGCTTCAGTTAAGGAGCGGTTTATAATGGGTATTTTAAAAGCCATCGGCGATTTCTTGGTAGGTAAAGATCCAGACATTTTCGACGAAAAAGGAAATGTGTCACACAAACTTCCAAAGAAAAAATGGGAAGCTTGGCACAACCGTACGAAAACAGACCCTCAATACAACTGGCGCAATCACACCGGCATCACCGGTACGACCAATAAAAAGAAAACCTAGAAGGTACGCCGTACCTTTTTCGGATGCTCTGCAAAAACGAGAGCTTCAGCTAATTAAAAAAAAGACCTTTCTGGGTCTTTTTTTTTACTCAGAGAGATTTCGATTTTCTAGCGACTCCTCTGAATTGGCGGAACTCCGTCATCTACTCTCAAAAAATGCCCCCTCTTCCGTAGGAATCGCGCAGGCGCAAATTATAAGAATGTTTTATTCTAAGACACTTTTTTTTCAGAAGTCCTTTTGAGATTTCTCGAAAATCTTTAGCTATCAGATACTAATACCGAAAAGGTAACTAGCGTTAATGTTAGGGATTTTGAGCGTATTTGGAGCGAGGGCGAAGAATGGAATCTGCAAAAATATCGATCATTATATTTCTGGCTGCTTTATCGTGGAACACAAATGCCTCTGCGGCTCCTAAATGGAAAAAAATAATATCCAATCCATCTGGCGGATCTAGCTTGCAGGGCGGATTCATGGAGTTCAACAAAGACTCCACTTGGACCGTTCCTTCCGGTGTCACAAAGATTCAGGTGATGGTTATCGGCGGCGGCGGCGGAGCGCAATTCGGCGGCGGTGGTGGTGGGTCTTGTTTAAAGAATGCCTCAACAGTTCTGATTTCTGCCGACGGTGGGAATGGTGGCGATGCAAGTAAACATGGAAGCGCAGGCACGACATCTCAAACTTCTCTAACTGTGACAGCGGGAACCGTCTTGAATGTCTTTGTTGGCGGCGGCGGCGGCGGTGGCAACTCTTGGATGGATGGAAGTTATAATATGTACTATACCAGTGGAGCTGGGGGTTACGGTCCTTGCGGCTCGGGCGGCAGCGGTGGAACTAACAGTTCCGCCGGTGGCGCAGGCGGCAGCAATAAAGGCGGCGGATCCGGAGGGGTGCCGAGCCGAGTTGGAATCGCGTCCTCCTCTGCCAATGGAGCTGACTCGGTTTACAATAATGGTGGAAGCACGGGAACAAATGCAAATACCGGAGGCACCAGCAGCACAGGAAGTTCAGGCGGTGGCAGCGGCAGTATCGGCGGATGCTATGGAACAACAGCTAGTGTTGCGATGAACTCTTTATCTTGCTTTACGGTCCCAGCAAAAAAAGAACCCGGAGAACCTGGACATCTTTTCTCTATTAGCTCTGGAAATGGCATTTCAGGAGGGACCGGTGGCGGCCCAGGAATCGTTTATATCTGGTGGTAATAGATATTTAGTTATCGAAAACAACTCTAAAGATGTGTTGATGAATTTGAAATTTTATAGATCCCTTGAAGAGCTTGGATTAAATCCTGAGCATTGCATCCAGAAGACTTAACAGTAAAAACATCGTCAATCTGACGTCCCCATGTGTGCACACGCGCAGACTTAATACTTAAACCTAGATCATTTAATGACTTTGCTGCCGAAGCAAGAAGCCCCGGTTGATCCGGCCCTTTAAAACTGATCAGCCATTCTTTATCATCTGAGCTGACTAATTGGATTTGATCGAATTTTACCTCTGGGTATGTTTTCGGTTTAATGTCGCCGCCCGCAAAAAACTTCATCAGCTGCTGTGGCGTTTTCGTCGTCGTAATTTGAAACCAATCGTATACCCCCACATTCGATAGCGTATGAATCGAAGCGTGGCGCACGCCGATCCCCAACGAATACAGCTGACCAACATAGTCACTTAAAAGACCGCGACGGTCCTTCTTTTCATGGAAACGAATCCACACGTCCCCTTTGCGAGTTTTATAAACCCAAGGTTTGAGTGAACTTTCCCCCTGCTCTGCTTTTTTCATATCATCAACAAGATCTTTAATAGGAATCTGATCCATTAAGACTGGCCCCAGCTCTTCGATGATTTCGGCAGAGATATTTAATTTTTTTCGCTGTCTTAAGTTTTGAAAATCAAAATAGTCTTGAGCTTTTTTAGATTCAAGACTGCTGACTAAATCTTTAAGTAATTTAGCTTTCCATTCGTTCCAAGCTTCAGGATTGGTGGCGCGTATATCAATGGCCGTAAATAAAGCCAGGCGATACATTCTAGCCCCTGTGACACCTTTTTCACGCAGCTCTTGCCACACTTTCGGATCCCGCGGATTTTTTCTAAATGCAGCCTGGGAAAGCTCTAAGTGATTTTGCACCATCCACTGCACTTCTTCGGTAAAGGACTTGCTAAAACCATAGGCCTTAAAATCTCGTTCAACAATCTGCACGCCCAGGTCTGAGTGGTGTTCGGAACTTTCCATGCCTTTCGCAAGATCATGATATAAGCAGCTCCACGACAGAATGCGCCAGTCTTCACTAGATAAATTCTTATGCAAAACTTTTAACGGACCAAGTTCCTGAGGCTTTTTGTAAATGCGTTTTACTTCGCGACAAGCCTGCATGATATGCGAATCCGCTGTGAATCTGTGATACTGATCGTGCTGCACATATCCGACCAGACGGCGCATTTCGGGTAATAATTTATCGATTAAACGCGAGCGAAAAACACTGACCAAGAATTCATCTGGCGCTTTTACACTGAGAACTTTTTCTAACAAAGCTCCTCGTCGTTTCGCCATGACTTTAATATTCTTGTCTGGAATTAAATTATCTAAATTTTCGCGGACCTTTTTTTGCGTTAATACTTGAGAATTTTTATGTAACGCACTAATCATATCTTCGGCACGCTTGTATTCAAGACGTTCGATCTTCCTTAAAGACTCTTCTGAACTTGCTGCGACCTCGACGATCCAGTCCGAATAAAAATGCACCCGCGAAAGACCGCGCTGCAAGTTGCGCATAAAGTCTTTGTGAGTTTTAAAGCCCATCCATTGCCCCAGATCAAACTGCACAGCACTGGAAAGAATATCACCATACCCTTGCAAGTGGAGCTTCTGGCGCAAATTTAAAAAATAACTGCGATAGTACTGCAAAACATTTAAAGCGTGACCAGGGTTCGTGAATTTTTCCGCGAACAGCTCATAGATCTGCAATCCCTGTTCAAGGTCGCGTAAACCACCGGGGCCGTACTTAATGTTTGGTTCCAGATAATTTGTGATGGAATCATAGCGCTTCGCGCGGCTTTTACGTTCTTCTTTAAGGGCTTGCAGTAAAATACGACGATAATGCTTTTTCCGACTCCAGATTTTTCTTTGCTGCTCGTAAAGTTTTTTTGCAGCCTCTGGCGTCCACGGACGGGCTTTTAGCAAAGCCAGGATATCAAAGGCCTCGACATTTTCCGTCCAGTCATTTGGATTTTTTGGCATGCGATAGCGCAGCTTTAAACCTTGCTCTTGCACTTTATCGACAAAGCTTTTTACTTTAGCTTCATCGCCACAAAAGAGCACATCGATATCGGATTTAGGACTTAATTCGCCACGCGCCCAAGAGCCCAGAATGATCGGATGGCAATCTTGCCAATCCGGAGACGACTTAAAAATTTCTTCAAGACGATTTCCCAACCAACCAGAAAAGTTGTCGGCTGAAAAACAAAACACCTGACGAACATCTCCATCAGGTGTCATTAAAGGCGGCGTTAAAGCTTCTTGCGCTTGATCCCACTGTTCAGAAGAAAGAAAGGACTTTTGCGCCATAGAAATTAAGCTTCCTGTCCGGCGCGTGCGACGATCTCTTTCCATTTAGCGATTTGGTTCATAGCATCGAGTGGACTCATATTCATTAGTGGATATTTTTCCACCTCAGACATCAAGCTTTGGATTTCTTCCGGGACTTTAGGCTGTTCTGAAACATAATGTTCGGGCTCTTCGCTAGTTACAGAATCTAACAACGACAACTGGCTGCTCGCTTGCATACGTTTTGATTCCACCTCACGTAACAAGCTTTTTGCCCGTTTGGTCACCGAAGAAGGAAGGCCAGCAAGCTCTGCCACTTGAACCCCGTAAGATTTCAAGGCCGGTCCGCGCACCAGGGTATGTAAGAAACGAATTTCTCCGTTTCGTTCTGCCACCGTCATGTGTGCATTGCTGATTTGTCCAAAGCTTTGATCTAAACTTGTCAGTTCGTGATAGTGAGTCGCAAAGAACGTTAACGCTTTCACATCGCTTAACAAATGCTCGAGAATAGATTGTGCCAAACACATTCCATCAAAGGTGCTTGTGCCACGCCCGACTTCGTCTAAAATCACCAAAGAGTCTTTGGTCGCATTCTTTAACATCGCCGAAGTTTCCGTCATCTCGACCATGAAAGTTGAAAGACCTTCTGACAATTGGTCACTGGCTCCGATACGCGTGAAAATAGAATCAAAGATCGGCAAGTGCGCTTCATCCGCAGGCACGAACGAACCCATTTGCGCTAAGATCGCTGTCAACGCCACTTGGCGCATGAGAGTCGACTTACCGGCCATATTCGGTCCGGTTAAAAGCAAGCACGAATGTGGACGAAGTTCGATGTCGTTTGCCACAAAGTTCTTTTTAACTGTTTGCTCAACCACCGGATGACGACTGGCTTTTAATTTAAGCGAACCATCTTTGGTAAATTGCGGACGAACGTATTTTTCTTCTAAAGATAACCACGACAATGCAGACGCGACATCGACTTCACTGCACTCATGGGCCAGCGTTAACAAGGCCGGACACTGCGCCAGAATTTCTTTGCGCAAAGACTCAAAGAATTCAAATTCTAAATCCGCACGTTTGGTATTAGCACTTAAAACTTTTCTTTCAAGCTCGACCAACTCGTCCGTGCAATAGCGTTCGGCATTGGTCAAAGTTTGTTTTCTTTGATAGTGCGCCGGCGCTTTGTCTTTATGGGTGTTAGTAATTTCGATGTAATAACCAAAAACGTTATTATAACGGATTTTAAGACTCGAAATTCCCGTCTTTTCTTTTTCTTCCGCTTCCATGCGCGCGACCAAGGCCTGCGAGTGAGTTGAAAGTTCAATCAACTCATCCAGCTCTGCCGAAACGCCTTGGCGAATCAGATAACCTTGCTTCGTGGATAAAGGAGGATCTTCGACCATAGTGCGTTCAATCTTGTAAGCAAGCTCTCGCAAAGGTTCAAAGTTCGCACTGCCGCCCGCGACATGCACAAGGACTTCTAAGGCACTGACACCCGCATGCACACTGCCAGCCAAAGCCAAAAGGTCCCGACCATTGCACTGAGGTTGAGAAATTTTCCCCAAGCGACGTTCGATGTCGCCCATTTGTCCTAGGATTTGGCGAACGCGTTTTAATTCAACAACGTGACTGCGCCAGAACTCAACCGAGTTTAATCTTTGCTCGATCGCCTTTTGATCGCGCAACGGGAAGCTGAGCCACTGACGGAACAAACGGCTGCCCGCTGAAGTTTGCGTGCGATTCACGGCGTGAAATAAACTGCCTAAACCTTCGCCTTTGTACGTAGAAAAAACTTCCAAATGACGTAAGACAGTTCCAGAAATATCTAGACGATGTTCAAGATCGCGCTCGACAAACGGAGACAAAGTTGCCAAGGATTCTTCACCTGACATGTTTTTAACATAAGAAACCAAACGCGCCGCTGACATCGGGGCGCTGTTTTTTAAAAGATCATGAAGGGCGTCTGCAACTTCTTCGTGACGACTGATCAGAACTCCATCAACACCAGTTAAAAGACTTTCGTCGTCAGCAGAAATAACGATTTCGGCGACAGGTAAGATTTGCACAAAACGCAGAAGCTCTGCTGTTTTTTCAGATCTAAAGAAAAAGGCTTCGCCCGTGGTGGTGTCTAAGAAACTGATAGATTCCTTATCAAGACTGACAAGGTAATGTGGTTTTGTCCCATCCAAAGTATCAGAGTCGTAAACCATGCCTGGAGTCAGAACGCGTGTAACGCCACGTTTTACAATTCCTTTGGCCATTTTCGGATCTTCAAGTTGATCACAGATCGCCACTTTAAAACCGGCAGCTAAAAGCTTATTGATTGGTCCCGCGATCGAGTGGTGCGGAACTCCGCACATCGGAGTTTCGTCTTGGGATTTTTTATTTCTTTGCGTCAGGGCAATACCAATAACTGGAGCCGCTTTAACTGCATCATCAAAGAACATTTCAAAAAAGTCCCCCATGCGGAAAAGGAGAACCTTATCCTGATGAACGGCTTTAATATCCCAGTACTGTTTCATAAGTGGCGTTTGATTTGACATAGTCCGAAAAGTTAACCAAGACGGTGCAGCAATTCACTTGAAAACGCGACGCATCTGAGAGGGAAAGCAGCAGAGTTTAACAAACCCAAATAACACAAGGCATTATTGCTGAATTAGTGTACTCTTCTTCCTATGAAAAACATGACTTGGAACCTGGACTCTGCATACACCTCTTTTACCTCTGCTGAATTCGTAGCTGACACGGCTCTTGTTCAACAAAAACTCGAACAGCTTTCTGCTGGCGTTAAGGCTTTGCGTGAACCCTTTGATTCACAGATTCCTGAGGTGCAAAAATATCTTTTGCTTAGAGACAAGATCATTACAATCTTAGCGACACAGTCCACTTACTTAAGCTGTCTTTTATCCGTCGACGGTACCTTAGAGGAAGCGCGTGCAAAGAAATCGGAAGTAAGCAATATTTCTTCCCAACTTGAGCAAACAACCGTTCCTCTTTTTAGTTTTATCAAGTCTTGCAGTAACGAAACATTGCAAAAACTTTTAAATCATCCAGAACTTTCCAGCCATGCCTTTAGCTGGCACGAAAAGCGCAAAGTTCAAGCCTACCAACTTTCTAATCCAGAAGAAGTTCTTTTACAGTCTGTAGAAAATCCAGGTTTTCACGCGTGGAGTGAGCTTTACAACAAAATCAGCGGTTCTATGAAATGTGAATTGCAGTACCCTGATCGAAAAGAAGTTGTCGGTCTTGCACAAGCGTCGGCGATGATTCGCAATAAAGATGAAACAACCCGCAAAGTCGCTTGGACTGCAATTCAAAACGCGTGGGAGCAACAAAAAGACACTGCCGCAGCCATTCTTAATTCGTTGGTCGGCTGGCGCCATGAGGTTTACAAAAAACGTTCTAACAAAGAACCCTTGCACTTCTTAGACCCCTCGCTGACGCAAAGTCGTATCACACGTAAAACTTTAGATGCTCTGATGACGGCCTGTTATGAAAACATTGAAACGTCTCGTAAGGCCAATTCACTTTTGGCTAAAGTTTTAGGAAAAAGCACATTAGCCCCTTGGGATCTTCTGGCGCCTTCACCGATTTCTACACAAAGCAAAGATCATACTTATGCGGAAGCTCTGGAAATGATCACAGGCGCTGTCGGAAAAATTAATCCTGAGATGTCTAAATTCGTAACAATGATGGCAGAAAAAAACTGGATCGAAGGACGGGTCTTACCAAACAAAAGAAATGGCGCCTTCTGCACTGGATTTTTAAAAGCCCGCGAACCGCGAGTGTTTATGACTTACTTAGGTTCTAACAGTGATGTTTCAACTTTAGCCCACGAGTTGGGCCACGCTTATCACTCATGGGTCATGCGCGATCTGCCATTGGCACAATCTGGCTATCCGATGACCTTAGCAGAAACTGCGAGTATTTTCTTTGAAACTGTTTTACATGATTCTCTTTCAGAAAAAGCAGACAGCCAAGAAGCCAAAGTTGAATCTTCTTGGGGTGAGGTTTCTGAAGCAGTTTCATTATTACTAAACATCCCAGCTCGCTTCGAGTTTGAAAAAAACTTTTACGAGCAAAGACAGAAACGTTCTTTAAGTGCCGATGAACTTAGTCAATTGACCGACGAAGCTTGGACCAAATGGTACGGCCCTACGTTGAGTGCTAATGATAAAATGTTCTGGGCAAGTAAGTTGCATTTTTCTATTTCAGGCGTGAGTTTTTATAACTACCCCTACACTTTCGGCTATCTGTTTAGCCTGAGCATTTATGCGCATCGTGAATCTTTAGGTAAAGACTTTGCCCAAACTTACGTCAATATCCTGCGCGATACGGGCCGAATGACAGCAGAAGATTTAATTAAAAAGCACCTCGGTGAAGATATCAAAGATCCAGCATTCTGGAGAAAAGCCATCGCGGTCGTTAACCAGAAAATTGAAAAATTTGAGAAGCTCGTACAACTCTAGAATGTACCCCCGCGCTGAGAGGTGCGGGGTTTAATTAGGCTCGAATAGATTTCGCTTCGACTGCAACACCAAGCAGGTCTGTGCAGGTAACATTTCAGATTCGGTAAACATAAGAACTGAATCCGCCACCTGATCTAACGTAACTGTATAATCAGCCATACACGCTGAAAGATGACTTAAGCTCTTTGCATCAAGCGTTTCAAAAGGCGTTTGCTTTAAATCGATTCCAGAAATACTGAAGATCTTTTTTTTAAGTGTCTCATTTAAATTGCTAAAGTAATTTGAAAACAACAGACTCGGAACAATCTCACAGAACCTGACGGGTTCGTCGATATAACCTCTGCGCAAAATCTGAATCAACGATGAAAAACTATTCTTAGCAACACCATAGACCGTTGGGATCGCTGCCGTTTTCGAGGTAGAACTAACGTAAACCACATTACTTGGTTTTTTATGTTTTTTAACCAGCTCTAAAAAGGTTTTTAAGAAAATCCCGGGGCTTAAGGAGTTGATCATGAAGTAGTCTTCAAGCTCTTCAAAGGGCGTCAATAACGACATTGACTGTTTGATATAGCCGGCACAAAGAACCACTGAATCAAAACCACCAAAGCTACTCCAGATGCTTTCTAGATTACTAAAGTCCTGACCTTGCGAAAGATCCACTTGTACGGTCTCTATACGCAAAGAGTTTTTATTATGCTGACCGAGTAAAGACACCAGTTCTTGCTGGCGAATTTGATTTTCAGACCACAAAGATAAATTATAACCAGCAGCAAGCATCCTTAAAGCGACTGTCTTACCGACTTCCCCT
>JABWCO010000109.1 GCA_013360185.1 Bdellovibrio sp.
GTTCTTCGGACCCGATTGGGCTGAATTTGATATTAAATGCAGCAAAGGAAGCTATATACGCACCTGGGTTGATCTCTTGGGGCGAAATTTGGGGTGTTTTGCCGCAATGAGCTCTTTGCGTCGGACCTGGTCTTCACCCTACCTGCTTGAGCAGGCGCAAACTTTGGAGGCGATTGAGGCCACCGTTAAAAGGGGGTCCCGAAGCGAGGCTTTTGTGGCTATGGAATACGCCTTACCTCAGGTCAAAAGGATTCGCATTAAGGGGCAAGATCGCGTGCTTTTGGGGAATGGGCAAATCAGTCATGACCTGCGGTCGCAGCTGATTACGGCTTTTAATCCCTCTTTAGATCAATACGTTCAGATCATTGACCAAGAAAATGACCATTTACTGGCTCTGATTGGGCTTGAGCCAGGCCGGGGTTTTGCTCTTCGCCGGGTCTTTAAGTATTGACCCCCGTTGGGGATCGGGTTAGAACCTTAAAACTTCTATAACTCTCTTCGGATCGACAGCCATGACGACTGCGGGGTTTTATAGCTTAATTAACGAAATGTACCCCCAAGGGTATAGACAGAACAGGAGACTTTAATGGCAGTCACTAAAGATAGCAAAACACAAATCGTAAAAAAATTCAAAACAGCAGATCTTGATACGGGTTCACCTGAAGTTCAAGTGGCTCTTTTAACTGCTAAAATCAACGATTTGACAACTCACTTCGCAGCTCACAAAAAAGACCATCACGGTCGCCGTGGTCTTGTGACTATGGTTAACAAACGTAGAAAACTTTTAGATTACCTTCATCGTAAAGATGTAAAACGTTACCAAGACCTTATCAAAGCTCTTGAAATCCGTAAGTAATCGAAACATGGAAGGGGCTAATGGCCCCTTCTGGCTTTCGGGGCTTCCTCCTTCGCCAAGGCTTCGGCGGACAAGTCCGGTAGATTTAGTTTTAAAATAAATAGAAAAATAAATATCAGCAGCAGAGCACAAAGGCTTTGCGAATATTTCAAGGAGATCTAATGAAAACGACTGTCACTACCTCGGTGGGCGGAAAACAAATCACCATCGAAACAGGCCGTTTGGCAAAACAAGCTGATGGTGCGGCTTTGGTTACTTGTGGTAACAACATGGTTTTGGTTACTGCGGTTTCTTCTCGCAAAACATCTGAACTTGATTTCTTCCCTCTAACAGTTGAATACATCGAAAAATTCTATGCGACTGGTAAAATTCCAGGCGGTTACTTCAAACGTGAAGGTAAACCAACAAATGATGCTATTTTGACAGCACGTTTGATCGACAGACCTATTCGTCCGTCGTTCCCAGAAGGCTATCGTCATGAAACTCAAGTTGTTGGCACAGTGTTGTCAGCAGACGGTGCTTTTCCTCTAGAAATCCTTGCAAGCTTAGGTGCCTCGGCAGCATTGCACGTATCTGACATTCCATTCAACGGTCCCACAGCTGCGGTTCAAGTCGGTCGTGTTGATGGTCAATTCGTTGCCAATCCAACGCCACAACAAATGGAAAAATCAGACATGGACATCATCGTTGCGGGAACTCGCAATGGTTTGTTGATGGTTGAAGGCGAAACTAAATTTATTTCTGAAGCAGATTGTTTGGCCGCTTTGAAATTCGGTCACCAATCCATGATGCCTCTTTTGAATGCGCAAGATGAATTGCGTGAAAAAACGGGTTCAAAAGCTAAACGTCCGTTTGTAGCTCCAGTTATTGATGCTGACTTCAAAGGCAAAGCCGAAGCTTTGTTGCAACCTAAAATTGCGGCAGCTTTGTCGCTCAAAATTAAACAAGATCGTTATGCAGCCGTAGCAGCAGCTCAGGCGGAAGCGGACGCGACTCTTTTGGCTGGCATCACTGACAAAGATCTTGCGAAACAACGTAAGAAAGAATTGAGCGCTATCGTTGAAGAACTTAAATATCATGAAGCTCGTTCAATGATCCTTGATAAAAAAGTTCGTATCGATGGCCGGGATGTACGCACTGTACGCCCTATCGCGAACGAAGTTGGTTTGTTGCCGCGTGCACACGGTTCTGGTTTGTTCACTCGTGGTGAAACACAGTGTTTAGGCACAGTGACTTTGGGTACTGGTGATGATGAACAAATGATTGATGCCTTGTTAGGCACGCAAAAACGTAAATTCATGATGCATTATAATTTCCCGCCATACTCTGTCGGTGAAGTAGGTCGCTTTGGTGGTCAAGGTCGTCGTGAAATCGGTCACGGAAACTTGGCAGAGCGCGCTTTGAAAGCGGTTCTTCCTGATCACGAAAAATTCCCTTACACAATCCGCGTAGTTTCTGAAGTTCTTGAGTCGAACGGTTCTTCTTCAATGGGAACTGTTTGTGCGGGAATCTTGGCGATGTTGGATGCTGGTGTTCCTTTGAAAGGCAACGTTGCGGGTATCGCGATGGGCTTGATCAAAGAAGGCGACCGTGTGGCTGTATTAAGTGACATCTTAGGTGATGAAGATCACTTGGGTGATATGGACTTTAAAGTTGCGGGGACGCCACAAGGTATCACTGCTTTACAGATGGATATCAAAATTGACTCGGTATCTTTCGAAGTGATGGATCAAGCTTTGGCACAAGCCAAAGAAGGTCGCGCACACATCTTGAATGAGATGGAAAAAGTAATGAAAGTAGCACGCGGTCAAATCTCTGAATTTGCACCTCGTATCGAGACGATCAAAATTAAACCAGAAAAGATCCGTGAGGTTATCGGCTCTGGTGGTAAAGTGATCCGCGGCATTACTGAAGCGACGGGCGTTAAGATCGAGATCGAAGATGATGGAACAATCCATATTGCATCGGCAGATCCTGAAGCGACTAAAAAAGCGATTGCTATCATCAATGATATCATTGCCGAAGCTGAAGTTGGTAAAACATATAAAGGCCGTGTTGTTAAGATCGCTGAATTCGGAGCGTTCATTGAAATTCTTCCGAATACCCAAGGTCTATTGCACATCTCTGAGATCGCTAATGAGCGCGTTCGCGCTGTGACAGACGTTCTTTCAGAGGGCGAAACAATCGACGTAAAAGTTCTTGAAGTTGACCGTGCAGGTCGCATCAAGCTTTCAAGAAAAGCATTATTACAATAGTGAACACTAGGTTCAAAAAATCTGAACTTTCTAACGGGATCCGAGTGGTGAGCGAGCTTCACCCAGGGTCCCGCGCCGTTTCAATTAGCATCTGGGTTTTAACCGGGACTCGTGACGAGTCGCCGGATGTTGCCGGCATTTCGCACCTTCTTGAACATTTAGTTTTTAAAGGAACAAAAACTCGTTCCGCTTATCAAATTGCTAAATCTCTAGAAGCTTTGGGCGGTGACTTGAATGCGTACACGACACGCGAGTACACCTGTTATCATGCTTTAGTTTTAAAAGATCACTGGGAAAAAGCCTTAGACGTGTTGTGCGATCTTATTTCCAATATGCATTTGAACAAGAAAGAATTTGGCTTAGAAAAAGGCGTGATTTTGCAAGAGATCGCGATGTCCGAAGACAGCCACGAAGAGTTTGTCTATGACGTGTTCTATGAAGAAGTTTATGGCAAACATCCATTGGGTCGTTCTATTTTAGGAACGCCGAAATCAATCGCGCTGATGAAACAAAATCAGGTGATGGATTACTATAAGAAAAATTATACCGGCAAAAATAGCATCATCAGTGCGGCGGGTTGTTTAGACCATGCGGAATTGATGGTCGGAGTTGAAAAACGTTTGAGCGCAAAAAAGTCGGCAACTATTAAAGTCAAACGCACGGTACCGCGTTGGCTAAAGCGTCGTCATGTCGTTGAAAAACAAGCCGAACAGGTGCACA
The DNA here is from genome assembly GCA_013360185.1 of Bdellovibrio sp. GTDB lineage: Bacteria > Bdellovibrionota > Bdellovibrionia > Bdellovibrionales > Bdellovibrionaceae > Bdellovibrio. The sequence goes on from JABWCO010000109.1 coordinate 3,832, forward strand.
TGCTTTTGGGGTTCCCGACGGCAAGTTTTAAGGACAAACATCGCTTTGAAGCGGTTATCGCAAACACTCTTTTGGGTGGTGGTATGACTTCGAAGCTTTATCAAAGTGTGCGTGAAAAGCGTGGTTTGGTTTACACGATTCATTCCAGTCTGAATACCCATTTGGATTCAGGGATGATGACGATTTATGCGGGGACTGAAGCAAAGAATGCACGCAAGGTTGGGGATCTTATTTCGAAAGAAGTTACCAAGATCCGCAAACAGGGCGTAAGTAAATCCGACGTGGAAATGTTCAAAACACAAGTTATTGGCAGTATTCTTTTAGGTTCTGACGATATTGAAAATCGCATGACCTCTTTGGCTGTGAATGAAATTGTTTTTGGGCACTATCGATCGGTGGAATCAGTTATTGAAGAAATTAAGAAAGTCACAGTGGATTCTGTGAACCACTATATCCGTCACGAACTGGATATCGATAAGACATCCGGGGTCCTGTTAGGGCCTGGGGTGACAGATCTAAAAAACTGGTGGGAAGATCTATCTTTATAAGCTCATGGCGAGCGGGGGCCTTATGCAAAAGATTGCGGTTAAAATTAAAAAGCTTGATAACTTTCACGGGGAACTTCCTCAGTATCAGTCTATGGGCGCAAGTGGTTTTGACGTGCGTGCCCAACTAGCTGGTGCGGTCGTTTTAAAACCCGGTGAAAGAGCTATGATCCCCACTGGGTTGAGTTTTGAAATCCCCTTGGGGTACGAGATCCAAGCGCGCCCACGCAGTGGCTGGGCCGCTAAGAGTGGCCTTACGGTGTTAAATACTCCGGGCACCATTGATGCGGATTATCGCGGTGAAGTTAAAATCATCGTGATCAATTTGGGTAACGAAGCGGTGACAATCAACGATCAAGAGCGTTGCGCGCAATTGGTTCTTGCGCCGGTGTTTCAGGCACAGTTTGAGCTTGTGGACGTCTTGGGCGAAACAGAGCGTGGTGCCGGCGGTTTTGGATCAACAGGTCGCGCTTAGTTCTTTAAAGAAGATCTATTGAGTGCATAAAAAAACCCGAGCCTTTTTGGACTCGGGTTTTTTATTTTTAGATAGGGGATGTGTTAGCGAGCCTCTTTGTACTGGCAAAGAATGTTTGTGTAAGCAGGAGCAGTCGTTTTGGAATCTAGAGCTAAAATGTTGTAGCTTAGATAAGTTGCGGCGCTGGTCGTCGAAAGAGTCACGCGAGTGTGTCTTAATAATTTGCGCCCCTCTTCCAATTTCTCTTCATCGCTTACGAAAGACTTGCTTGCATCCGTATGGTACTGAGATTTACTTGAAAAAATGAGACCTCCATATCTACTCGTGACTTTCCATTGATTGTCAAAATCGGAAAAGTAAAGTGTGTTATGAAAAGGTCCCGGCGTGTTGGTGATTGTGTTTGTGGTGAGTACGCGAACTTGATTTAGTTGAACTTCAACTTGAAGAACAAGAGGACAGTCATCATCGTTTTTAGAGACAATTTCGTAGCGACCCGATTTGATATTGGCGAAAGAAGCAGAGCCGAAAAGAGCGGTAATAACAAAAGTAGCGATTGTTTTCCTCATAAGTTTACTCCTAGAATGCGAGGGAGTTTACCACGAAGCCGAAAAAATATTTTGATATTCTTGAGTAATGAAGAAAGTATACGTCTAAAGTTTAGACGTTTCGCGTGTTTCGCAGGCTCAAATTTGTCATTTTGTGTGGAAACCCGCGCCCCGGGTGATTATCCCAGGCGCTCAAGGTGAGAAATATCCACTCTGTTCCACAGCCAGAGAAGGAAAACAATCCCAAAAAGGATCGTCACCAAACGAGTGGAGCGGCGTTTATCCAATTGGAAATTTTCGGTCAAGCCAACGGCCATTAAAAGTGCGGTAAAAGCAAACCCCACTAAAGTAATAGGTGGGATTAATTCTGAGCCCACTTGGAAGATGAAAAAGGGAATGTTTGCAAAGAGTACTAGGGTGAAGATCTTGCGCAACGAACACGTGCGCTTTTCATACACTTGAAAGTAATAGTAAATAAACAGAGAGCCAATAAAGGTGGTGGTCATGCCGACCAGAGGGGAAATGATGATCCCACCCATCACACGAAAAAAATTCGGTGGAACCAGACCTGTAAGAACTCCGGAAACCATAGATACCACGATCAATGTTATCAGCAAAACCGTCCAACTCCAGTCCGGAAGATGTTTGATTTTTTCAACCGGGTGGCGCAGGTAATTGACGATGTAATTAAATACCTCGCGTGTGGTTTCTAGGTGAGGCGAATTCTTAGGTGTGACGTCTCTATAATCGTTCATGAGTTTATTGCATCACTGACCTAAGTGTTAGGCAAGATCAATCCTCGCGCAGATCCATTTCGGCTAAGGTTTGGGCACGCTCAAGAAGTAACAATCCATTAGTGATTGCGGTCTGCGGAACTGCCCCCAAAGTACTTAAGGAGGGGCTGCTTTTAAGGTGTAACATTTTGGTGTGCAGATGGTAAGTCAGGCGCATAAAAAAAGATGGATGGGGCAAGGGGTGGCACAGCACTTCACCCAGTGGCAAGGGAAACGCCGAAAGAGCCAAGTTCTGGCGCGGGTGTTCGGGGCCGTGGACTTCCGTCAAACTCTTGATTGCTGCGGACTTGTGCTGACGAAGTAGATCGGCGAATTCCGACAGAGTATTGCTGTCCACGAATAAGTGAAAGTGGCGATGTTGGTTTTCTTGCTGTTCTAAGAACTGCACTAGGCGTTGGCGGCGCTGTTCTGTGGACTTCCAGGGTAAGTGCAGGGTGAAGACTTCGTAACCGTGCTCAGCCAAAAAGGGCGTGTAGGAATTCCAGTAAGATTTAAAATAGAAAAGGGAGCGGTGCCCGGTTACAAAAAGCACGGGCCAGCGGGTCAGAAGGCAGTTCGGTTTTAATTCAAAGGGCAGGTTTTGGCGGCTGCGGGCTTGGTTGGAAAAAAGTGCCAAGCCCAACAAAAATACTAAAAGGCAAAGAAGGAATAAGATGAAATCCACATCCCATTATAGGGATGTAGTTATACGAAAGGCAAAGTCAAAGGAGTTTTTGTCTGCGGTGCGATTCACGATGGCAGATTTTGCACTGGCCTCGGCACCTATCGAAAGGTTTCTGTGCACTTGCGCGGAAAACCCCGTTGAAATTATTAATGAAGGAGTGACATCGTCGACATCAATATTACGCGTTGGATCTACGAAACGCATAAAACGATTGGATAGGCCGGAACTTATTGAGTAATTCCAGATGGATTCTAGGCGGTTGGTGTAGCCTATTTTTAAGTCCACTTCTCGCAAGGTGAGCTCTTCGCTTCCAGAAGAAGTCAGGCCGTAATTTCTGAATACGCCTTCGCTGTACCAGTTCGTTGAGAAAAGATCCATGCCCACAGACAATTGAATCCCGCTGGTATGGCGACTGAAGTTTTGCTGTTGCGTAGAAATATTGCTAAAGGTATTTGCGTAACCGATTCCAGCGTGGATGCGTGTAGCATCTAATGAGTTGGACTGCGTACGGATCATGGTTTTCTTTTTTGCATTCAATTCGTTTAGAAGGTCGTCATAGCTGACTTCTTCATAGTCTGCAGAGTTCGCGGCGGGGGCCGCCTGGACCAAAGTGGAAGCGAAAAAGAAGGCGGCGACAATAAGGACGATTTGAAGAGCTTTTTTGTTTTGCATATCCTGATTCTAGCAGGCCTTTGTCATTTTTCATAAAATCATCTTTCATTCTAGACCACGGGTTTGGCACAATATCAGTATGTTCTCACTCTTTCGCAAACGTCATAATTGTTACTGCGCTTTCTGTAAAAGTCCGCGCCGTATTTATCGCAAAAAGAATATTTCTTTTTTGAACATCATTGGCAGCGCCTTGGCTGCGGTGGTTTTTATGTTCGTGTTGTGGCAGCAGTATGACCCGCGCGCGATCATAGTCTTTGTTGTTTGTTTAGCAATTTCGGAAGTTTTTGTGAAGATTCGCTGGCGCCTATCTGTGGTTTGTCGCCAATGTGGATTTGATCCGGTTTTGTATCTCAAGGATCCCGAAGCCGCGGCTTTAAAAGTTAAAGATCAATTGGTCGTCCGTCAGCAGGACCCTAAGTATTTACTGTCTAGACCCTTAAATTTGCCGGCTATTCCAGCAGAGAAAGCAAAAGCTTTACAGAGCAAGGGAAAAGGTCGCTTAGTCTCTCGTTCTATATGAGCAAATGATTGCCTTCATGACGTCTTTATGACAGTTTGAAGAGGCATGAAAACACTGATCGTGATCCCAACGTATAATGAAAAAGAAAATATCCAAACAATTGTGCCGGCCGTTTTAGCACAAGGTTTGGGCGTGGATATCCTGGTTGTTGATGACAACTCCCCAGATGGCACGGGGGCGATCGTGCGTGAAATGCAAAAAAGCATCCCACAGCTGCACTTATTGTCTCGTCCTGGCAAACAAGGTTTGGGAAAGGCTTATATCGCGGGCTTTCGTTGGGGCATCGATCATGGTTATGAAGCGATCACGGAAATGGATGCGGATTTTTCTCATCGCCCGGAAGACTTGGGGCCTCTTTTAAAGAAACTTGAAAACAACGATTTTGCGGTCGGTTCGCGCTATATCGAGGGCGGTCGCACGGTGAATTGGGGCCTTCTGCGGAAGATTATTTCCCGCGGTGGCGGCATCTATGCGCGTTTGATTTTAGGGTTTCCCTTGAATGATTGGACGGGTGGATTTAACGCTTGGAAAAAAGAAGTGCTTTTGGGCATTGATTTAGGCACAGTGGAATCTAACGGATACAGTTTCCAAATCGAGTTGAAGTACAAAGCTCTGAAAAAAGGCTTTAAAGGCGCGGAGTCGCCGATTGTTTTTGAAGACCGTCGTGTCGGACAAAGCAAAATGTCATTGAAGATAGTTATAGAGGCTTTTTATCGTGTATGGATTATGCGTTTTAAATAGACCTAAATTTCAAAGTCTCAAGGCTGCGCGAAGATCCCATTTCTGGGAGGCTTCGCTGTTTAAATTTTCGAAATTGTTTGTCGTTATTTTATGGTCTCTGCTGCCGACTCAAGCTTGGGCCCAAGCGCAGCGAGCAACGGTTGTGACTGACGGAGCTTTGATTTATCAAGAGGCCGATTTCGATGCTCCGGTGATTCAAACCTTGAAGCGCGGGGGAGTTTTTAATATCTCGACCGGCAAGCGCGGACCTTTTTATAAAATTCGTTTAAAGCCCGGCACGGTGGGCTGGATTGCGGATACGGATGTGCGCATGGGGGTTGTTAAACTTGCGGCTCCGCCATCTGAGAAAAAGGTTTCTGAAAAATCCGAAGATAAAAATAAGCGCAAAAAACCATTCTTTGCCACGCGCTATCGCGGTCCTTCCGTGGATTATATCTATTTTACCGAAGACACATTAGGGAAAGAACGTTCTGACTCTTTGTTGTTTTATGGAATGAAGTTTGCCGGTTTTAATACCGTGATGGACGGCGAGATCTACACTGAAGGAAATATTTTATTTCATGTTGGGGCGCCCGGTTATTATTCGGATGTCACCAAGCGCGGTGCGGACGGTTTTGTTTTTATCACTAATTTTCTTTTTCAAACCGTGTTGCCACAAAGCAAAACACATTTGTTTTATTATGGTTTTGGACCGATGTTTAAGTACTCGCACTACACTTTAGAGGTACCGCAAAACGCCAGCTCTTCGTTAAGTTATTCGGCGGACGAGATGCATTTGGGGGCCGTCATAAATCTGGGTCTGGCGTTTCGCCTGGGGCCGACCTCACTGCGCGCTGATGCAAAGTACTACTGGGAAAAAACCAAGTACTATGGCTTGGGTTTAAACCTGGGTTGGGAATTCTAAGGTCTCTTCATTTCTGGCGCAGATCTAAAGAGCGCAGAGCAGCCCATTGACGCATTGCAAATTAGTTGTGGAGGCTTGCTGCTTTGGTGTCTAAGAGGGGCTCACAGAGGGGGCTTTCGTGGGTAATTTTTTTGCGGGCGTTTTCGTCGTTTTATTCTCCGTTTCTGCCTTAGCGGCAGATATCACACCATACTTTGAAGCACTAAAACAATCCGGTGTGAACTATGAACCTGACGGGGCTGTGTGTGAGCAGGTGGCTCGCGTCGATTTGCGTAAGGAATTCCCTGAGGCGGATTATATTATTACGACAGGAATTGAATACGACATCGGCGGCGACACGTTGGGTGAGCTGGATGTAGTGGTAATCAACCGCTCCTCGCAAAAAGTTATGATGGTGGCCGAGGTCAAGTGTTGGAGAAATCTATATAATGCTATGGACAAATTAAAAGCGCAGCGCGATCGCTTCTTGTGGAACCTGCGTCAATTCCCGCAAAAAATGCGTTTTGAATCCCATGAAGGTTTAAACGTGTCCGTGAGCCAATTCAGTGATGTCACGACGTTCCGTTCGATTGCTCAAATTGGTGCCAGCCGTCGCGGTTTTGATGTGGAATTGGAGTTTACATTGTCGGAGCTCAAAGACCTGCGTATGCAACTGCTTAAGTGTCAATCCTGGGGCGAATGCGCGAAGCCTTAGAGGCTTTCGGGCGGGGATTTCCTCTATTCGCCCTTAAGGATTCTCTTTTTTGTGCTTTGCAATAGGGGTGACTTACTGGGGTTCATCGGGCACATTCGCACCATGTCTTCTATTCAAGTTTTATCTGCTGAAGTTGTCGATCAAATTGCTGCTGGTGAGGTCGTTGAACGGCCTTCGCATCTAGTAAAAGAGCTTGTCGAAAATAGTATCGATGCCGGTGCGACGCGGGTGCATGTCGAGTTCTTTGATGGGGGACGCATCGTTAAGGTGATCGACAACGGCAAAGGCATGTCGCCGGAAGATTTGCCGAAGGCCCTTGAGCGCTTTGCGACGAGCAAGATTTCTAAAACCGATGACCTTTGGAGTCTTCGTACTTTTGGCTTTCGTGGCGAAGCCTTAGCCAGTATTGCCGCCGTCAGTAAGTTGACGCTGACTTCTCGACGTGCCGGAGACGAGCAGGCGCATCAGTTGATCAGCGAATATGGCAAACGCAAAGACATCGACAAAGTGGGTGGTTCTCAGGGCACGACCATTTTGATGGAAAATCTTTTTGATAATACTCCCGCACGTTTGAAATTTTTAAAATCGGATTCAGCTGAAAATACGGCGATTAAGACGACGTTAAAGGCCATGGCGCTTTCGCATTTTGATATTGAATTTCGCGTGCAAGAAAATGGAAAGCTTGTCAGTTTTTGGCCGGCTTGTAAAAATCGCAAAGACCGGGTTGAGCAAATCTTAGAAATTAAGCCGTTATTTGAAGGCGAAGCGGCGCGGGAAAATGTGCGGGCTTACGCTGTTTTTGCAGATCCTCATAATGTCGCAAAAACGGCACGCAATATTTGGTTGTTTGTGCAAAACCGCTGGGTGCAAGATCGCAGTCTTCAGGCGGCCGTGAATGAAGCCTATCGCAGTTTGTTGATGCACGGGGAATACCCGATTGCTGCCGTGTGGGTGGAGGTAGACCCGGACTGCATTGACGTGAATATTCATCCGACGAAATCCCAAGTGAAGTTTCAAGAGCCGTCTTTGGCTTTTCGCGCAGTGGCTGCGGCTTTGCGTGGCACCCTAGAGCAAGCGCCGTGGCTGCAGGAACATGAGCGTCCGCGCGGTCCTCAGCCGTTAAATGATGTGGCGCCGAGTGATTATCGTTCTTCTGCAGGATTGCCGAACTATGCAACGCAAGCTCCGGTGATGCCGAAAGAAAACTTGGCTTTTCAAGACAACTCCTTACAGACGACACAATTTCAGAAGAAGAACTTTAATTTTCCTAAATTTACGGTCAGTGAACCCCAAGCCACTTATGAAACTTTGGCACAGGCGGCAGAATCTCGCGCGCCGATGCTCGACTCGTTAAGTGAGGTCCAAGATTCGGCTCCGCGAGGTTATTGGTCTTCGTTAGAAGTTTTAGGCCAAGCCAATTTAACATACATAGTGACGCAAGCTCGCGATAAAATTGTTTTCGTCGATCAGCATGCCGCGCACGAGCGTGTTGTGTTTGAAAAATTGATGAGTGCGTGGACGGGGGGCAAGGTCGACGTGCAAGATTTTCTTTTCCCGTTGGCGGTTGATATGTCGCCAGAAAAAGTCGAAGCCATTTTAACGATCGCCAAAGACATCGAACGTTTGGGTGTTTATATCGAGGCGTTGGGCCCGGGGACCGTGGGGGTCAAGGCCGCGCCCTTGATGATTAAAGAAAGTATTTTAAGCTCGGTTTTAGATAAGGTCGCCCACGAAATTGTCGAGCAGGGGGGCAGTTACTCTCTGGAGCGCGTGGTCGGCG
>JABWCO010000008.1 GCA_013360185.1 Bdellovibrio sp.
CCATGGAAACATCTGGAAACCTATTTCTTAGTATCCACATGCTGACAAAACTGATCGAGAGCGACTTCCATGAGCTCGGCCAAACTGTATCCCTTCTCCTTTGCAATATCTGAAAGTCGTTTCTTTAGGCTCTTTGGTGCTCTGATGGAAAGGACTTCTTTAGCTCCTGCCGTGTATTTTCTGCGTGGTTGAGGTCTGTCTGGTATATCGTATTTTGCCATACAATCAATTTCGGCAGATTTTCGTATAAAATCAAGACAGATACTTCTACTTACTTACAAATACTTACATATTGCGTTATATTTGAGTTGATGGAAAAGGCAAAGAAAGTGGCCGTCTATTTGAGGGTATCAACGCAAGACCAAAGCACGGATATGCAAAGAGACGAGCTATTACAGTTCGTGGAAAATCGCCGATGGACTGTCTTTCAGGTCTATTGTGATAAGGCCACGGGAACAAATGGAAACAGAGCTGACCTTAAACAGCTTATGCAAGATGCCAGGCTTCGCCGGTTTGATGTGGTTTGCGTTTGGAAGCTTGATAGGTTCTTTCGTTCCTTGAAAGACTTGCTGGTTACTATTTCAGAATTTCAAGCTCTTGGAATTGAGTTTGTTGCCTTAAGAGACCAAATAGACCTAACAACTCCTGTCGGTCGTTTAACTTTACAAGTTCTTGGGTGTCTTGGTGAGTTTGAGGCTTCTTTGATTAAGGCTCGTGTCGTCGCGGGCCTTGCCCAAGCGAAAAAGCGAGGGGTTCGCTTAGGAAGGCCGCAAGTTGTGGATGTTTCCCGAGTCCAAAAACTTAAAGAAGAAGGCAATTCTCTATCCCAGATAGCAAAGATACTGAATGTCTCCAAAACCGCCGTTCACAATACCCTTAAAAAATCAAAGCTCCAAATAGTTGAAAAGACTGAAGCCGAAGTCCCACTTTTACCCGGTCAGAAAGCTTCAGATTTATGAACCCCTCCCGGTCAAATTTATTCTGGGCCTTGGGTCCCATCGAGGTCTCGATATGAAAATAGCGGACAACAACTTTTCTCAAAGTGCCTTGATTTTGGCGAGGTCAAGTTTGGCTTTTCATATTAAGGATGAATCTTTGGGATTTGTGACAGTTGCCTCGCAGTTCTCTGTCTTTTTGGTAGAAGCTTTATCAAGCATGGAGCACTTTAAAACAGTTGTCGTTGATGGCTCCTGCTTGAATTTAATGGATTTTAAAACAACTCGCCTGAATTTGTTGCGGGCTCTTATTAAAAGACATCCAGAGGTCAGATTTCTTCTATTTTCAGACGAAGACCTTTGTGTGTATGAGCTGTCCTTCTCTAATCTCGTCGTTGTTGAAGAAAAACTAAGTAAAGAGCTATTGGCCTCATGGGTTGGAATTCATTCAGTGAACTGAATAGGTATTCGGTTAATTGAAGTTGGACTCCCCACAACCTGAATGAACATTCAAGGTAGAGGTATGAAGGTGCAATTAAAAGAAGTCCTTAAGCGACAATTAAAAAACAGAAACGAGTCCTTGAACTCGCTGGCGCGTCGTTGCGGGATACCTCTTTCGGTTTTACATGGTTGGGTCAATGGGGTTTTGCCGAGTGCTAAAAATCTTCACCACATTCAGACGCTTTCAAATTATTTGGAAATTCCGATTTCTATACTCCTTTTTAATACTCGCGAGGAACAATCAAAATCCGACATTCTTTTTTCTTCAGAGTTTGCAGATGGAGAACGACGGTATCGGCTTTTGATTGAAAAGATTCAAAAGTAACGAGGTGTTTGTGAAGTCTATTCTAGCAGTTTTAGTTCTTTTAAACTTATCAGCCTGTGCTTTGGCTCCTAGAAAACCTGATAGCGAGAATACAAAGCAAATTGAGGAAATCAAAACAGCGATGCTGTCACAGGAATTTGATAAAGCTCGGCAGATTTTACGAAGTTTGCGTGAAGATGATGGATTGGTAACTTATGAGCTATCAATGTTTGGTTGGTCCCCCGAGACAACATATTTTCCAAAATCCATTCTATTGGAATATATCGGCGAATTTGAACCATTGCCTTCAAATCTTGAAAAAGTCTGTGGCTTGCTGACCGATGCGAAGAACTCGCAAGAAGTGAAGAGGTCCATTGATTGTCTCAAAGCTGTCAATACAGCCAAGTTGAGTGGAAAATGGGATTACCAGCATAATCCCAAGTACAACCACAAAACATATTATTGGGGCATTTCCTCTGGTCCTTGCGGCAATAGCTCTCAGAGGCCAACCTGTTCGCCATTGGGTACTTTTGTAGTCGAAGATGCCATTTCTTTGAAAAAGATAGAAGGCGTTGGAGCCGAAGGCTTCTTAAAAGCTATCAGGGAGTCTCGCCTTAAAGAGGCTTATGCAAAACTTGATATAATAAGGAAAGATGAAGAAGAACGACAGGATTTGGAGTTTTCTGAAAAGCAAAGGGCCAATATTGAGTTTACTGAGTCCGCAGAAGGTCTTAGGCAAAGTGCTTGCCGTCATAATACGATAATCCAGCTCGCTGAGAAATCGCTCAATGACGAGAAAGAGGCTGCCAAGATTAGTGGATTCGTTGATAAGAGCACAATGTATGAAAGCGGAAAGTATCTTCAGAACTCAAGACGACAACTTGAAAGTCTCAAGAAAAAGTACAAATCAAAATCTGGTCAAGAGTGGTCTTCTTCAATGTGCGCTAAGTAATGGCACGGAGAATTTGTTGTGAGAAATGCCAGCTTGTCAAAACGGTGCGTGTCTAAAGCGTGCCACAGAAAAATCATTCGCTTTCAACTCTTGCTCTAGACTGGAAAGAATTTGATCTTGGAAGTATCCTAAAATCGAAAACAGACAGAAGTGTCATCACAATAGACAGCGGAGTTTCAAGCTGTATACACAGCTCGTTCGGTTCGGAGCACGCGACTACGACCCAGAAATAGGTAGATGGACCTCTAAAGACCCTATTCTTTTCAACGGGGGAGATACCAACCTCTTTGGATACGTGCAAAATGACCCCGTGAATTGGACTGATCCCTCAGGTCTTAAATACAGAAGATGTAGCCGCCCATTGAATGGTTTAAGTGACGAATATGGCGATGTAAGGCATGATTACTTAGAGTTTGATGACGGCACTCAGTATTCTTTTAACCCGGCACCTGGCGAGTCGTATATTGAAGGAATTAGTACGAACAAAAAAGAAACTGGGGCTAATGCTGTTTGCAGGAAGTGGAGCAAGGACTCAAAAAGTGACGCGGCAATTAAGCGCAGAGCTGAAAGGAATTTACAAAAGAAATATCAGTTATTTAACTATAACTGCCAGGATTTTGTAGATGACTCTATTTTGGGAAATTAAAATGAAAAAGTGGACATACCTATACATAGTAATCGGCTTGGTTTGGACTGGCTATTATATAAATTTAGGCGGTGGTGAGTCTGGGATAGCTCCATTTATCATCACCTCGATTATAACATTTCCGATTGGGCTTTTAGTTTGGTCGATTGCTCATGTGATCCCGTGGGAGCTAATTTTGCCACTGATGTTAATATTAAATTATTTTCAGTGGGCATTTTTGTTCAGACAATTTAATAAAATCAGGGCGAAACGATGGAAGGAAAAATGAGTTTTACCCATGCCTTTTTTATTGCGACATTGGGTCCTCTTTAGCTTTTGGATACAACTGCAAGTAGGCATCCAAGAACTGTTTTGTTGGCAGATGCAAGTATCCCGTCATTACGTCTGTAATAAACTGAGCATGAATCTTCCGCTTAAAGTCATTGGCCTCATTGAGCATCTTAAATTTGTTGCGAATTCGCTTGTTACTGAACGGATTTGTGTACGATGCCTGATAGCCTCCGTTCTTGAGCTTATATATTGAAACTTCGACCTCTTCTTTCATGGTAACCCTCCCGAGACTATCACGGTCGCGCGATTGCTCCACTCTCGTTGTCTCATGTTCTCCATGTATCTTTTTTCGAGGGTACTCCACAATATGCAACAGTTTGACAGTGGCCCATACAAATCCGAATAAAAAGCGCAAGAGTAAAATAGAGATGTTCTTAAAGGGAGTGTTTAAAAACGGTCGTGCCTAATTTTGAGATTTTCAAAAAATGCCTCGGGATATTTGGTAATCGAGTTTTGGATAAGTTCTGTGTAAAAAGGCCCGATTTAGGCACGGGTTACGTGACAGTCGTCTCGACCGCGAAATTTTAGGCTAGAAGAAGAAGATAACTATCGCGGAACATCAAAGACTAAAACTGTCAGATTCAACTTTCGCTGGTCATCATCCTTATTCTTAAAGATAAATCTAAACTCGGTCTCTCCAGCAATCTCGGCTGGAACCTGTTTCTCGAACTGAGAGTGCTTTCCAACAAGCTCAGGAATCTGAGAAAGAACCCCGCTAAGGCTTTTGTTTTTATTAAACAAAAGAATTGCCGTCTTTGTATCTCTCCAAGAAGTATATCCGAGAATTTGGTCAATTGTGTCAGAGACCGTTTTGGGGCCAGTCCAGTACTTACACTCCGCTATAAAGATTGTTTTTCCCTCGTACTTTATCAAGATGTCCGTCTTACCCTCGTAGTTGAAGGTTTCGCCGGTCGCCGTCCCTTCATATTGTCCATTGAGCTGAACTAAAAAATGCTGTCGTAAATCTTCTTCGCCCATACTCTGAAATGCATGAGGACTTTTCTCCATTACCACAGCCATGTTCTGCATGATTTTCAAAATATGGTTATACTCAACGTCTTCAAGCACCGGCTCTGGCTTCGTCTGTGGTCCAGCTTTAGGTACAGGCCTCGTCACAGCTACCTTTCGACGAATTTCCGGAACTTTGAATGTAGTTGATGCTCCATCACGTTGGCGAATGGGAAACTTCAGCTTGGACTTCATCTCCTCATCTTTTCTGAATTTCTCAAGACGCTGTGAAAGTCTCTCCTCAACCATCCCACGTATGGAGCGATTAAACTCTCCAAAGAGATTTCTCATTTCAGAGAGAAACCCTTCAATAAACGAAATGTCTTTTTCCGCCTGACTATTTATTTTCTCAGCATCTTGTTCGATGTGTTCTTGGGTTATTAGAACCTCAGTTGCCGTAATTTGAGCGTTCACAGAATTGTGGTAAACACGATTTCCACTGCACCGAAAAAGGTCTTTATCTCCCGTGTAGGGAATGTGAACTACGACCTGGTTGCCATCGACCATCACCGCGCGATTACCATCCATAAAATGGATACGCTCTCGAAACTTTCTCGCGTCGAGTTTTGTATCGCGAATATCTATATAGACGTTTTCCCGGTCTATGACAGGGACATCCAGACCATACTTATCCTCAAAAAATTTAATCCATTCGTCAAGAGATGTTCCCCTCAATTGGTCTTCCGAAAGATTCGAAATTTCTTCTTTCAACTTCTGTCTGTGCGCTTCCTGAACGGAATGACCATCGAAATCGTGAAAAAGATATGTCATAATTCAAAGCCCTTCTTGCTCACAGCGCCTCGTTTCGGTATTCCAGCGACCGCCAGATTAGGCGCTCCAAATACCTCGGCAATGATTGATTCTTGATCCACCTTTGAACTCAAGAATCTTTTCTATCTTTTAAAGAGAGACCAATTTTTTATAGATATACAGACTAGTAAAACCCACCGAAATGCCACAAATTATACCAACTATCTCTCCAAGAGCTTGGGGTTCAATGTTTTGCTTTCCTACATTGGCAAACAAGAAAACCCAAGCAATAGCTATTATAGAATTTATGATCTTATCTTTTGCATTTAGTTGCCTGGTGGACATGTTTTTTCTCCTGCTTCAGCGCGAGGTATGATGTCGTCCATTATATCATTAACAAATCCACGTTTGGAGGCTTTTATCACGTTCGCACTACCTTCGTATCCTAAATATGCCCCAATGGAGAAAGTCACGCCGGCAAACGGATTAAATGATCCGTACATCAGTGCAGCTCCAATAACACCTGTCGCTGCCCCGATAGCGGCTTGCTGCTTCGGAGTCGTATATTTCGCAATTATATTCTCAAATAGCTTTCCAGATGGGTCAATAAAGTTAACGGGGTCATTTTGCACGTATCCAAAGAGGTTGGTATCTCCCCCGTTGAAAAGAATAGGGTCTTTAGAGGTCCATCTACCTATTTCGGGGTCGTAGTCGCGTGCTCCGAACCGAACCAGCCCCGTATCCCGATCATTCAACCCACCAGCAAATCCAAACGGCTGAAATCCTGGGTTGCTGTCACTTACTACGGCGCCCCACTCAGTATACTCTATCGATTGAACTATTTGTCCATTGTTAGCATTTAAAACTCCAACCACTGACCCACGATGATCCGTCACAAAAAGATATGTGTTGCCTTGGGCATCCAACATGTAATCAGGAGCGTGGCCGTCGGAGTATATAAATTTCTTCTGAATAACCCCTGAGGCATTGGTGATAGCAACTAGTCGTAAAAGGCCATCCCAAATGTAGTTCTCTAATTTAACGCCGTTGATTTTCTTTTCAATACGACGGCCTTCGTGGTCTGTGCCGTATTCGACGTTCTTTTCTGGCATATTCACAGCGGCCAGGGTGCCGTCTGAGTCATATATGTAATGTGTTAATCTCAAAGATCCGTCTACCTTAGATGAAATATTCCCGTTCGCATTGTAAGAATAAGTATTCGTTCCAAACGACAACAGCCGATCTTGATCGTCGTAGGTAGCACTTTGGGTGACATCGTTTTCTTCAGACAAAATGCGATTTCCGTTTTTGTCATATTGATAACTTGAAAACGGCTTGCCAGAAGCTTTATCTGAACGGCCCAGCAGTCGTCCAGCACGGTCGCAAAAGTATTTAACTTCAGCATTAAAAAGCTTCTTTGACGTAACCAAACCAGACAACGGATCACGACGAACTTCCAAACTGCCGGCTTGGGTTATTAGTCTGCAACGTTTTCCATAGTCATCATATTGCGCCTTCTAACAAAAAAAGGACCAGATTGCTCTGATCCTTTTTAGTTTCATCGTTTAGGGAGGGGCGATGATTTTGGCTACAATTAAGCAGCCAAAGATTTTGATTTCTTTTGTTCTTTCTTTGCAGCTGTTTTCTTGTCTTGGCCTTTTGCCGACTTGTCGAAAACTACTGCGAAGACTTCATCTAAATTATCCGCGAAGATAAAGTTGATTTTGTCTTTGAAAACTTTAGGGATGTCAGCAATATCCTTTTGGCAAGCCAGTGGGATAATGATGTTTGTGATACCTAAGTTCAAAGCTGCCAAACATTTTTCACGGATGCCGCCGACTGGAAGGACGCGACCTTGTAAAGTCACTTCTCCTGTCATCGCGATATCGTGACGAACTGGAGTTCCCGTCATCAAGCTGACAAGCGCTGTTGTCAGAGTGATACCTGCCGAAGGACCATCTTTAGGGATCGCACCAGCTGGCAAGTGGACGTGAACGTCATACTTTTCAAAGAAATCTTCTGGAATGCCCAGCTCTTCTTGGTGTGCACGTGCGTAAGACATTGCTGCGTGAGCAGATTCTTTCATCACGTCACCAAGTTGGCCTGTTAAAGCAAGATGACCTTTGCCTTTCATTTTCAAGGCTTCGATCGTCAAAACTTCACCACCAGCTTGTGTCCAAGCAAGACCTTGCACAACACCCACTTGGGAATCCGCAAACTTGTCGTCACGTTGGAAGCGTGGAGGCCCAAGAAGCTCAGGAACTGTTGTTGCGTTGATCTCAACAAACTGAGCTTCTTCCATAACTACCATCTTAGCCACTTTACGGCAGACCGAACCCACTTCGCGTTCTAGGTTACGCAGACCTGCTTCACGAGTGTAGCCTGCGATAAGGTATTTGATACCTTCATCAGTGAATTTAATGTTTGCATCAGTAATACCGTTGGCTTCGATTTGTCTTCTGATCAAATGTTTTTTCGTGATCAAAAGTTTATCGTTCTCTGTATATCCAGGGATATTCAGGATTTCCATACGGTCACGCAAAGCGGGTGGGATATTTTCCAACACGTTCGCTGTTGCGATGAACAACACATTTGAAAGGTCGAAATCCACATTCAAATAGTTGTCACGGAAGGTCGAATTTTGTTCCGGATCCAAGACCTCAAGCATTGCCGCTGATGGGTCGCCACGGAAATCAGAACCTAATTTATCAACCTCATCCAGAACGATAACAGGATTGTTTGTTTTCGCCTGACGAAGAGCTTGAATAATTTTACCTGGCATTGCGCCGACGTAAGTACGACGGTGACCACGGATTTCCGCTTCGTCCTTCACGCCGCCCAAAGCGATACGGAAGTATTCACGGCCCATTGCGCGAGCGATCGATTTGCCTAAAGAAGTTTTACCTACTCCAGGAGGACCACCGAAACAAAGGATTGGACCTTTTAGGTTTGGCTTAAGTTTACGAACAGCCAAGAATTCCATAACACGGTCTTTTGCTTTTTCTAATTCATAGTGATCTTCATCCAAAATTTCTTTTGAACGTTTAAGATCGATAAGATCTTCGCTCTTTTTGCTCCAAGGAAGATCCGCCATCCAGTCTAGGTAGGTGCGAACCATCGTAGCTTCAGAAGCATCTGGGTGCATGCGCTCTAAGCGGCCCAATTGTTTCAAGGCTTCTGCCTCTACTGTTGGTGGCATTCCAGAGTTGATGAGTTTTTCACGAAGTTCGTCCATCTCTTCAGATTTAGAATCGCCTTCGCCCAATTCATTCTTTATAGCTTTCATTTGCTCGCGTAAGAAGTATTCACGCTGAGTTTTCGACATGTCGTCTTTGGCGCTGCCACGAGTTTTTTGTTGAGATTGGATAACTTCCAATTCTGCAGCCAAGATCTCGTTAACCAGGCGAAGTCTTTCCGTCGGCTCGAAAGTTTCTAAGATTCTTTGTGCGTCTTGAACTTTAATACCAAGGTTTGAAGCGATGATATCAGCCACGCGACCTGGATCCGTAACGTCGTCCATAACCAAAAGAATGTCCGGAGAAATAGGGCGACCCAAGGCGATGATGCGCTCGATGTGCTCTTTCGCAGATCTGATCAGACCTTCGTTTTCAACAACATTATTTTGTGCTGGGATGTCTTCAATTTTTTCAACAGCTACTTCGAAAGAAGGAGATGTCTTAGTGAAATTTTTAACACGAGCTTTCGCAACACCCTGGATAAGAAGTTTTACGCGGCCATCAGAAAGCTTGCGCATTCTCATGATCATCGCAACTGTACCTACGGTATAGATACTGTCCGGAGTTGGATTTTCTTCCGTGATGTCTTTTTGTGAAGCCAAGAAAATCAATCGATTCTTAGCTAAAGCATCTTCGACTGAGCGGATAGATGTATCGCGACCAACAAACAACGGAATGATGTTGTAAGGGAAGACCACGATGTCTCTCACAGGTAACATTGGAAGGGTCTGTGGGATTTCTAGTACTTTATCGTCAAAACTCATACCGCTCCTCCGCGCTAAAGGCGGGAAATTGTTTTATTCTGGTATGAGTCTTCTCGGCGTACGACGTTTGGAGCTTAAATCAAAAAAGAAAAATTGGACTGACATCCATGTCAGTGGACCTCGTCCAATGAGAAAAAACGGATGTTATTGGTAAATATTAGAATGGCTCTCTTGTTCTTCCATGCATTCAATACAAAGGGCCGTGAAAGGACGAGCCTGAAGTCTGCGTGCCGCGATCATTTCGCTGCAAGCTTCACACTGGCCGTAAGTCCCATCAGCAATTTTGCCAAGAGCCTTTTCGATCGCATATAGAGCCGTGCGATCACGCTCGTGCAAATGGATAGAAATATTGTTAGCAATGTCTTGCGAAGCGGCTTCAGCCTCGTCTGCGACAGAGACAACGCTAGATTGCTCTGCTTTGAATTCATGTGACTTATTCAGAATCGAGCTCTTTTGAAAAAGCAAAGATTCCTTTAGGTTCTGCAACTCTGATTCGTTCAGTTCGGTTGCGTTCATCTCACCCCCCGATATGATGATCATGGCCGAAAAATTAAATCACTTATTACGGGGGATTGGATGAGTGTCACCAAAAAAGCACTGCGTGATTATTTACCAAGCAGTTGTGTGTTGCGATGCGCGCGAATGATCTAGCGCGCAAATTTGCGACCGACGGCTTCGCGCAGCTCAGCACCTTCGATGCTTAGGCGTGTCCAAGGGATTGCCAGCAGGCGGTCTGCCTCGATTGTTTCCTCAGTTTCTTCACAGATGCCGAAGGTCCCGGTTTCAATGCGGCCCAGGGCCATTTCTATTTCCATCAATTGATTTCGCATTCTGTCTTGTGAAATTAAGAATGAATGTTCGGCAATGTGGGCGACGGATTGATCTGCTTCGTCGCCACCTTTTTCTATGTGTACCAGTTCGCGCTGGGCCGTTCTAAAACGGTTCAAAAGATCTTGTTTTGCTGTGAGAAGTTTCCTGCGGCACTCTATCACTAGGTTTTCAGATATTCGATTCGTCATAACAACCCCCTTCTTTAGATTTTGCGACACTCATTGTCGCTGGTGTTCCTTAGACTGGACACCATCCGAAGGGGGTTAAAAAAAGAGCATAAAATAATATTATGGCTATTATTTGCGAAGCTTAGCGGGAATCACGTCACCTTTATCGACAGTCAAAGCCACGACCGGGCGTTCTATTTCGCGCTCTGCACTCATGTTTAAAGCTCCCAGAGTCCCTGGGAAGCGTTTTAAATCCGTTAAACGCTTGGTAAGGTCTTCTCTGGAGCTAGACCCTGCAGCGATAAGCTGGCGCAGAATTAGGCCAGCATCGTAAGCCTGGATTTCGATCAATGAGGGCTCTTCGTTGTAAAGACCCTTATGCTCGCTAATAAAACGTGATTTGTCGTGGGATGCAGGCGACATGCTGTCGACGAAGATCAAGTTACCTGCAAAATTACCCGCACGTCGGGCGACGTCCTTGGTATTCCATAAATTGGTCCCCAATAGCTTCACGTTACGAACGTCATTGTATGAAAGCATCGCTGAGATTTGTCCCATCGCTTTAACGCTATCGGGAATAAAGACGGCATCAAAGTCCGCAATCGGAGGCAGAACATTTTCCAGATTGGAATTGCGGACGGATTTTTTCTTGTCGGAATGTTGCAATTCTTTAAGACGCAAAGAAAACTCGTCCTGACGAGCTTCGCCATAATAAGTTCCGACCAAGCGTTGAATTACCAAGCGGAAATCGGTTTCTTTGGTTGAATAATTTTGAACCGCGGTGATGTGCCCACCACGAGCTAAAACTTCATCCCAAAAAATATTTGTGAACTCGACGCCATAAGCATCATTGGGATAAAGAATCGCAAACTTCTTCATACCATGGTCATCCATGGCCGTGCGTACTAAGGCACGAACTTGCATGGCGCTGGTTAAGGAGTTTCTAAAAACGGAAGGTCCAATCTCTGTTAGGCCTGAACGCTGTGATAGCGCGATTGTAGGCACGCCCAACTCGTCGGACTTCGCAGCGACCGCAGGGGCGGTCTTGCTTAAAAGACTGCCAACAATGGCGATGACGTTGTCTTCTTTCACCAGACGCTCTACCCCGCGGCGTGCTGAATCGGGGTTTCCTTCACTGTCCATGATGGCAAGTTTAAAGCTAGACCCGGGGATGTGCAGACCTAAGCCCATTTCAAGACCCCGCAAAGCGCGTTGGCCCACGGGAGCATTTTTACCACTTAAAGGTAAAACCACGCCGACAGTTTGTGCCGATACATTTTTAGAGGCTTCAAGTTGGGTCAAAATATCTTGCGCGCGCAGGGCCTGATCGCTGCCCGGCATGAACTCAATCACGCTTGAAAAATATTTTTTTGCGCGCGAAGTATCTTTGTTTTCCAAAGACATTTCCCCCTGGCGAAACATAGCATGCGCCCGCAAAAAGCCAAAATCAGAACTGTCGGCAACCTTTTCAAGTTGTTCATCGTTTAGTTTGTTTTCAACGATATCGACAGCGTGCAGGCGCGCACTTTCTTGTTCTTGTTTATTTGCAGATTGAACGGACTGAGTTACTAAAGTTTTTAAATACTCCAGCGCATCTTCTGTTTTTGCCACTGGCGGAGGTGGTAAACTTAAAGTCTGACTTTGAATTTGTTCGGGCGGCCGGCCCGCAGTCATGCCCGCCATGTTTTTTGCGGCCTTGGTCGAAGCAGCCGTTGGGGGACGGTACGGAGCTCTCTTTTTTGTCGCCACCGTCGTGCAAGACGCAAGAACACTGGCCGTTAGCAACAGAACAAACTTCATTGTCATTTTCTATTCCTCATAAGATGAGAGACTTTTTCTTGGTAGGCTTTGACAAGCGGAGTGGTCTCTGCCGATTTTGCCAACTCTTCCATGATTTCTTTTTGTCGAGCCGAAAGGGTGTGGGGGGTATCAACTAGAATACGCACCAACATATCTCCAGAGCCAAAGCCACCAATTTTAGAAAAGCCCTTACCTTTAAGGCGGAAGCTTTGTCCCGTGTGGGTGCCCGGCGGAATGCGAATCATCGCTTTTCCTGTCAAAGTCGGAACTTCCACATTCGTTCCTAAGATCGCATCCGTATAGCTAATTGGCAGATCCAAAGTCACATCGTTTTCTTGGCGTTTAAAGAGCGGATGATCTTGAATGTTGATAATGACATATAGGTCCCCTGGAGTGCCACCACCTGGGGCCGCATCGCCTTCACCTGAAAGTTTTAGGCGTTGACCTTCTTTAACTCCCGCAGGGACGTTGACAGAAAGTTTTGCAGACTCTTCTTTGTTGCCGCGTTGACGAACAAAGCTAATGACTTTTTCCGTGCCTAACGCAGAATCTTCAAATGAAATGTTTAAGGTGTATCTAAGATCAGTGCCTTTTGAGGGGCGACGCGATCTAGCTCCGCCAGCGCCTCTTGCATTGCCGAAAATATCGCCAAAAACATCACCAAAGATATCTTGAAACGGATCGCCGCCGCTAGCACCGCCACCTGGACCGCTTCTAAAGCCGCCAAAACCACCAGCTCCCGCGCCTCCTCCAAAGGGGCCCCCAGCGCCGAAACCTTGCTGATTGCCGGCGTGGCCAAACTGGTCGTACATATCACGTTTTTTAGTATCACTTAAAACGTCGTAAGCTTCGCTGATCTCTTTGAATTTTTCCTCTGACTTCTTGTCGCCAGGATTTTTATCGGGATGAAACTGCATCGCAAGTTTGCGATAAGATTTTTTGATCTCGTCTGCAGAGGCGGATCGCGAAACTCCTAAAATAGAGTAAAAATCTTTTTTAGACAAGCAACACCCTCTTCCGGTTATTCCGGTTTTCTTGCAACAACAACTTGTCCTGTGCGGATTATTTTGTCGTGCAACTTGTAAGGCTTTTTAAATACGCGTGCGATGTGACCCGGAGCCACTTCTTCGGTGGGCTCACTGCCCAGGGCCTCATGAACTGTGGGATCAAAGGCAACCCCCTCAGAAGGCACCTCTTGTACAGAGTGCTTTTGTAAAAGCGAGCGCATTTCTGAAGCAGTCATTTCGACTCCTTGTTTAAAGGAGGCAAAGTTGTCGGCACTGATATTGGCCTGCAAAGCGCGCTCGAAATTATCAACCACCTCTAAAAGGTCGCGAATAAAGCGCTCGCCGCCATACTTAAGCAAATCCGAACGCTCTTTGATGGCGTTACGCTTATAGTTTTCAAATTCTGCACGCAGGTAAAGAAAATCGTTTTTATATTTTTCTGCCTGTTCTTGCAGTTTCTGAATTTCAGAAGATTCCCCCGCGTTTTCAGCTTTGGGAGGAGTAGGATTTTGAGAGTTGTTTTCCTCTGACATGACACGTCCTTTCGCAATACTTAAGATTGTGTATTGATTCAGGATTGTCAATGCGAGCTAGGCCATAAAAAAAGCTTAAATATCGTCTGCTAAAAAGGTCAGTTCTTGAAAGACTTTATTACTTAAAACTAAGCCATCGCGAGTTAATGACCAATGCCCATTGTCATAGGTCACCCATGATTTATTTTCTAAACCCTGAAGGATGCCGCGCACTTTATTCTGCACGCCGTCTGGAAACTTTTGGGCCAATGTCTGCACATTGAGACCTCGCATTAAACGCATCGAAGTATGACAAAAGTCTGTAAGCGCCTGGTGCATTTCAAGCTGTTCAAACTGCGCCGCCGGCAGTTGCTGTGCCGGAGAACTAAACTCTTGTCCGTCTAGACAGAGGATTTGTTTTTGGTATTCCCCGATAGAGTTTAGATTCCAATAGCGCGTGCCCCAGGGGGATTCCTTGGAATAGGAATGGGCACTTAACCCCAAGCCCCAATAAGGTTCATCAATCCAATACAAAAGATTGTGTTTGGATTCATAACCCGGCAACGCAAAGTTCGATATTTCGTATTGCTGAAAGCCCTTGGCCGTCAGCTCGTTTGCTAAGATATCAAACATTTCAACTTGCTCGTCATCCACCGGTCGACCCTTAGATAACGGGTGGCCGTCGGGAACGGTGAGGCAATAGGGGCTGATGTGTTTTGCGCCCTGTTCGATAGCGATGCGCACATCATTGCGTAAGCCTTCCACCGTCTGTGAAGGCAGGGCAAATAAAATATCAAAGCTAAAGTTCAGATTGTGGGCTCGCAAAAGGTCCAGGGTTTCTAAGGTTTGTTTTGCAGAATGTTCGCGATGTACCATTTTCAGCAAACGATCATCGAAGGTTTGCGCGCCCACAGAAAACCTATTTACGCCGTTATCCAGATATATTTTTAGCTTCTCTTCGCTGATGGTCGCCGGATTAATTTCAATTGTGATTTCGGTGTCGGGTCTAGTTGTGTACCCATAGCTACCAAGCTCTTTGATAATAGCTACAATGAGGTGTGCAGGGATCAGGCTGGGTGTGCCGCCGCCAAAGTAAATAGTGTCTAAGCTTTGAGGCGCATAATACCCGCGTTTTTGGCGAATTTCCTTAAGAACCAAATCGACGTACTGATCCGGCGGCAAAATCTTACTTTGCTCGTAGGTTGCGAAGTCACAGTAAGTGCAGCGCTGAATGCAATAAGGGATATGAACGTAGACGCCAAAAGCCATGGGAGTTATCTAGAGTATGTCTAAAAAATTTCAACTAAAAAACGGCATGAAGGTCCTTTTCCTCGAGAGTCACAAGTCCCCGGTGGTCTCAGTTCAAATGTGGGTGAAAACAGGCTCTGCCGATGAAAAAAAGAATGAAGAGGGGATTTCTCACTTTATCGAGCATTTAGTTTTTAAAGGCACACGCAAGTACGGCGTAGGTGAAATTGCCTCGACGGTCGAGGGCTCTGGCGGAGAGTTAAATGCCTATACGTCCTTTGACCAAACCGTGTTTTATGTGACTATTTCGAAGCAATTTTCTGATGTTGCTTTGGACACCATTAGCGAAATGATGGGTTTTCCCACGTTTGATCCGAAAGAAATCGATAATGAGAGGGAAGTGGTGATCGAAGAAATCAAACGCGGCCAAGACAGCCCGGGGCGCAGAGCCAGCCAACTGTTATTTACAAACGTATTTAAAAAAAGCCCCTATGGAATTCCCGTCATTGGATACGACAAAGTCGTAAAAAAAGTTTCAGCTAAGAAAATTCGAGAGTTCTATCAATCACGCTATGTGCCGTCGAACATGTTCTTGGTAATTGCCGGGGACTTTGAATCAAAAGAAATGAAAA
The DNA here is from genome assembly GCA_013360185.1 of Bdellovibrio sp. Taxonomy (GTDB): domain Bacteria; phylum Bdellovibrionota; class Bdellovibrionia; order Bdellovibrionales; family Bdellovibrionaceae; genus Bdellovibrio. The sequence continues at coordinate 15,624 of JABWCO010000008.1, forward strand.
AAAAGATTGAGCAAATGTTCGGAAGCTTTGCTCCGTACAAATTGCGCAAAGTCAGCCGAATCAAAGAACCAGCGCAAAAAGACATCCGCATCAAGGTGGAAACAACTAAATTTGAAAACACCACGGGATATCTTACCTGGAGAATTCCTAGCGTAAAACACAAAGACATTGCGGCCCTTGAGGTCCTGTCGGCAATCTTGGGGCAAGGTGACTCGTCCCGCTTAATGCAAAGCTTGCGCATTAAACAACCGCTGACCAACTCTGTGGGATCATTTAGTTATTCGATGCAAGAAGACGGACTGTTTGCGGTTTCCTTTAACCTAGAAAAGGAAAACCTGGCTAAGGCGGTAAGCGCACTTATTCCTGAAATCATGCGGTTAATAGAAGAGCCGCCTACTGCGGGTGAAATGCAAAAAGCCATTACCAATTTTGCCAGCCACGAAATTTATTCACTAGAAACTGTGGATAACATAGCTAGAAAAGCTGGCAGCAACGAATTTTACTATGGCGATCACGAATACTACAAAAAATATATGAAGCAGGTTTACACGTTAAAACCTGAAGACATCCAAAAGGTCGCCAAGAAATACTTTAAGCCCGACACCTTCGGCCTTTCGTTAATGACAAATATGGAAAAGAAAGGCGCTGAAAAGATTCTGAAATCATTTGCCAAAGATCTTAAAAAATCTTTATTGACGGCGAAAATTGGCAAAACAAAAAATAAATTCACGCCGAAAAAATTTAACGTGAAAACTTCATCTGACAAAAACGTGCCTCAGACAGAAAGAATTGTGCTGTCGTCGGGCGCGACACTGCTTATTCGCGAACAAAAGGAAACACCTTACGTCGCGATGAAGGCCGCATTTTTAGGTGGAACGCGTGTTGAGAAAGAAAATCAGACGGGTCTTACTGAAATGTTTTCGCGCAACTGGCTTTCGGGTTCTAAAAAGTTTTCTGAAGACGACATCAACCTAAGAGTTGACGAGATGGCGGCAGGGATTGGTGCCTTTGGTGGCAGAAACTCTGCGGGCCTGTCCATGGATTACCTTGCGCCCTTCGAAGACCGTATGGTTGAAGTATTTGCAGATTCATTGTTGGCGCCCCAGTTTCCTGAAAGTATTTTAGAACGCGAAAAAGTAATTATCAAAAATCAGATCAAATCGCGTAACGACAATCCGGCGCAAATTTGCATTCTTAATTTCATGAAAGAAATCTTTAAAGGTCACCCCTATGCCCGCGACGTTATGGGAACGGAGCAGACAGTTTCAGGGATTACTTCGGCCGACCTTAAGGGTTATTATGCCAAGACTGCCCATGCAAAAAATCTTACCTTTAGCGTGGTCGGCGACGTTAATAAGGCGAAATGGGTGGATTTACTTGAAGGCATTACCAAACAATTGCCGAAAGGCGAAAAGATCACAAATAGCTTTCAGGCGGATCCGATTAAGGAAAGTAAGCATCTGTTTCAAGAGCTTAAAAAAGAACAAAGCCATATTATTGTCGGTTACCGCGGCCTAACCTTGTCAGATCCAGAACGCTATACGCTGGAAGTGATTCAGTCGATTTTAAGTGGTCAAGGCGGCAGACTGTTCCTTGAGTTGCGCGACAAAAATTCGCTGGCCTATTCGGTTTCACCCATGCACATGGAAGGAATCGAATGTGGATATTTCGGTGGATATATCGGTTGTTCGCCGGAAAAATCTGAAAAAGCGATTCAAATGTTAAAGGCTGAATTTAAAAAGCTGAGCGAGGCAAAGGTGGGTAAGGAAGAGCTGACCCGCGCACAAAGATATTTAATCGGTCGGCATGATATTGAACTGCAAAGAAAAAGCACCATCTGCAATGCCGTTCTTTTTGACGACATTTATGGTTTAGATTTCAAAGAAAGCCTGGATGTGGCAGATAAATACTTTGCTGTACAAGCTGAGGACATAAGAACGCTAGCGCAAAAGATTTTTTCTCAGCCAGCGGTTGTAAGTATCGTAGGACCGACGGACGTTAAATAGTCTGTCGCAGATCGTGAATAATTTTGTCATTCAGACGAATGACTCCTTCAATTCTGCCCCGGGCATCAAAGGCCTTGGGGCTTTGTCCCAAGTCTTCGGTGAAATTCTTTAACAGAACCCTAAAGACCTTATCGGGAAGTGACTTGCGATAAGCCTCGTCATGAATTTTATCTTTACTCAGCGACCATAGCTCCCAGCGAACCGGCAAGAAAGGGAAATAGAGGTCGCTGTTAACAAAGACCACGAACTCCATTTTTTCTTTCCATGTTTGCATATTGAGCGGATCTAGTCCGGCATCCATGTCACGCATTTGCAAGGACGCGACCGAGTTTTCCTGGGCAGGGGTTGCAAGATTTTCCAGTCCCTCTCGAATAGCTTTAGGATTTTTGGTGGTTATCCAAACTAAGGTATCGGCGAAAACTTCGTGATAGGCGTAACGCACGCGTTTTAAGTTTATAAAATCTTCGGCCAATTTTTTTAAACGATTATTTTCCGCAACAGCAGTGCTCCACTCAGCGCTTTTATCGTTCTGCTTTTGCAATTTCTTAAGCAGCATATCGTTGGCTAAGAGCTCTTTTTCTAAGGCCAAACCGTATTTACGCATTTCGCGATATTCTGGCGAATTGGCCACCAGGTTTTTTTCAAATATTGCATGCCCATATTCGTGTATTAAGATATTGCGATTGGCCTTTTTTGAAAAAGGCTGAAAGTCCGGAGGCCGCACCCCGACTGACACTGAAAAATCACGGTCATCGAAGGCCGAAAAAATATGGGCGGTATCGATTTTAATTTTCGTCTCTGTCGGTGCTAATAACGGCGCAATGTCGGCATCAATTCTTGTGATAATTTGTGCGTAGGTTTCAATGGGCTCAGCCAAATCTTCAGCGCGCGGATCTATCTGCAGTCGTCCACCTAAGGCATATTCGAAAGCGAATACTCGAGAACAGGAATTAGTGCTTTCGGCGGCTCGGGCCACGGGGGAACAAAATGCGCTTGCCAGCGACAAAAAGGTCAACAGTCTTAAGGCTTTAAAGTAATTCCCAGGGCTCATACAAAGCAGTGTTTCAAGGATCGTGCTAAACGGGCGTCTCATTTTGAGAATATCAAGGACCAAGGCCCAGAATCTTTAAATCTTTAACCGAAAACGACCTTGTTTTTGTTAATATAGATATATGAAACAAAAGCCGCAGCACGCGTCAGTAGAGCTTTTTGTAAGTCCACAGATTTTTTTTCAGGAGCTTGTTCAGAAGGGTTTATCCCAACGCAAGATCCAAACCTACCCGTTCGTAGAAAGCTATCTCGTCAATCTTTTGCAACACTATCTAGATGCGCGAAATCTTTTCGACAGTAAATACGAAAATGAAAGTGGGCAGAGGGCTCCGCAGACCTTAGCTGAAACTTATTTGCTGGCGCAAAGTGCCGAGCCACAAATAAAGGCCGAACTCTTGCGCAAACTGGGCGATCGAACTTTGTATATCAGTGGCTTCTTTGGCGACTCTCTGTCGCGCAAGATTGTTGATATTGATTATTATGCCGACATTGGCGGCGCGGCCTATGCTTCTTTGGCTCACTGCACACGCGAAGACACATTGGCAAAAGTCTATGGAACTTTTGCCGAGAGATTCTTAGAGTTCGTCGATGTTCTGACCTATATTAGCCATCATTCATTCATCAAAAGCGATCAGAGCATTCTGCGCCTGTACGATAGGTATATGCGCACGGGCTCAGCTTTAGCGAAAGAAAAACTTGTGGAAATGGGAGTTTTAACTCTGCCGCAAGACCAAGTAAAGCTTGGCAAGCAAGGCTGATTCCTCTATTCTGACGCCATGTTCGGCTTAGGTATGTCTGAAATTATTTTCCTCGGCTTGTTGGCTCTGATTGTGATCGGACCCAAGGAGCTTCCAGAGTTGGCGCGCACCATTGGTCGCTTCATGAATGAGCTTAAGCGTAGCACCAACGTCCTTACTGACGAACTTAAACAGCAAGCCCGTTTTGATATCAACGAAATGCCCAAGAAAAATTCCCCGCCCACAACGGTTCCCGCGGAAGGCGCGAATGCCGAGTTGACGGTGAATCCAACATTGAATGCAACAGAGCCGCAACAAATGTCTTTCGCGGATCCATCCCCTGATAAAGATCCCAAAGACGGAGCAAAAAACTCATGAGAAGCGAAGAACTAGATTCGCGCGCCCAATCTTTATACGAACACTTGGCAGAGTTGCGTAAGCGCTTAGTAAACTGCGCCTTCATAATGATCATAGCCACTGGCGCTTGTTACGGTTTCAGTGAAAAGATTTTTAATTTTGTCCGAGCGCCAATCATTCCTTTTTTGCCGGGTGGCGGTTTGATTTATACGGGCCCCATGGACAAGTTTATCGCGCATTTGAAGTTGTCATTAATGTGCGGAGTTTTAATTTCTTGCCCGTTTTTACTTTATCAAGTTTGGAAGTTCGTAGCTCCGGGCCTGTACTCTAAGGAGCGCAAGTACACCTTAGGTTTCATTCTTTCGGGAACCCTGTTGTTTTTTATGGGCGCAGTGTTTTCGTATTATGTGGTTTTGCCGATGGCATTTCAATTCTTGATGACCTTCGGTGGTGACACCGACAAGCCGATGATTTCTATCGATCAATACATGGGGTTCTTTACGCAAATGTGTCTTATGTTTGGCGTGGCTTTTGAGCTTCCCCTGGTAATTGTCGTGCTAGGAATGCTTGGTATCGTCAGTCAATCGTTCCTAAAAAAGCATCGTCGTTATGCTGTGATGACGATTTCAGTGATTGCCGCCGTGATCACGCCGCCGGATTTATTAAGTATGATTATGATGCTAATTCCGATGCTGTTGTTATTTGAGGCCGGGGTTTTCATTGTCGGAATTTTTGAAAAAAAACGAAATGAGGAAAGCGCAGTCAACATGCGCGAATAGGGCCGCACCAGGTTCAAGGAGGATTCGGGTGTTATTTCTATTAAGTCTTTTATTTGTTACCAATATTTCCCACGCCAGCGAAGAGACGTGTCCTTATACCGTCGAGCGCCGTGAAGAAATTCAGTTTCAGCAACTATGGTCCGAAGACTCACAGAGCTGTTATTTCTCCGTAAGCCCACGCGATGCTTACGTCGACTTGATTTACAGAGATTACTTATTTTCTTCCAGTGGTCTGTTTATGGTCTTTAATTCTTACGGCCCAGGAGACGAGGCGCAGACCACGGCAGCGCGTGAGTTCTATATGTTTCCGCGAACCAGAAGCACCTTCGTGGCGCAATGGGATGATGAAAATCGCGAGTTGAAGGTCACACATGTAACCGGTGATCAGTTTGTGTTTAATTACAAGCGCGCCAACTTGAAAAGCATCACGCGTGCGAATATCACGGTCGCTCCCGATGTCGTGCCAACAAATCGCGGCGGTATTGAGATTTCAAACTTTCAAGGCTTGATCTTAGATGGCGGCTTTAAACAAGGTGGCGCCCCGACGGGGAGCCCTAATGCGACATCTGTATTTAAGGATGTCGCAGGCAAGACCTGCGCCGTGAAAAACGCTGAGGTGTTCAAATATACAAGTCAGGGTGATGTCATTTTTAGATTCGATGACAAGGGTCTTAAAAGCTTTCTGAGGGGCCGCTGTTCAAGCTTAAGTTTTTAAAAGAAAAAGAGGGTTTTCAAACCCCCTTTTGCGTTCTACGGTTCTTCAAATTTAATCAGTACAGCTCCGGATTCTACCGAGTCGCCCTGTTTTACTTTGATCTCTTTGATTTTTACATCACGGGATGCGCGCATTTCATTTTCCATTTTCATCGCTTCCATGATCAATAATGGCTTATTCGCTTTAACAACTTCTCCTTCTTTAACGAAGATCTCGATAATTTTACCCGGCATGCCGGATTTCAGTTCAAGATCGCCACCAAAGCCGCCACCTTTTTTCAAAGACTCATGCAGAAGCATTTCATCATTGAATACTTTGATGGTACGGAACGAGTTACGAGTAAACACAGTGTATTCAGTGTCTTGCCCGATCACGTCAATAAGGTATGATTTCCCGTCGAAAAGGAAGCTGATGTATTGTTCAGCTTCTTTATAGTCGTTTTTCGAGATGTCATAATGGATCCACTCTTTGCCCTCTTCTTGCAAAGAAAGCTTCCAAGCGTTGCGTTGTTCGTTCACATTCACTTTAAATTTTTTGCCTTTAAGCTCTGCTTCAAAGTACATCCGTTACGTCCTTAGTTGAAGCTTGCGACCGACGCGCTTCCAGTTAGAAGTCAAATTCAGCTGACGAACATCTTTCGATTTACGATTGTTATACGCAGTAATGGCGGCTGCGATCAAAAATACCGGGTCTTCAACTTCTTTAAAGATTTGCGGTTCGATCACCTCAAAGTTCTTTTCAATAAATTGAGTCGTATAAGTACCATCGCGGAATTTTGCATTATCAAGAATTGATTTATGCAAAACGATATTTGTCTTGATCCCTGTTAATACGAACTCGCTGAGCGCGCGTTGCATTCTGTCGATAGCTTCTTCACGCGTTTCACCCCAGGTAATTACTTTAGCAATCATCGGATCATAATAAATAGGAACTTCGTAGCCAGGGTAGGCATAGGAATCCACGCGCATAAACGGACCTTGCGGGTGGCGACAAGCGCGAATGACCCCGGGGTGCGGTTTATAGGTAATTGGATCTTCGGCGCAGATGCGCGCTTCAATCGCGTGACCTTTTTGTTTGATGTCTTCTTGTTTGAACGACAAATGTTTGCCCGCGGCCACCTGAATTTGCTCTTTGACCAGGTCATAACCCGTGACGATTTCTGTAATCGGATGTTCCACTTGCAAGCGAGTGTTCATTTCCATGAAATAGAAATCTTTAGTGGTGTTATCAAAAATAAATTCGATCGTTCCCGCGCCGACATAATTAATTTGCTTAGCAGCGCGGACAGAAGCCTCGCCCATGCGTAAGCGAACTTCGTGTGGCACCGATGGAGATGGGCACTCTTCGATGATTTTTTGATGACGACGTTGTACTGAACATTCACGTTCAAACAAGTGCACGTGGTTTCCATGTTTGTCGCCGAACACCTGGATTTCGATATGCTTCGGATCATTGACGAACTTTTCAATGTACACCGTGGGATCAGCGAAATAGTTTTGACCTTCGGAACGACACGCACGGAAGGCGCTTTCCAGTTCATCCATTTGACGAACCACGCGCATGCCTTTTCCGCCCCCGCCGGCCGAAGCCTTAATGATTACTGGCAGGCCGATTTTTTCGGCAACTTTGGTGGCCTCTTCAACCGTCTCAACGCCACCATCGCTGCCCGGAACCGTAGGCACGCCGGCTTTTTTCATCAAAGCTTTTGCTGAAAGCTTATCACCCATGGCTTCGATATTTGCCACAGTGGGGCCGATAAATGTAATCCCGGCTTCTTCCAGAGCTTTGGCAAAGGTCGTATTTTCAGAAAGAAATCCATATCCCGGATGAACCGCATCGACGCCCGCTTTTTTTGCGACCTCGATGATTTTTCTATAATTTAAATAGCTCTCTTTAGAAGGTGAGGGCCCAATGTGGTACGCCTCATCCGCCAAGAAAACGTGTAAGCTGTCGCGATCTGCATCGGAAAATACCGCCACAGATCCGATTCCTAATTCGCGGCAAGCGCGAGTCACGCGAATGGCGATTTCTCCGCGGTTGGCGATTAGGATTTTTTTAAATAATGCCATAAAGTTTCCTTAATATCGTTTCTTATTCCAGCTTCCGTACAACGGCGTTTCGCTACAAAGGAATATTGCCGTGTTTTTTCGCCGGAGTAATATCGCGTTTATGTTTTAGCATCTCTAAAGAATCAATAATGCGTTTGCGAGTCATCGCAGGTTCAATAACTTCATCCGTGTAACCAAGTTCTGCGGAAATATATGGATTGCTGAACTTCGCTTCGTATTCTGCTGTCAAACGCGCTTTTTCTGCGACAGGATCTTTCGCTTTATTGATTTCTTCGCGACTGATAATGCTAACTGCGCCCTCAGCACCCATCACGGCGATTTCCGCAGAAGGGTAGGCCAAGTTCACATCTGAACGCAGAAGCTTCGAGCCCATCACGATATAAGCACCACCGTAAGCTTTGCGCGTGATCACAGTGATTTTCGGCACGGTGGCTTCAGCGTAAGCATAAAGAAGTTTTGCGCCATGAGTGATAATGCCGTTCCACTCTTGATCTTTACCAGGCAAGAAGCCGGGAACGTCGACGAAGGACACAACCGGAATATTGAAAGCATCACAGAAGCGGATAAAACGAGCCGCTTTGCGAGAAGCCTCAATATTCAAACAGCCCGCAAGAATATTTGGTTGGTTTGCAACAATGCCGACCGGACGCCCATTAAAGCGGGCATAACCCACAATAATATTCTGTGCGAAGTGTTTGTGAACTTCTAAGAAATAACCTTCATCCACACACTCTGTGATGACAGAAAGCATGTCATAAGGTTTTTTTGGATTTTCTGGAATCAAAGTGTTTAATGCTTCCGTCACACGATCTGGACGATCGTTTGTCGGCAAAGCAGGAGCATCATCTAAATTGTTCGAAGGAAGGAAGTTCATCAATTCACGGATCAACAATAGGCAATGCTTGTCGTCTTCTGCGGCAAAGTGCGCAACACCTGATTTTGCAGAATGCGTAGTCGCTCCACCGAGCTCTTCTTTGGTGACCTCTTCATGTGTTACCGTCTTAATAACATCGGGGCCCGTGACGAACATGTAGCTCGTATTTTTCACCATGAAGACGAAGTCAGTGATCGACGGAGAATAAACCGCACCACCAGCACAAGGCCCCATGATCGCCGTGATCTGAGGTACCAGGCCAGAAGCCATAGTGTTGCGAGTAAAGATATCCGCATAACCCCCCAGGGACTCGATACCTTCTTGAATGCGCGCTCCACCAGAGTCATTGATAGAAATAAATGGAGCGCCATTTTTCATGGACAGATCCATCACTTTACAAATTTTGTTGGCTTGGGTGCGAGACATAGATCCACCAATAACGGTGAAGTCCTGAGAAGAGACATAGACAAGTTTGCCGTTGATGCGGCCGTAACCCGTGATAACACCGTCACCCGGAACGACGGTTTTATCCATGCCGAAGTTTGTACAACGGTGAGTAACAAAACGGTCCATTTCTACAAAGCTGCCTGGATCAACCAAAACATCAATGCGTTCACGGGCAGTTAAGCGTCCACCTTGCTTATGTTTAGCAATGCGTGAAGCGCCTCCGCCAGCCATGGCGGCTTCATTTCTTTTTTCAAGGTCGTTAAGGCGAGCTTGAATGCCAGACGAAATTTCTGTGCTCATATGATTCCTTTTTTGGGGGACTAACCCCTTTAAAAACAGGGAATCAATCTACCATGTGAAACAAAGGAATCATCTAAAATGAGAGACGCGGAGCGCACAATTTATGCTCCGCAATAATTGATCTATGCTATTGAAATTATGGAACTAACTCACGAAGCTTAGCGAGTGCCTTTTCAACGTTGATACGCCCTCGAGTATTTACTTTAAATTCATGCCCCGCGGACACGTCAACGGACTGCAAAATTGCTGAGCGAATTTGCGTCGCGGTGGCATTCGGTTTGGCGCTCCAAAGCAAGGCCGCAGCACCGCTGACAAAAGGTGCTGCCATGCTGGTGCCCTCCATGTACGCCGTGGAATTTCCCGGAATCGTACTTAGAATTCTTTCTCCCGGGGCCGCCACATGCACGAAATTAAACCCACTGTTTGACCACGAGGTCATAAAGTCAGAGACCGAAGAAGCCGCCACGGTGATCTGATTGGACAGGCCGAAAGAGGCGGGGAACTCTGGGTACACATCGATATCGCGGGCATCGTTACCCGCGGCGACGATAATCAATACACCTTTGCTTTGCAATTCCGTGAAAGCACTTCGTAAAGAAGCCACACACGGAGCGCCTCCCCAGCTGGCGTTAATAATTTTTGCCCCACGATTTGCAGAATATTGCATAGCTAAAACGGCGTCGCCTAAGGAGCCGCCACCATCGTTAGTAATAAACTGGGCGGGAATAATTTGCGCAAGAGGTGCAACGCCTTCTACTGAGCCAAAGCGAGAATCCGCAGCGATAATTCCCGCCACGTGCGTTCCGTGAGCGCTCGGGGTTTTCACGGAGCTGGGTGTGGAAATAAAGGCCGCACCGTAATAATCATCAAACACGCCGTTGCCATCATCATCGAGGCCGTTGTCGGGAACTTCCCCGGTGTTAACGGCTATTCGCGGTTGTATCTGGGGATGAGTCACGTCAACGATTGAATCCACAACCGCGACTTTGATGTTCTGACCGTAAATTCCTTCTGCCCACACGCCGCGTGCAGAAATTTTATCCTGACCCCAGCTGTCGTTGATAGAAGACGAGCGAACTTCCGTTGTTGTTTCAACTTTCAATTGACGATCGTATTCAACGAAACGAATTTGCTCTAGATTGGGTTCGATAAAAGATTTTTTAAACTCATCAGCAGACTCGCCGGATTCGACGGAAAACTTTCCATCCTCCCACTGAACGATGAATTTGTTTTCAATAGCGTTCCCAGTGCACGCATTAGAATCCAGGGCGCCATTTTCAGGAAACACCGTATTTGAAGTTTTGTTGTTGCTACAAGCTGACAATGCAAAGATGAAAGCAACCGCGAAGAGAATCCTTTGAACATCCATGTTCACTCCCTGTGCGGGCCTAAATAGTCCCATCAATAGGACTCATAAGTCAGACCCACCCGGTTAACTCTTCGGTCATTATATGTCTTATTTTGAGGCTAGAATTACTAGCTGGACGCAAGATTGCAGACTTAATACGTTCCCGACCTAGACCTTAATCTGGTGAGGCGTAAAAATTTAGATTTGTCCGACGAATTCTTTTAGGAACGAAATAAATTGAAGTTCGACCCGCTTTGCGGTCTCAGTCACTTCGTCGTGCGAAAGTTTTTGGTTGGAAATTCCAGCAGCTAAATTTGTGATGCAACTTAAGGCGGCCACACGAAGACCCAAGTGATTTGCGGCAATTGTCTCTGGAACCGTACTCATGCCCACCGCTTTACCACCAATAAGCTTTAAGTAACGAACTTCAGCCGGCGTTTCATAGGTTGGACCGCTGACGCCACAATAAACGCCTTTGTGAAAGCGCGTACCTTGTTTAAGCAACAAAGCTTCCATGATGCCGATCAAACGTTTGTCGTAAGCTTCCGTCATATCAGGGAAGCGAGGTCCTAGTTCTTTGATGTTTGGTCCCATCAATGGATTTGTACCCATAAGATTGATATGGTCTTCGATGATCATAAAATCGCCGGCTTGCATGTTTTCACCACAGCCGCCCGCAGAGTTTGTCAAAATCAAAGTTTCAATCCCGAGCATCGCCAGCGTTCTTGTTGGGAACACCACGGACTCCATGCTGTGGCCTTCGTAATAATGATTGCGACCTTGCAGGATGACGATAGATTGGCCGCCCACCTTTCCGAAAATTAAATTTCCGGAATGCCCCTCAACTGTCGGGGGAGAAAAATGGGGAATATCGCGGTAGGGAAGCGTGCATTCGACTTCCACGTCTCTAACGAAAGCGCCAAGACCCGAACCCAAGACAAGACCAATACGTGGCTTTGCTGAAGTTTTCGTGCGGATATAACTCACAGTTTCTTGAAGCTTGTTTAGTACCAAAATAATTCCTTCATGTCCTCGAGCTTTAGCTCAAAATCTTAAGTATCAAACTAGGCTTTGCAATTTTTGGCAAGGAAATATTAATTGCCGATTTTAGCAGCGGAATTGCTGAAGTTAATAAATCTTTATCGTCTCCGTAAAGTGAGAAAACGACATCACCAGCTTTGACTTCGTCACCCACTTTAACATGGAACTCAACCCCTGCGGTGGGCGCAATAATATCTGCAGCTTGGGCGCGGCCCGCACGAATAATAATTCCTGCTACACCGATGCTTTCTGTGTGAAATCCATGAACAAATCCCGATTTATCTGCGACGATATCAACACGATGCCGTGGTTTTGGCAGAGCTGATAAGTTTCCACCGTGAATGCCACAAAGTTCTTCAAATTTTTTTAAAGCTTTACCAGAGGTAAGCATTTCTAAGGCGATGGCATAGGATTCCTTGGCGTCCTTCCCTTTGCCAGCCAACAACAGCATGTGTGCAGAAAGCTGCAAGCTGAGCTCACGCGTGTCTTCATAAAGGTCGTACCCATGCGCGCCCATGAACTTTTCGTTCTTCATAATGGCTACGCACTCTTCAACCTCGAGTGAATTCCCCGCAAAGCGACCTAAAGGTTGATCCATATTGGTAAGTAAAGCGGTCACGGTTTTACCGTAACCCTTAGCAATCGCCATCAAATTCACAGCCAGCTCTTCTGCCAAGGCGGGAGTTTTCATAAACGCCCCAGAGCCATATTTAACATCTAAAACCAAACCATCTATGCCTTCAGCCATTTTTTTCGACATGATTGATGCACAAATCAATGGCAAACTTTCCACTGTTGCTGTCACATCGCGAAGCGCATAGATTTTTTTATCCGCAGGACAAATCTCTTTTGTTTGACCAATGAAACAAATTAAATTTTCGCGCACTAGATTTACGAACTCTTGCAAAGACTTCTGCGTATTAAATCCAGGAATGGCTTCAAGCTTGTCTAAAGTTCCGCCGGTGTGACCTAGTCCGCGACCTGAAATCATCGGGACGGGGACGCCAGCCGCGGCAACGATAGGCCCCAAGATTAAACTTGTTTTATCGCCAACACCGCCGGTGGAATGCTTGTCGACCTTAAAGCCACGAACAGAAGATAAATCGACAACGTCTCCGGAATGGAGCATCGCCTTGGTCAAAGACAAGGTTTCCTCAGTCGTCATGCCTTTAAAGAAAATGGCCATCAATAAAGCCGACATTTGATAATCAGGAATTTGCCCTCGGGCATATCCTAAAATGAACTCATTAATTTCATCAAAAGAAAGAACATTGCCATTGCGTTTTGCTTTAATAATTTCTGCGGGAAGAAATGCCACTAGTAACCACCTTGAATTTTGTCACCACGAACTAAAGCCACGCCAGAGCTGGTACCCAATCGAGTCGCGCCAGCTTCGATCATCGCCAAAGCTTGCCCGATGTCTTTAATCCCACCGGAAGCTTTGACTTGCATCTTATCGCCAACGATAGACTTCATCAGTTTTACATCTGCCACGGTGGCTCCGCCGCCAGCAAATCCTGTTGAAGTTTTGACGAAGTGGGCGCCGGCCGCTAAGGCTGCTTCGCAGGCAACTTTCTTATCTTCGTCGTTTAATAAAGAGGTTTCAATGATCACCTTAACCGTGTGCCCTTGGGCCGCTGAAACGACGGCTTTAATATCGTTTTGAACATAATCCAAGCGACGATCCTTAAGCGCGCCTACGTGGATAACCATATCGATTTCGTGGGCACCGTTTTTAATTGCAGTTCTTGTTTCCCAAGCTTTACTTTCAGAGTCCATGGCGCCTAAGGGAAACCCTACTACACAGCAAACCTTCACGGACGAATCTTTTAAGAGTTCTGCGCAGGTGGCCACGTAGGAGGTATTCACGCACACGCTAAAGAATTTGTTGTCCTTAGCTTCAGCACAAAGCTTTTGAATAGGTTCTAGTTGGGCATCCGCCTTTAAAAGCGTGTGATCGATATAATGACTTAGTTGCACAGAGCACCTCGGAGTGTTTAAGATAAAAAGGTAGCGCAGTTCAAAGAAGGAGGCAATCATGGTGCCACAGAAGCAGTTCCGAATTATGGTCTTGGCGGTGATCCTCGTGTTTTCGCAAATTTCTTTTGCGCAGGCAGACAGAACCGTGAAAAGAAGCGTGGCGGCCATTTTATTCTCAAGTCTTGGCGGAGCCATTCTTGGACTCAGTACCTTATCCTTCTATGGCGAGCCGCAAGAGCACACGGGTAACATTGCCGTTGGTGCGCTAGTGGGTTTTGTTGGGGGAATTAGCTACGTGCTATATGACTCTTTGCAGCCGCCCACCCCCCAGGGCCAAGATTTTGGTAAGGCTTTTGATCAGGACTTTCAAATACGAAGAGCCTCCGCCACATTTGCGAAAGCTCCTCCGGTGATTCAAGTGAAATTCGAATTCTAATTAGCTGATTTTCTTGGGCACGGATTGAGTCTGCAAAACCGAGTCAGACCCAGAGCCAGCTAAGCCTAAGAAAGTTTTTGCATCTGTGCTAGAAATTTTTCCTTTGCGCACTAAATCTTCAATATATTTTTCAAATAAGATCATGCCTTGGTTTGCGCCCGTTTGCATTGCTGACGGAATCTGATGCACTTTTCCTTCGCGGATCAGATTGGCCACGGCCTTAGAGTTTCTTAAAATCTCATAAGCAGCGATACGCCCTTGACCATCAGCTTTGGAAAAAAGAGTTTGTGCGACAACGCCGCGTAAACTTTCGGCAAGCATTGTGCGAATTTGTTGTTGTTGCCCAGCAGGAAAAACGTCAATGATACGATCGATTGTTTTTGCAGCACTGTTCGTGTGTAAAGTTCCGAAAACAATGTGGCCTGTCTCTGCGGCGGTAAGGGCTAACGAGATGGTTTCTAAGTCACGCAACTCTCCAACCAGCAAGATATCTGGATCCTCACGCAGAGCCGCTTTTAGCGCATTGGCAAAGCTCTTGGTGTGACTGCCCACTTCGCGTTGGTTGACGAGAGATTTAATATTTTGATGTACGAACTCGATCGGATCTTCGACAGTGATTATGTGTGCTTCACGAGTCATGTTGATTTGATGAACCATCGCCGCCAAAGTTGTCGACTTACCGGAGCCGGTTGGACCGGTCACTAAAATTAAACCGCGGTCGCAATCGATAAGATCTAGGATTGCTGGTGGAACTCCTAGCTCTTGTGCAGTTTTAATTTTTTCTGGAATCACGCGCATCACGCCGCCCAGCCCTTTCCGTTGCATAAAGATATTGCAACGGAAGCGGCCAATTCCCGGAAGGTTGTAAGCGAAATCTAGCTCCCACTTTTCAACGAAGGCCTTCTTTTGCTTTTCTGAAAGAATTTCGAATAACAACCCCTGAACATCTTGATTAGAAAGTTCACGGTAGTTCAGCGGAACCATGTGTCCGTGCAAGCGCAAATAGGGTGGTGCGCCACTGGTAATGTGCAAATCCGATGCACCTTGCTCTACCATTAATTTGAATAGCTCATCAATTGTTGCCATCAGGTCTCCGTAAATGCTCTATTTCCATGATCTTTTCGGCTAGATGTGTTTCAATGTTGAATATTATTTGCTTACGGTCTTGATTCTGGACTAGATCAAAGAATCAATGCCACTTTCCGGAGGGCTTGTGTCTGCAGAAATTCTCATCAATGTGCGTCCCCAAGAAACACGAGTAGCTTACGTCGATGCAGGCGTCCTTTCTGACTTAAAGATCGAGCGCAAAACGTCTCCGACCTTAGTCGGGTCCATCCATCGTGGCACGGTGATTCGAGTCTTGCCCGGCATGCAGGCAGCGTTTGTCGATATCGGTTTAGAAAAAGCGGCGTTCCTATATGTGGGAGACATTCGCGAGGACGTCGATGATACATTTTTATCGCACGTCGATCGCGACGAGCCCTTGGATGAATCTGAAGATGATAAAATGCCTTCACACCAAAATAAAACACCCATTCAAGATATGTTAAAAGAAGGCCAATCCATTTTAGTCCAGGTCGCCAAGGATCCACTTGGCACCAAAGGGGCGCGCCTGACAACCCACTTGTCTTTACCAGGCCGGTTTGTGGTTTTTTTGCCGACAGTACGTCACCTTGGAATTTCTCGCCGCATCGAAGACGAAACAGAGCGCGAACGCCTGCGCCAACTTGTTCAAAAAATCAACCCTTCTGGAGGTGTGATTGTTCGTACTGCGGGCGAAGGGGCTTCTGAAGAAATGCTTAAAGCAGACATCGAATACTTAGATCGATTAAGCAAAGACATCTTCAAAAATTACGAAAAGAAGAAAACACCAGGCAATGTTCATACTGAACTTGATGTCGAACTAAGGGCCCTTCGTGACTTGATGAGTGAGGACGTCACGAGTGTGTGGGTGGACAACGTAGAGATTCACAAGAAAGTTGTGAAGTTCGTGTCGCAATTTATGCCAAAGTACAAACAGAACATTGTCCTGTACGAAGAGCAAAAGCCGCTGTTTGATTTGTATGATATCGACATTGAAATATCGCGATCCATGGAAAGAAAGATCTGGCTGAAGTCAGGCGGGTATATCGTGATCGATGAGGCAGAGGCTCTCGTGGTCATTGACGTGAACACCGGGAAGTTCGTGGGCAAAAAAGATCTTGAAGACACGATACTTAAAACTAACTTAGAGGCCGTGCGCGAGATCGCCCATCAGCTCAGAATAAGAAACTGTGGCGGCATCATCATCATGGACTTTATCGACATGGAAAAAGAGTCCCATCGCGAAAAAGTTATGGAAGCGTTAGCAGAAGAGCTGCAACGCGATCGCGCGCGCACCAACGTTGTGTCGATGTCACAATTGGGCTTGGTTGAGATGACGCGAAAACGCATTCGCCCAAGCTTGATTAAAACTTTGTGCGAACCCTGCTCGTACTGCGACGGCAAAGGTTACATTAAGCGCAAATCCACGGTGGCCAACGAAATCTTCAGAGAGCTTGAGCGCGATGCCGACATGCTCATCAATAAAAAAACCAACGTAGTCATTCATTGTCACAGCGGCGTGGTTGATTGGATCTATGAAGTTGAGGGCGAAAGCTTAGAAAATATCGAAAAGAAAATGGGTCGCTCGGTCGCTTTTAAGATTGAACCGAACTACCATCTAGAACAATACGAAATCTTTTTCGTCTAAGGATAGGCAGCGGGCCCCGGAAAACCTTAACGAGAGGAAATTTCGTTACCAGGGGCCTCGCAAAAGAACTTGAGGTACATATATAAAGAGATTTGGTGGATATCTTGCGGTCCGCAATTCGATTTCTTTACCGACCACGAGGGCGTTGAGTGCAGCAACAAAGAGAAGTCAGTAGCAGCCTAAGATGTTGAATCCAAAGAGTTTTTTGTGCAAACTAGACCTCTTGCGAATCCCACAAAAGCAGTTGCATTTAAGGCTCGATCGGCTTAATCTCTTTTTCTCCCAGAACAAGCTGAAAAAAATAGCATGTAATAGGTTGACAAAGCCTAGTGCGAAGTGGCATTTACCATTGTTCTTAATTGGGTAGCTGGAGGTTCTATGTACGCGATTATTCGTACAGGCGGTAAGCAATATAAAGTTCAAGCTGGTGATGTTCTTCAAGTTGATAAGCTTGAGCAAAAGCTTGGTGCAGAGTTTGAAATCAACGAAATCTTGATGGTTGGTGGTGAGTCCACTCATGTTGGTCAACCTCTTGTAAAAGGCGCGAAAGTAACTGTTGTTGTTACTAAGCAAGCAAAAACAAGAAAACAAATCGTTTTCAAAAAGAAACGTCGTCAAGGTTACAGAAAGTTTGCAACTCACAAACAAGAGTTCACAGAGCTTTTTGTTAAAGCAATCACTTCTCCAGATGGAAAAGTTGCTAAAACAGAAGACAAAGCTAATGTGGTTGACGTGACTGCAGTTCGTGCTGAAAAAGCACAAGCTCGTGTAGCTGCTCGTAAAGAGCGTGCAAACGACAAAGGAACTACAGAAGTTGTTAAAAAAGCAGCTAAAAAAGTAGCGAAAAAGAAAGTTGCTAAAAAAGTAGTTAAAAAGACTGCTAAAAAAGCGACTAAAACTGGCGCGAAGAAAAAAGCAGCTAAGAAAACTTCTAAAAAAGCTTAATTTTTAATTTCTTAAGAGAGGTTCGTCATGGCAAGTAAGAAGGCCGGTGGTAGTACAAAGAATGGTCGCGACTCACAAAGTAAGCGACTTGGCGTAAAACGTTTCGGTGGAGAAAAAGTTCTTCCTGGAACAATCATCGTTCGGCAACGTGGAACAAAATTCCACTTGGGCAACAATGTTAAAATGGGTCGTGACTACACGATCTACTCTGTTATCGAAGGTCTTGTAAAATTTGAGCGTTTTTCTAAAGAACGTTTCAAAATCAGTGTTTATCCTAAAGCTGTCTAGTTCTAGTCAGTTCCGATAAGCACCAAGATATTTTTTCAATACATGAAAAGGAGCCATCCAAGGCTCCTTTTTTGTTGTATATGGTGCTCTGAATGAAATTTATCGATGAAGTTAGAATCACATTAGCATCCGGTCGTGGCGGCCCTGGTTGTGTTAGTTACCGCCGTGAATCTATGATGCCACGTGGTGGTCCCGATGGGGGCAATGGTGGTAAGGGTGGCGATGTTATCGTGCGCACCTCTCGTCATATTAATTCTCTCGTAGACCTCCGCCAAAATAAGCGCTACGCAGCCGAAAAAGGCGAAATGGGAATGGGCCGACAAAAATCGGGACAAGACGGGGCAGACTTCGTTTTGATCGTTCCTGAAGGCACCATCATCAGAACCATGGAAGGCGAAATCGTCGTCGACATGACTGATATCAACGAATACATCATCTTAAAAGGTGGACGTGGCGGTAAAGGCAATGAGTTCTTTAAAACCAGCGTAAACCAAGCGCCTGATTATGCTCAGCCGGGCGAAGACGGTGAAGAGATGGAAGTCATCTTAGAACTTAAGCTGATTGCTGACGTTGGCATCATTGGCTTTCCAAATGCAGGTAAATCAACCTTGATATCGCGTATCTCTGCTGCGAAACCAAAAATTGCTGACTATCCGTTTACAACACTAACACCTAACTTGGGCGTGGTTAAGGCTGGGGATTATTCCTCTTTCGTCGTCGCTGATATCCCTGGTTTGGTGAAAGGTGCCCACGAAGGCGTGGGTCTTGGCATTCAATTTCTAAAACACGTAGAGCGTACACGATTCTTTATTCACTTGATCGACGCTTCAGGCTTGTCGGGACGAGACCCTGTGCAAGACTTCGAAGAACTTAATTTCGAACTAGAAATGTACGATAAAAACAACCAAGACAAGGAAGGTTTCTTCCCCTTGGCGACGCGCACGCAATTAGTGGTTCTAAATAAGATTGATACTCTTGGTGAAAATCAACTGACGAAGTTAAAAAATAAATTCAAAGAAATTTCAGGCTCAGAGCCGTTTGCGATCTCTGCAGTGACAGGCAAGAACATTAAAGAACTTGTTTCAGAGCTTGCCCAAGAAATTTTAAGTAAGGACGCAGAATGAAAATAGGTATTTTTGGTGGCAGCTTTAATCCACCACACATGGGTCATATCAACGCCATTCAGACTGTGGCAAAAAAAGTGGGCTTAGGTAAAGTTCATGTCATTCCGGCAGCACAGAATCCTTTAAAAACTCCGGTTGAAGGGCCTACGCCACAGCAGCGCTTAGAGCTGACTCGTTTAGCTTTTGAACAATACGGCGACACTTACTTTATCGATGATCAAGAAATCAAACGCGGTGGCATGAGCTACACGATTGATACCATCATGAATTTGCGCAAGCTGTACGATGCGGCTGATTTATTCTTGATCGTAGGTGCTGATAAGTTTGAAGAGCTTTCGCAATGGAAAGACTATCAAAAGATTCTTTCTGAAGTGAACTTGATCGTAACAACTCGCCCGGGCTATGAAACTCCAGAGTCACTTGAAGAAATGCCGGGATATTTAAAGCCCTTGGTTTCTGATTTTGATTTCAATTTCATCGAATTAAGCACTGGACGTAGTGTTCAGTTTATTACTTTGCGTGATATCGAAATTTCAGCAACTGAACTGCGCAAATGGTTGCGTACCGGCAAACCTGTCGAAAAGTATCTTCCGTTAGCCGTTGAAACGTATATCAAAGATCACAAAATGTATCGAAACCTGGGTGATCGCATCGGCGACTACACCAAGTTCACAGCATTTTGTGCGGATATTTTGTTCGCTAAAAAAGGGATCAATGTGCGAGGTTTTGACTTGCGTGGCATGACTTCACCAAGTGAATTCACATTGATTGCTTCCGGCACGTCAACTCGGCATGCGGCAGCGATGGCAGAAAATATCGTGATGGCAGTAAAAGAAGAATACAATATTCATCCACAAAGTGTTGAAGGTATTGACGAGGGTCGTTGGGTTCTGGTGGATTATGGTTCTTTGATCATTCATCTTTTCTATGACTTTGTTCGTTTAGAATACAATCTTGAAAGTTTATGGAGAGAAGGCAAAGATCTTGGCTTAAAAGATCCATACTTGGGCAAACCTGAGGCGAAGTCCTAGTTTATGAAATTCATTTTGTACAATCTTGCCACTGCCAAAGAGGCCTGGGCCGACGAGGCGAGCGAGTTGTACAAAAAGAAGATTTCCTTTTTTATCCCTTTTGACATTCAGTCACTCAAAGCCAAAAAGTCCGCGCGTGAAGATGCGGACTTTAAGCGCAACGAAGAATCCGAATTATTGCTAAAAAATATCAACAGTGACGATTACGTAGTCTTGTTCGACGAACGCGGCTCTGTTTTTGATTCCATTCAGTTTTCAAAAAAAGTCGAAAACATTCTGGGTTCCTCAAAGAAGCGAGCGATCTTTATCATTGGTGGGGCATTCGGTGTGAATGAAGACGTGCGCAAAAGGGCAGATTTGAAAGTGGCTCTTTCGCCTATGGTAATGAACCATCTGATGGCACAAGCGATGAGCTTAGAGCAAATCTATCGTGCCTTTACGATCATTAAGAAAATTCCGTATCACAATATCTAAAAACTATTGAGCTGAACTTAACCAAGGTGGGCTGTCGCCCAATTCCTTTTCTGGATTGCGTTTTAGATGAAGCAAGCGATCCCACTCTGCACCTAAGAATTGTTTTTGCTCCCCTAAAGACACCTCGCCCGAGACGGGATTGGGCTGATTGCAATCGTTGGCGGGATCATAAGTGTTAGGGTTGCAAATCGAGTACTGCACCTGTGAATTTTCGCCACCGACCAAACGATTCCACTCTGAAATTTTTAGAGGACGCAGGGGTTCTATGGCGGGATCAAAAACATAAACATCAGCGCCCACACGGTAGGTCACCGCGACATGATACCACCACTGCACATAGCCGGTTGCTGAATTTTTTGATGGCGCATAGAGGCTTCCGAAGACGAATAATTTTTTAGGCTCCGGAAAATTGTGGGCCTTTAATTCGTTCTTAGCAAGTTCGGCGCGGGCATAGCACCCATCATCTGGATACATCCAAGTCAGGCGGCGTGGAAAGCTGGTGTCGTTGGTATTAATAAAGCGTGTGTCACGCACATAGAAAAATTCTCGCTCTAGATCCGGATATGATCCGACATCAGGAATCAGTGTAATGTCTAAGTTCTTTAAAGGTCTTTTGGCGCGCTCTGCAGAAACGTATCGGCCCAAGGAATCTGCGGCCTGATTTGGAATTGTAAAGGATTGACTGAAAGTGTGACGACGGCGAGCGTCTTCGTAAGACTCATGGGCTTTGCGGTGCGCAGAAAGTCCGGATGCAAAAGACGAAATAGATAGACAAAGAAAAAGAACAACGTTGAAAAATACTTTCATAGACCCCTCTGCCTTTGGTTTTAGGTCGCCCCCATCAACGTGTCAAAGTTTTTGCATAGGGGCAATATTATGATTTCATTTATGCGCCGGCTTGCTTCTTATTGTTCGTGTTGTCTGAACTGCGGATCCTTTTTTGTCCGAGACGGACTTTTGTGCAAACGGTGCGATAAGTCATTACAACGCCTGCGCACCGTTGCTGCCAATGAATCCAAGCCCTATGCTGCGCGCGCACTGTTTGAGTGGAATCCGGGGCAAAGCGATCTGCTGTCGCATCTAATTCTTTCACTTAAGGGACCAGGTCACAAAAAAATTTGGAGCTTTTATGCAAAAAGGTTTGCGCAGACATTTGCTGAAGCTGTGCCGTCGGGCAAAAAGATTTATGTCATCCCCGCGCCGGCGAAAAAGGCGAATTCTTGCGATCATGCCTATTTATGGGCCGAGGCACTGGCGACCAGTCTGGGGGCCACCCTGATTCGCGGTTTAGAAAACGTCGGCTCTGAAGGTACAAAAAAACAAAGACGCAAGGACCGGGGGGAGAGGGCTTTAATCGAACTCAAAGCCACTGTAAATTATACAGAGGGTGTGTCCTTTTCCGAAGGGCCCTTGATTGTTTTTGCAGATGATATCTTAACTACCGGGGCCACAGCGAGGGCGGCTCATGTTGCCCTTGGAGGTCCACCTCATTTTGAAGTTTGGGTGCTGGCTAAGAGGAGCCTCTCTTGCGGAGCGTCCAGGGATCTGCTATAACCGCTGAATGTTTAAATATATCAAAGCCTTAATTTTCTTAGTGCCATTTTTAACGGTGGCCGCGTTCACCTCAACAGAGAGCACGCTTCAGAAGATTTCTAAAAAGTACAGTAACGCTAAGCTTGTGGAAATGAGTGTAGAAAAAACTGTTACGTCGGAGCTTCTTGGTAAAGAAACGAAACATCAAGGTAAGATTTTTTTAGCCAAGAAGAAGTTCCGCTGGGAAAACACAACACCAGAAAAAAGTCTTGTCGTTTTTGATGGAACAACAATTTATAGCGAACAAACACCGCCCAAAGAACTTGGCGGCGAAGTACAAGTTGCCAAGGGCAAAGTTGATAAGAAAACCGGCGCACACATTTTGATCTCGTCGCTTCTTGGTGCGGACTTAGAAAAAAACTTTAAAGTTGTTGAAACAGAAAATTCAGAAAACCTTGTGAAGTACGACGTAACGCCGCTAACGAACGATTTAACAATAAAAGATTTGAAAATTGTATTTAACTGCAAAGAACTTACCATGAAAGAGCTGTCCTATAAAGACGACATTGGCAATTTGACGGTGATGCGGTTTTCCAATGTGAGTTTTCAAAAAAAAGAAAAAAACAATTTATTTAAATATGTAATTCCAAAAGGCGCCCAGGTGACAGATTTATGAAACAAGAGACAAACCAGAATCAAAAAGTACACTTTATCTCTCTTGGTTGCCCGAAGAATCTAGTCGACAGCGAAATTATGGCTGGCACTTTGATGAAAGATGGCTATGCCGTTGTCGGCGAAGCAGAAGACGCTGACACCGTTATTGTAAACACTTGCGGTTTCATTGAAGATTCAAAGAAAGAATCCATCCAACGGATTCTCGACATGGGAAATTTGAAGCAAGAAGGCAAGATCAAAAAAGTTGTCGTCGCGGGCTGCTTAACTCAGCGCTATAAAGAGGACCTTGTGGAAGGTCTTCCAGAAGCGGATCTTTTCGTGGGCTCAGGTGAGTTCCAAAACATCTCTAAGATTCTGAAAAACTCTGCAGCAGGTGATACGCAAAAGACCTTCTTCAATTTGCCAACGTACTTGCAAGAAGAGTCTACTCCACGCGTGAATTCACAACCAGGTCACCGCGCTTACTTGAAAATCTCTGAAGGTTGCATGAAACGTTGTGCGTTCTGCGCAATCCCTATGATTCGTGGCAACTTGCAATCGCGCTCTATTGACGCTGTCGTTGCAGAAGCGAAACTTCTTGTTGCTGGTGGCGTGAAGGAACTGATTATTATTTCCCATGACTTCACTGATTACGGCTGGGATATCCGCCGTAAAGATCCAACGCGCAAAGAAAGTCCCGTAGAGCTTTTGAAAGCTTTGGACCAAGTGGAAGGTTTGCAGTGGATCCGTCTGATGTACTTATATCCAGATGGAATCACTCCTGAGATGGTTCAGGTTATTAAGAACAGTACTAAGATCGTTAAGTACTTCGATATGCCTTTGCAGCATGTGAATGATGATGTTCTAAAAAGCATGAATCGCAAAATGACTCGTGGTGAAATTGAAACGGCTTTGATGAATATCCGCACACACATTCCTGAGGTGGTTATCCGCACTCAATTCATCGTGGGTTTTCCTGGCGAAACGGCAGAGCAGTTTGAAGAGCTTTTGCAGTTTGTGGCGGATCAACAATTTGATCGCGTGGGTTGTTTCCAATACTCGCCTGAAGAAAACACTCCAGGTGGACGCATGGAAAATCAAATCGATGCAGAAACAAAACAGTACCGTCATGACGCTTTGATGGAAGTTCAGCAAAATATTTCTCGTGAAAAGCACCGTGACTTCATTGGTAAAACAATTGACGTGATCGTCGAGGGTTACTCTGAAGAAACCGACCTGTTATTGCAGGGCCGTTTCTGGGGTCAAGCTCCGGACATTGACGGTGTGGTTTTGATCAACGATGGTCAGGCAAAAACCGGTGATATGGTGAAAGTCCACATTACGGATAGTTTAGAATATGATCTCGTTGGTGAAATTGTCCTAGAAAACTGACGACTATAAATTGCAGTTTTCTGAACTGCTTTCGAATCGGCTCAGCCATTCGGAATTTCTAGTGTTTCTTAATACAGTGGTGGCCCTGCGAAAGGACACCGCTGTTTTTTTATCAAATTTGCACGCTAGCTTGTAAGCGGCCAATGCTATTTCATACTTGCGGATTTCAAAAGAGGAATTCGCTAAGCCCAGCCACGACCGTGACGACTGCGCATCGGCCTCTGTCGCCAACTTATATACCCTCATCGCATCAACGTAGTTTTTTTGATCTTCTAAAGTTTTCGCATACTGGAATTGCGCCAGTTCGGATTTGGGGAAGTCTTTGGCGGCCTTCTTTAAAGCGCTCTGGGCGCGCTTGTCCTCGCCCATTCCGGCGTAACTGAGGGCCAAGTATACATAAGGGTCGGCGACGCTTGAATCCTTGCTAATAGCTTCTTTGCAAGTTTGGATGGCGGCCTCAAAAGTGTTGTCCTGGGTGTTGACCTCGCATAGTTTTCGTAAATAGATGGGTCGGGCTCCGATGGCATCGATCATGTCTTGATACAAAATGCGCAGCTCATACAAGTTCGGCGGTTGGCGCTCTCCGTAAAGACGAATCAGGCCATCATAGGCTGGCTCATAGCGCGCGTTGAATTCTAAAGCCTTCTTGAAGCTCTCCATGGCATCTTTGTTTTTTTTCTCTAATAAGTGTGCGTTGCCCATAAGTGCGTGCGCTTCGAAGTCTTTGGCGTCTTTACCAATCAAAATATTTAAGGCTCGGATCATCTCAGAAGCTTCTTTGCGCTTCTCGTGGGCTTTCGCAAGCAGCACTAATGACTTGCGGTCAATCTTGTCGACCTGAGGCCAAAGGAGTTTTGTGACTTTGTCGTATTCGCCTTTTTTAAAGTGTTCTTCGGCGACGTGAGCTAAAGGTGGATTGCCCAGCGGCTTCGTGGTGGCTTTTTTTGGGGAGCGAGTTTCAGTTGAAAATGGTGCCGACGATGGAGCTTGATTGGTTGGCTTTGTTTTCCGATAAGGTGCCGACTTGCTTGTGCCTTTGATTTCTTCTTCAAAGATATCGAACTCGTCCGCCGCCTGACCCGAAGTCTGGGCGTGAGAGGTTGCCATGACCAAGAATGAGACAAAAGCCAAGATCAGATTATACGTATAACGATTGAAATTCAGTCCACTCACCATGTGTTGTATTATTACCTAAATGCCCTTACGAGTGAAGAGATCTAAATTTAGAGCTGGACTAAGAAACAACCGCGGTCAGGCTGTGGTTGAGTACGTTCTATTGGTGATCATCTCGGTTTCGCTAGTCCTGGCTTTGATGAATGTGATCTTTAAGCCCTTTGGTGAATTTATTGATAATTACATGGGAAGGTATGTTGCGTGCCTGTTGGAGTACGGCGAATTGCCCACCTTGGGGGGCGATACACCCTCTGAAGTCGACGAAGATTCTGAGTGCAACAAAAAATTTCAGCCGGGCTCTTTGGCCGCGGGTCGTCCTCCGAATGACAATGGTGGCGGCGCATCCAGCGACTCTTCGAAAAGTCAGGGCTCTGATGCAAACTCTGATGGCGCTTCTGGGGGCGGATCCTCGAGCACATACGCGGGTTCCAACTCACGTGGAGGCAGCAATCAAATAGGTGGCCGTGGCAGACGCTCCGTGGGTACGGAATCAAGCGATGCCCCTCAGGGTAAGGTTGTGGAAAGTGCGCTTAGCTCGGGGCCTAATGGGGCGTTTTTCAACAGTCGAAACAGTTATGAAGTGGCACAACAAGGTCGTAAAGTTTCCTCAGTCCCTTTATCCGGATTAAGTGAAGCCGAAAGAAAAAAAATCGCTAAGAAAAAAGAAAAAGTTGGCCAAACTGTTTCGTCGAATGAAGGCTTCGGACCGGCTCCTAAAAAAATCCCAGTGAAGCCGCCTCCACAAAAGACGGAGTTGGAAGAAATTCCACCGATGACGATTGGAAATTTTATACGTTATTTGTTCATTGCGGCGCTAGTTATTGCGCTAGTAATCTTCATTGGCGGTCAGGCCTTGCAGATGTCAAAATCTGGCGAAAAATAACCATGCGTCGCGTTTAGAAATTCTTCATCAAAATTCTTAAGTTGCCTGTCATGGCGTTAATTTCTTGAAACACTCCGCGCTTTAATAGATACAGCGTCTTCTGATTATTTGGGTGGGGGCTCTTTTGGTTGAAAATGTGGTTGAGATCAATCGCAAAAAGGAATTTACGTTGCAGGAAGCGCGTCAGCTTTTGCCTATCGTCTATCGTATGACTGAAGAGGCTAGCCGCGAAGTCAAAGCTCATCTAAATAGAATCGAAGCTTTTTCAGACAAAACACACCCTTCGGTGGCGATCATTGAAAACAGCATCAATACCATTATTGACCGTTGGCAAGTGAAGGTTGAAAAATTGGGCGCCGAACCTAAGGGTCTATGGATGGCCGACTTTGACAGTGGAGAAGGTTACTTCTGTTGGAAGTATCCAGAGAATGAAATAAATCATCACCATGGCTACCAAGATGGATTTTCTGGGCGTATATTGATTCCATGAGAATCGCAATTGCCCAAATCAATCCGACACTAGCAGATTTCGAATTTAACAAAGAAAAAATCCTGAATTTCATTCATCAAGCACAACAGCGCAAGTGCGAGCTTGTGGTGTTTCCAGAATGCACGCTGTTCGGCTATCATCCGTTTGATTTATTAGAGCGCTCAACACTTGTGGCGCAGCAAGAAGCGCAACTTAAAGACCTTTTAAAGAAAATCCCTAAAAATATTGGAGTGATCTTTGGTTTGATCACAAAGAATTCGAAAAAGCTGGGACGCCCTTACTTCAACAGCGCCGTCTTTGTGGCCCAAGGACAAAAGCCAAAATTCTTTCACAAACAGTTGTTGCCAACGGGTGACGTCTTTGACGAGGCTCGTTTTATTGAGCCGGGTGATGTTGCAAAAAATTATTTTCAATGGAGAGGTAAAAAATTTTTCCTCACGATCTGCGAAGATATTTGGGCATGGCCTGATAATAAAGGTTTTTCCGCTTACAAGGTGAACCCTTTGGCGAAGGTGAAGAAAAAGAAGATCGATATGGTGATCAACTTAAGTGCCTCTCCTTATCATTTAGGAAAAATGAAGAAGCGTGAGTATGTCGCGCAAAAAACGGCCGCGTATTTTAATGCGCCTATTCTTTATGCCAATTTAGTCGGGGCCCAAGACGAGATTATCTTTGATGGTGGAAGTTTTGTTTTAGATAAAAAAGGAAAAAAAATCTTAAGCTGCCAACAGTTTGAGGAAGATATCAACGTTATCGACACAGAAACTAAAGAGGTTTGGCATAAAACCGCTAAGATTTCTGTGGTTGAAGAATTGCGTCGTGCTTTAGTTTTGGGGATCAGAGACTTCTGCCATAAGACGGGTCTTAAGAATATTCACTTAGGTTTAAGTGGTGGCATTGATTCGGCTGTTGTGCTTGCGCTAGCTGTGGATGCACTGGGGCCCGCGTGTGTAAAGGCTGTCGGTTTGCCGGGACCCTTTAATGCTCCTGAAAGCTTAACTCTGGCAAAGCAACTAGCAAAAAATTTGGGCGTTGAGTTTAAAACAGTCGAAATCACTTCTATGTATGAAGAGGTTGTGGCCTCTTTGGAAAAAGGCCTAGGGCTTTCTGGGTTCGGCTTAGTTCACGAAAATCTGCAAGCGCGTTTGCGTGGAATTTCTTTGATGGCCTTGTCGAACAAAGACAACAGCTTGTTACTTACCACTGGAAATAAAAGTGAGTATGCCGCTGGCTACTCTACCTTATACGGTGATATGTGCGGCGGCTTGGCTCCACTAGGTGACTTAACAAAAGAACAAGTTTATGCCCTGGCTCGCCACTATAATGCACAAGATGAATTGATTCCAAAGTACATCATTGACCGTCCGCCATCGGCAGAGCTTCGTCCTAATCAAAAGGATCAAGATTCGTTGCCGCCCTATGAAGACCTGGATAAGTCTGTGCAATACTTGGTGGAAAATTCAGGGGCTGCAAAAACAGCGACTGACAAATGGCTTTTACCAGTCCTGATGCGCACAGAATTTAAACGTTGGCAGGCGCCACCGATTTTAAAAGTGTCGAAACATTCATTTGGTCGGGGAAGACGTTATCCGATAGCACACAAGGCGCGCGCATAAAAAAGGCGCATTAAATGCGCCACTTTCTAAGTTGAATAGATCACTTGGTTTTCTAAAGTGCGCCGAAGAAATCCATTTGTTTTGGCTGACGGACAATTTGTGGGAAACGTACTTCAGGCTTACCTGTAAGTGCCACAAGATTTGTAACCTGAGGTGGCTGACCGCCAATAGAAATTCTTTTCACCATTTGAAAAAACAAATGTCCACAATAGGAAGCATCTTCTTCTGCTCTGTGGAAATCCGTTGTCGGTATTTTCAAGTGCTGAACTAATGTTCCTAGTTTGTAGTTCGGTAAACCGGGGAATACTTTGCGCGCAATCGGCAGAGTATCGAGGATCAAGCCTTTGGGTGCAGCCACTTCATATTTTTTAATATCAGCAGTTAAGAACTGAGTGTCGAAAGGGGCGTTGTGCGCCACCAAAATGTCGTCGCCACAGAACTCTGCAAACGAAGGTAAAACGCTTTCAACTAAAGGTTTACCCTTAACCATCTCATCGGAAATACCGTTCACCGCAGAAGCCCCGGGAGGAATCGGGCGGCGAGGGTCAATCAAGGTTGCGAAGATCGCCTCTGGTTGGCCGTTAATAAAACGAACGGCCCCAATCTCTACGATTTGGTCAACGCCAGGAACTGTACCGGTGGTCTCTAAGTCAAAAGCTATGAATCTCATGAAAACATTGATACAAAATGGGGAGGGGTGTTTCAACTAAAGACTGCCCTTTTATAGGAGATAGTGGGCGTGAAAGCTAAGTCCGGAATATATATCAACTTTTTGCCTGCTCCCGGCGAAGCCATGGTGAGTCATAAAGATCACTGTATCTTAGATGTTGCCCTGAGATCGGGCATTCCGATCGATCATACCTGTGGCGGAAACGGGACTTGTGGGACTTGCTTGGTGGAAATCGTTCAGGGCCTAGAAAATCTAGGTCCGCGCAATGAAGTTGAAGCCGAAATGGCAGAGGATCGTGGCTTTGAAAGTCATGAGCGCTTGGCCTGTCAGTCCGCGATTGTTGATGGTCTTACAATCCAGTTAAAACAGAAAAAAACTTAAGGAGTCACAAAGAAGGGATTCGTGTAAATCCACGTGATCCATTTTTTTGCATCGGGCAGTGGCATAAGTGGACTGACGCGAACTTGCACGCGGTAAGTTCCTGGTTGTGTGATGGGAAAGCTTGTTTCTGGATCGTTGATGCGGGCTACGACCTCTTTGCGAAACAGCAAAGCTCCGCCGGCCCTGTTGTTGTGACGGCGCGGGTGCGCCCGAAGAGGAAAGAGGGTGAGGGAAATGATGCGCCGTGAAGCGCAGGGCATTCCTGGATACGCCGCGCGCTTCGCAGACAAGTTTACGCAGTCTGCGCAAACAATCTGCTGACGCACGGCCGCCTCACGGCGCATCATTGGCGGCGTTTTACTTACGGCATGGGGCCGCGCTTTGCCTCCATGCGCCCACGCGCATGGCGTCAGCCGGCTCCCGGCAGGGGTCCGTAATGACCCCGGCATAGCAGTTTGCGTTGCGCAAACTGCGTAAACTTGTTTGCGGTGCCCCCATGCAGCCCGAGTGCATGCGCGACGAACGCATGCCTGCAGGCGCCGCACCCCGCTCCATCAATCGGCGTCACCGGTTGACGCCCCTCATTGAGCGAGGTTCTAGGAATATAATCCACAGCTGCTGGAATGTCAAGGCGAGAGGCGAGGGCGGGGGCCGAAAAGGCGGAGCTCGAAGCTCGTTCGCCCTGTTTCCGCCACCGGTTCCATCGATCCTTGGGGTACCCGACGCGAGCAACGGCGATTGCCATGATCGCATGGCGTGTGGTCTCTCTGGCCGGCCTGACGCTGGCCCTAGTCGCGGATCCGGTCTCGCAGGCGGAGGCGCAGCAGTCGTCGTCGCGCCGGTCGATGGTGTTTTTTCTGGCGCAAGGCGGTCCGGACGCCTGCGGCCCGGGCTGCACGGACTGGATTGCTGCGGATGGCGCCTTCGGACCGGATACGCTCGGCCGCCTGACGGCTTTCCTGCATTCGCTCGATCGGCCCAATCTCCCGATCTTCTTTCATTCTTCGGGTGGATCGCTGCAGGCAGCGGTCGCCGTCGGGTATAAATTGCGCGGCTGGCGGATCGCGGCCGGCGTGGG
>JABWCO010000009.1 GCA_013360185.1 Bdellovibrio sp.
GCAGAGGTCTCGCAACCGCGGCCAGTAGTGAGCCGAGGGGTCGTCTCCTTCGTCCCAGGTCCGTAAGTCGTAGTGAAACCCGCCGTCCGCGGCGCGCTCGCCAGATGTCTTGCGGGCCCACGGGGTCAGCGCCGGATAGACGTAACCATAGCGATCCTCCACAAGACTGCCGTCCGCCTTCTGCCGCGGTGCCACAAAGGACCAGACGTGCACGGTGTTCAGCCCGGCCTTCGCGCAGTCGTCGATCCAGCGGCGGTAGTCGAGGTTGGCGTTCTGAAGCACGCACTGCGTGCCGCTGTCTCCTACCAGCACAACCGGCTTATCCCCAAACCGGATATAGTGGCCGCTGGGACTGGTTCCGAGGTCCGCAGACGGCTGTGCGGCCGCCCAGGACGAGAGAATGAACAGCAGCGCGGCGCCGGCAGTTCTACGCACGATGCGCTCGCGATACGGAGTTGTACCCCTCATGGACTGAATGCCTTTCATCGAATCGCCAAGCAGAAAAGAGACCATTCTGCGTTACACTATACTATGAATCTTGCATCCGCTGTCAAGCACTTCGCATACGGCGCCGGCCCTTGGTTATGTCGCCGCTCCGATGTTTCGCGACGGCAAAAATATGGGCGTGCTGATTCTAACTATTTCCATTTCAGAAATTGACCGCATTACTAGTGACAATTTTGCTTGGGCCACGCATGGCATGGGCCAAACCGGCGAGACCCTGATCTATGGCGAGGACTGGAGCCTGCGCAACACCGGCCGTTTCCGAGTAGAAGGCACCCGACCACCCACAACAACTGACGCTGAAGTGCTTTCGGCAAATCGTGGTGACGAGGACATTAAGCGCATTGAAAGTCTCAGCGAAGTTCGCGAAATCGGCAAAGACTATCGCGGAGAAAGAGTCATTCGCTCGATCGGGAAAATCTATTTGCCCAATGGTGATCTGTGGTACATCCAAACCAAGATTGACGAAAGCGAGGCCTTCGCAGTTCTTGATCGGATAGCGATCGCCTCGGGGGCCGCGGCAGTTTTAATCTTTATCCTATTCTTTTTTACGACCTTCGCCGCCACGGGCAAAGTGGTTGAGCCCATTCAGCTGCTGACAGACCGTTTGGAAAAATTAGGCACCACCAATCTTACCCAAAAAATCAATTACAACTCTAAGGATGAAATCGGTCTTCTGGTCAGTAAATACAATCAATTGGCAGATCGTCTTGAGACCACCACAGTTTCAAAGGAATTTTTGGACAGCGTAATTCAGTCGATCAAAGCGTTTTTATTCATCGTGAAAATTTCCGCGCAAGACGAAAAAAAACAGAGTTCATTCCTGGTCAGCCAGGCCAACGAAGCCGCACTAAAACTAATTGGCCGGACTGCTGCTCAGGCGGCACGATCTGACCTGAAAGCACTTATTCGCGCCCCGGCTGAATTTAACAACCCACAGTGGTTGCTCAATACTCGACACAGTATCGAAGCAGAAATTATTAATTCCGAAGGGCGTTGGGTGCCCGTATTGATAAACTGGGCCACATTGCCAGCACACAATGCTGGTGACCTAACCTTCGTATTTGTTTGTACGGATATCACCGATCGCATCTCTGCAGAAAATGCCTTGATCGAAGCCCGCGAACAAGCGGTGAAAGCCTCCCAAGCGAAGTCTGAATTCTTAGCACGTATGAGTCACGAAATCCGCACCCCGCTGAATGCCATCGTTGGCATAACCGATGTCTTGGCCGGCTCTGACCTCAAAGAAGAACAAGCTCAGCTGGTGAAAGTCTGTGCGAATGCGGGCGAAAACTTATTAGCGTTGGTGAATGACATTCTGGATATTTCGAAAATTGAAGCCCGCGAAGTGCGTTTAGAAAGAATCGTTTTTGACCTCGAAGCCACGATTAAAAATATTTGCGAAATACTAAAACAAAAAGCGGCAGAGAAAAATCTTAAGTTTCAGCTAGATATTAACTTGGACAGAAGTGATGCACATATCGTTATCGGTGACCCGACTCGGCTGCGCCAAATTTTATTTAATTTGATTGGCAACGCCATTAAGTTCACGAACCAAGGGACCATCACCGTAGCTTTAGAATTCGATGGACCTACGCAAAAATTCTTACGCTTTGCCATCAAAGATACCGGTACGGGCATTCCCGAAGATAAACAACCCTTGTTGTTCCAAAGTTTCGTGCAAGCCGACAGCTCGATCACCAGAAAATTCGGTGGCAGCGGATTAGGTCTGACCATTTCCAAAAACTTAGTTGAACTTATGGGCGGCACCATCTGGTTTAAAAGTCGCGAAGGCAGCGGCAGCAGTTTCTATTTCACCATACCTTATTTGAAGTCTGAGTTCCCTTCCGAGGCTAAGGCGAATATTGAAAAGTCCTATTGTTCAGAGGATCGCGTCACTGAAGCTTCTCTGAGTCACAATGCCCGCATCCTGATCGTGGACGACACTGAAGACAACCGCTTCCTATTATTGACCTACTTGCGCAAGCTGCCGTTTGAAGTTGTCCAAGCCGAAAACGGACAGGAAGCTGTCGAAAAAGTCTTCAAAGAACATTTTGATTTGATTTTAATGGATATTCAAATGCCCATATTGGATGGATACGCAGCTACAAAAAAAATTCGCCAATGGGAAAAAGACCAGAACAGAAAAGCTATTCCGATTATCGCGGTCAGCGCCAATGCTATGTCAGAAGATATGAAAAAATCATTAGATGCCGGCTGTACGGAACATGTAACAAAACCCATTAAGAAAACGGCTTTGCTGGAAATCATCCAAAAGTACACCAGTTAGCATCAAAAACGTGAGACCTTAAGTCAGGCGCCCGTTGCGAATATGACTGACTTTGTTCGCAAGAACTTCAACATCTTGAGGATCATGGGTCACTAGCAGCGTCGGAATTTTTTCTGTTTCAATAACCCGCTTTACGAGCTTACGGCTCTCTCCCCGAAGTTCCTGGTCCAACGCTGAAAATGGTTCATCGAGAAGTAACAATCTTGGCTCGCCCATGATCGCCCGTGCGATGGCCACGCGTTGTTTTTCGCCACCCGAAAGAACACTGGCGGAACGCTCTAGGAATGAATCCATATGCAATTCAGAACTGAGTTCTTTTAAACGTTTTCGGGCCTTGTCTTCATCGACGTTTCGAGCCCGCGCCGCGAACAGAATATTTTCACTCGCCGTCAGGTGCGGGAACAAATCCAAGGTTTGAAAGACTACACCCAACCGTCGCTGCGGTGTCTTTAATTTCGCAAGATCCGTTCCGTTGACATTCCACTTCATACCGGGGCAGGGCTCAAGACCTAACAGAATACGAAACACCGAGGTCTTACCGGAACCAGATGGCCCCATTAAAACGGTCACGCCCTGATCTAAAATTTCCCAGGAAGGAATTTCAATTTTGAAGTCACCATAGTCACGCTGTAAATTTTCGACGTAAGACACGACTTCCTCCCACACACAGAACAAAACACAAGATGCCGGCAACAATTATCAGCGTACTTAAGACCATGGCTTGATTCAAGCGATAGCCCGACATTAAAGTCTCTGTCATCATCGCGATACTTAAATCATGATGCGCTAAAATTCTTGAGACAGCAAAATCACCGCACGCCCAAATTGCGGCAATACCAGCTAAAATCCCCGCACGTTCTGAAAGTTGCGGAAACAAGATAGTTTTAAAAATTTGTGCAGGCGATGCCCCCATGGCATAAGCGACGGTCATCTGAGATTGCAAGGCTTGCAGCTCGCCGCTCCAGCCCATCCGTACGAGGGCGTTTAAATTTAACAAAACCAATGCGAAGGGAATCTTAATAAACGGATAGAACCCTTCGTTGGGACCGAGAATCAATAAGCTAAAACATGCTAGTGACGTCGAGGGCGCAACATAGCCACTCAGAAATTTTTCAAACCACTGTTTAGGCCAGCAATAAGCAATCCACAGAAGACTTATGTAACAAAGAAGTCCCACGGTAAGTCCCAAAACCACACTTCCCACAAAATTCCAGATTAAAGTGGATTGGAGTTCATAAAAGGTGGAAGTCATTGCAAGGCCCGAAATCACTCCTTCAAAATATCCGTACAAATACACAAAAGAGATCGCCGCAACCACAAAGACACCGCTGGGACTTTTCAGCAAATTCATTTGCGTGCGTTTGGCGCGGGATGCCGTTCTTCCTTGGCTGACCACAAAGGATAAGGTGAAAATGAACACCGACTGCAACAAAGCTAAAAGAACCGCGCCCCCCCAGTTGCTGGATAGCCGGATTTTTTCATAAATTAAAACTTCAATCGTTGTACCTTTGCCACCACCCACAATTAACGGTACCGCGAAGCTACCAAAACAAATTACAAAAATGAATAGCCCCAGAAGCAATAAGTCCTTCTGCAAAGCGGGAAAAAGTCCTTTACTCAAGAACTGCCAACGAGTGGCTCCTTCGACATAGGCAAGTTCGATCATGCCGCCTAATTTGTTTTCGATAATTCCAGCAAGCAGTACAGCGACCAAACCAAAGTTCATGACCGTGTGGACTATGACAATTCCGGCAATGCCCATGGGAAAAGGCTCTATCACACTTAATACAGACAAAAGAATAAAAAGGGGCGGCAGAAAGTTCGGCAACAAACACAGAATGTCTAAAATCGAACGCCATTTAACTCGCCCAGAATTTTGAAAACTTAAAAGACCCAAAGCAGCCCAAAAACCAAACATTAAAGAAAATACGGCTGAAAAAGAAGCCTGCCACAAGCTGTTTTTAAACGCCCACAGCAACTCTCCAGCATCGGGCACTTCACTGACACCAAACTGAGTGACTAAGAATAAAAAGGGGAACAGCAGAAAAAGCACCAGGGCGAGGCGCAATCCGTTTCTTAAGCTCAATTCAATTCGCCTCTGCGAATTTCTGTCCAGCGACGCAACAAACGATCGACTTCAGCGGAGGGCATAATTTCGACTTCGTTGAGAGTTCTGACATTCATCAAAGGAGCGAAGGCTGTCCCTTCCATCACACCTTTCATCACCGGGAACATATAGTTCTTTTCCATAATGATTTTTTGACCTTCAGGCGACAACATCAAGTTCACAAACTTTTCACCCAAGGTACAATTGCGGCACAAGTCCGGAATGCCAACGAACTCAAACTGCACCGGCAGCGCTTCGTTGAAAGACAACGCGACATAGTCTTTCTTTTTTTCTTCAATTTCATGGTACAAAGGTGAAGTGACATAGGAATAAGCCATCTTAGCTTGTTTATTTGTGAACAAACCATAAGCCGTCGACCAGGTCGGAGAAAAACTGTGGACTTGTGCCATCAGTTTTTCTAAATAAGCAAAACCTTCCTCTTCACCCTTTGAACGCAAAATCCAATACAAAAATTGCATCCCCGGCGAACTGGTTCGCGGATCCTGCAAAGCGATCTTTTTGGCAAATTCGGGATCTAACAAATCATCCAAAGACTTTGGGGTTTTCTTCAATTCGTCACGACGCGTGACAAAGGTCAAAACGCCCCAGTCATAAGGCACAAAAAAACTGTTATTCAAAGCTGGTTTGACTGAGTCATAGACATCCAAATTATTCAAACTCAGTTTACGCCATGTGTGGTCGGCTAAAGCTTTTGAGATATCAAACTGATCAAGTCCCACCAGAACATCAGCGCCTAAACTTTCACCTTCAATTTTAAGGCGTTGCAAAAGAATTCCCGAGTCACTGCCTTCGATAAATTCAACTTTACAGTTACAAGTTTTTTCAAAATGTTCTTTTAATAACGGACCGGGGCCCCACCGCCCCGTGAAAGACGCATAACCAAACACTCGTAATGTCGGCAAGGAATTTGTAACTGCCCCTTGTTCCGTTTTATGTAAAACCGCAAAAAACAATCCTGAAAAAATGACGGCAACAAAAAGAATAAAATGCTTCACGCCCTACCACCACAGCCCGCGACGGCGCTTGAAGAAATAATAGTCAAAGCCCAGACAACGGCCAGCGCCGACCCAGGCTAAAATCAAATGAATAGCTAAAAATGTTTTATATAAATCTTCTGAACCAGGGCCCGACACAAACAGCATTGTCACGCACAGCAACACACCCAACAAAGCCACGGGGCGCACGACGTACCCGATAAGATACGAAATTGCCACCGCGAACTCCAAACCAAGAATAATAAAGGCGACGGTCTGCCAATTCGGGATCATTTGACTGCTGGCGAAAATCTTAAACCAATTCGGCGCATGACTTGCCGGCAACCACTCGGCGATTTGATCCGCAATGCGCGGGCGAGTTAAAAAATCGCCGCGATATTTCTGCATGGCAGATTCCAAATAGTAATAACCTAAGAAAATTCTTAGAAAAGAGATAGGTAAAAGATGGCCTACGTATTTAACGCTCTCAAAGAATGCAACAAACATGAGATCATTGTGAACTAGACACCCTTCTTAGGGCAAGTCTCCTCTAGGAAGCAGTGGGTGCAAGCTGGTTTTCTCGCCTTACAGATAGCTCGACCATGGGAAATCAAATAATGTGAAAACATCACCCAATCTTCTTGGGGGACGTGTTTGACCAATTCCTTTTCAATCAGCACCGCATTTTCGGACTTAACCCAGCCCAAGCGATTCGACAAGCGGGTGACATGTGTGTCCACAACCACACCACTGGCGATACCAAAGGCATTGCCTAAAACGACGTTGGCAGTCTTTCTCCCGACACCTGCCAACTCGACCAAAGCCTCAAGGTCTTGAGGGATTTCGCCTTGGTATTTTTCAACCAAAGAAATGGCACAGGACTTTAGGCTCTTCGCTTTATTTTTATAGAAACCGGTGGAGCGAATCAGCTCTTCAATATCTTGCAAAGAAGCCTTCGCCATTTTTTGTGGAGTCGGATATTTTTTGAACAATGCCGGCGTCACCATATTCACGCGCTCGTCTGTACATTGCGCCGACAATACCGTCGCAACTAAAAGCTCGTAAGGGGTCGTAAAGTTAAGTGCACAATGGGCGTCGGGATAATAGCGCTTAAAGAGCTCAAGGGTGGGAAGTAAAGGGGCCTTTTTTAAGGACGAGGCCACCTTCTTGGGTCCTGTTTTTTTGGACACTTTTTTAGTCGAAGACGAAACTTTTTTACTCGCCATCATTTCCGATAGCTTCAACCGGGCAACCTTCCATCGCCTCTTTCACAAGAGCTTCTTCTTCTGGAGAGTCCGGTTGTTTTGAAACAAAGGCGTGACCATCTTCTTCATGCATCGCAAAATTTTTAGGAGCGGTCAAAACGCAGGCATCGCAAGCAATACAAGATTGATCGACAAATACTTTACCCGGTTTGTTTTCGTTCCATTTCTGACTCTTATCGGCCATGAGGTCTCCTAAATATGCGACCTTAATATAAAACTTTTGACCTTGATGTCAAATCCCCTTCCCGACTTGGGTCGCATTTTTCATGGCCTAGCCCTGGGGACCCTAGGGGCCCCTGCCATTTAACGCTAGACTGAGTACTTAATAAGGAGAATTCATGGAAGGACCTCGCTCACCGCAAGAAAATGAGCTTCCCCTAGTTTTGGATTTCTTAAACAAAAAACTTCGCAATGAGGCCGCCTGGTCGATTGCAGCAGAATATCCAACGGCATTTTCCTCTAACAACTTGCACAATATGCACATAATTGCTGATGAAGGCGCCGTATTATCCCATGCCGTGATGAAACCCCTTATCATCAAATCCCCGCACGTGATCTTTAAGGTCGGCGCAATTGGTTCCGTCGTAACGGATGAAGCCTATCGTGGCCAAGGTTTAAGCA
The DNA here is from genome assembly GCA_013360185.1 of Bdellovibrio sp. Classification (GTDB taxonomy): domain Bacteria; phylum Bdellovibrionota; class Bdellovibrionia; order Bdellovibrionales; family Bdellovibrionaceae; genus Bdellovibrio. The sequence continues at coordinate 7,783 of JABWCO010000009.1, forward strand.
CTCAATTGATTGAAAACTGCCTCAAATCGGCAACAGAACAATCCTGCGATATCGCGATTCTTTGGACCGATCTTTTTGATTTCTATCGCCGCATGGGCTTTGAGTTGGCTGGCAGCGAAATTAGTTTCGTTATTGAAGAAAACTTCGAAGTCGCAAACTCGAATTTGCGCTTTTCAAACGATACGAAGGTGGCTCCGGACGCCATTTATCGCCTTTATTCTGCACACACCGTAAACTCGGTGCGCACAGTGGAAGAAACGCGCAAATTCTTAGCGATCCCGCAAACTAAAGTTTACACCGCTTGGGACGCCAATGGCCAACTGGCGGCGTATGCCATTGAGGGCAAGGGAGTCGATTTAGGTGGCTATATCCACGAATGGGGCGGCTCTGTCAGTAAACTCATGGCCCTGCTAAGCTATATTCGTGCGCAAAAGAATGAACCCATCACAGTGATCTGCCCGCGCCATGCGCAGAACTTAATTCAAGCTTTGCAAAAATATGAAGTGACGATGAACCAAGGCTTCTTAGGCATGATCAAGCTTGTGAACTTTGATCAACTTTCCACAAAGATTAAACGGGCCTTTCGCGCCGAGGGTGTTGCCGACATTGTTTTAGAAAAACATCCTGACCATTTCTTGTTTGGCATCGGCCAAGATCTGTTCACCATCAACAATGAAACTGATATGGTTCGTCTTCTTTTTGGCCCCGTGGACTATCGAGCTCTCTCGATGTTCAAAGAAGAAACCATTCAAAAACTTGAAAAGGTATTACCACTGAATCTGTGGATTTGGGGATGGGACTCGATATGAATTTGGTGAAATGGCTGACACTTTGTGCCCTGACCTTAGGGCTTCTTTCGTGCATGAAAGAAGAAGAGGAGACACCAGAAATTCCGGCTTCGGCGCAAGAAGTGGGAACAGCCATCGCAGAGGCCTGGGGCAATACGGATCCGTTAACAATGGAGCCCGGTGACTTTTTAGCTCAAGACACCGAAAGAAAGATCGACAATGCGACAGAGCCCTTCTTTATTTTACAAGAAGGTATCCAAGTAAAATCTAAGACAGAAAAACCCGATCACTTTGAATACGTCTTTCTTTACGCCACAAAAGTCGAACAACAAGGCGCTGTAGGCAAAGAATCGACGCGTGAAACTCCCCCGCTTTCTGTGTACAAACCAGATCCCGCGGCCGCATCCATTGCCTCGGTCAAGACTTTGGAAAAAGCCCTTCGACCGATGGCAGACGATTACTCGATGACATTAGGCTATTTTCAAGTCGCTAATTTGATTTATGCCTGTGCCAATTCCGAGGAGCAGAATAAGTACTGCCAGGAAAACCTAGGCGTGGACAGCTGCGAAATACAATGCAGCAATCTCAAGGCCTCTGAAAAAGTTGTGCCGGTCCCTGCGGCAATAAAAGCACAAGCCAATTGTGGTGGTTTTGCCGATTGTTCTTACACGGTTAAGTCCGTCGCTTTTGACTGGACGATCGTGTTAAAAAAAGGTCAGTCGGTCGAAAAGAAGAAGGTAAATTACTCTGTTTCCATGAGTCCTGACATGCCCTTCTTAGCGCGCATGACCGAAGTTTGTAATCGGCAATTGTATGCGGTGCAGTCGTCACAGGTTCTAGTTACTACCTGCACAAAACAACGCAACTATCAAAAAGGCACGCCCTAAGAATTTTTCTCACGCGTTGCCTTCACCATAAAATCAAAGTACTCTAAAGCCTCCAATTCCTGTGGAGGCTTTTTTAATGAAAAAAATCGCTGTAGTTTTATCTGGTTGTGGTTTCTTAGACGGCAGCGAAATCACTGAGGCCGTCAGCCTGCTCATTGCTCTTCATCAAGCCGGTGCCGAAGTTTCTTGTTTTGCGCCAAATATCGAAGTCCCCGCGATGAACCATGCGACAAAAAAACCACTGGCTGAAAAACGCAATCTTCTTGAAGAATCAGCGCGCATTGCTCGTGGCACGATTCATAGTTTAGACACCTTAAAAGTTTCTGACTTTGATGCCTTGGCTTTTCCTGGCGGCTATGGCGCGGCTAAAAATCTTTCCAATTGGGCGGATAAAGGTGCAAAGTGTGACGTTCTGCCTGATGTGCAAAAAGTTATCTTGGATTTTTACCGTGAAAGCAAACCGATTGCTGCGTGTTGTATTGCGCCGGTCTTACTGGCGCGGGTCTTGGGTGATAAAAATGTAACCCTCACGATTGGCAACGACCCGGCAACAATCGCAGAAATTAAAAAAACCGGCGCACTCCACGAAGATTGCCCTGTTGATGATTATATTTCTGATCGCGAGGGTAAGATCGTAACGACTCCAGCTTATATGTACGACGATGCGAAACCACATGAAGTCTTTAAAGGCATTGTCGGACTTGCACACGAATTGGTTGAATGGGCTTAATTTAAAAACAACGTTTGGAAAATATCGTATGAAAAAAACCGTAGCACTTATTTTTGGCGGAAACTCTGCAGAGCATGAGGTGTCACTCCGTTCAGCGCGCAATATTAGCGAAGCTTTGGACAAAGATGCTTTCACACCGGTCATCATTGGTATTAGCAAAGAAGGCAGCTGGTATCGCTTCCCCGACGCGTCGGTGTTTACGCAGACCACAAAAATAATCGACGCCCAATTGCCTGCCAACGCAGAACCTGTTGCGTTGATTCCTTTTCAGGGTAAACCCGTTCTATATTCTTTAAAAGACCACTCAAAGACTTCTTTGGATATTGCCTTCCCGATTTTACATGGGACGATGGGAGAAGACGGCACGATCCAAGGTCTTTTCAAAATGGTGCAGTTGCCATTCGTGGGCTGTGGCGTGTGGGGTTCCGCCGCCGGCATGGATAAGGAAATCATGAAGCGTCTTTTTGCTGAAGCGAATATTCCCACGGCGCGCTATCTGCTGCTCACACCGTACAAAGAAACATCTTACGCGGAAATCACAGCTCAGCTAGGTTCTCCGTTCTTTATTAAACCCGCCAATGCCGGTTCCTCGGTAGGCGTGCACAAGGTGAAGTCTGCGGAAGAATTTGCAACGAAACTTAAGGATGCATTCCAGTTTGACCATAAAGTTTTAGCCGAAGAGTTCGTACAAGGGCGCGAAATAGAATGTTCGGTCCTGGGCCACAATCGCGCCCCCGAAGCCTCTTTGCCGGGCGAAATTATCCCGCAGCACGATTTTTATTCATACGAAGCCAAGTACTTGGATGACAACGGCGCTTTACTAAAAATTCCTGCTGACGTTCATGGTGACGCTTTGACTCAGCTGCAAAACTTAGCAAAGAAAACTTATCAAGTGATGGGCTGTGATGGCTTGACTCGCGTAGATTTCTTTTTAAAAGCCAACGGTGATTTCTGTGTCAACGAAATCAATACTCTGCCAGGTTTTACGAAGATTTCGATGTATCCAAAGATGTGGGAAGCGACTGGCTTGTCGTACAAAGATCTAATTACAAAACTGATTAAAGTCGGTTTCGAAAAGCATAAAGAAGAGAAAAGTCTTAAAACTAGCTATTTAGATTAAGCATCTGCAATATAAGGTCCATATAAGCCCTCGCCAGCAGGGCCTTGATCGTTACAAAGAACACACGCCAAATATATTTTATTTAGAAATTCCTATGTTTGTTCCGATATATTGAACATGGGAATTCGCCAATTTTGGAAATATCTTTCCGTTTCAAATAAACTTTACGCCGTCATTGGTGTGATGACCATCTTGATCGCCTTAGAACTGTTCACGCTTTATTTTGCAATGAACACGCTGTCCTCGGTACGCAGTTTTGTTTCGGGTGAAAGCAGTTGGTCGAAAGCGCAGAAAGATGCTGTGCTTTCTTTGCATAAGTATGCGCGCACCCGTGATGAAAAGTACTTCCATGCGTTTTCCGAAAATTTGAAAATTCCTCTGGGTGACTATCGCGCCCGCATGGCATTGGAAGCCACCCCGCCAAATTTAGCCGATGCAGCTGAAGGCCTGAAACAAGGACAGATCCATGAGGACGATGTCTCAGGAGTCATAAATCTAGTACTGAGCTTCGGAAAGATCGGTCACGTGGCGAAGGCCTTAGATTATTGGCGCGAGGGCGACTCCTTGACGCAAGAGTTGATCTCTCAAGGTGAAGGTTTACACGAACTCATTCGGAACAACCCAAAGGATCAAGAGGTCTCAGCGAAGCTAGATCAAATCGATGCTCTGAACGACAAACTGACAGTATTAGAGGTCAATTTTTCGAACACATTAGGCGAAGGTTCGCGCTGGTTAGAGAAGGTTTTAATGTTCTCTCTGCTTTTTGCCGTGCTGATCATTGAAAGTACGGGGCTGTTCCTGACTATCTCCTTTAGTCGCAACCTTTCAAAGGGTTTGAAAGAACTCAACGTGGCTGCGCACAAGGTGGGGCAAGGTCATTTCGATGTCAGTGTTCCCGTCCGCTCTGGTGACGAGCTGGGGCAATTGGCAGACAGCTTAAATAAGATGGCCCTGGACTTACGCAACAATATTGGTGAACGACGGCAAGCGGAACAAGCCAGCCATCTTAAAAGTTTATTTCTGGCAAATATGAGTCACGAAATACGCACACCCTTAGCTGCGATTATTGGCTTTTCAGATCTCTTAAAAGACCCGACTCTGGAAGACGAATACCGACTTCAGTACGTCAACGTCATTCATCGCACGGGACAAAACCTGACTCGTATAATCAATGACATTCTAGATTTATCCAAAGTCGAAGCAGGGCATTTGGAAATGGAAAACTCGGCCTTTTCCTTAACGGGTCTGCTTGATGATATTCATGTGATGATGGTCGCCAAAAGCGCTGACAAACCTTTGCACATTGAATTCAATCGCCGTGGCATTGTACCGGACATGATCTATGCAGATTCATTTCGACTTCGCCAGATTTTAATAAATGTCTTAGGTAACGCGATTAAATTCACCGAAAAAGGTTACGTGCGTATGACCTATGAAGTTTCTGGGAAAAACATTCTATTTACGATTAAAGACACCGGGGTAGGAATCTCGGAAAGCAAACGCGACTTATTATTTCAAGCTTTTAGCCAAATAGACAACTCGGTCACGCGCAAATACGAGGGCACGGGACTAGGTTTGTTACTCTCGAAACGATTAGCACAAATGATGGGTGGCGATGTAGCCTTGGAAGATAGTCAGTTGGGTAAAGGCTGCACCTTCACGGTACGTATCGCTTTTCAAAGTGTTGAGGGACTGACTGCGAAAGTTCCACAATTGTCCAGCACGGGCAGTAAGCCACTCAATGACCAATTGGCAAGTCGACATATTTTGCTTATTGATGACGTCGAAGACAATCGCCTGCTGATCGAACGAATGCTAAGCAGACGAGGCGCAAAACTGACTCTGGCGACAAACGGTCAGGAAGGTTTATCGAAAGCGTTAAATGAAAATTACGATATTGTCCTCATGGATATTCAAATGCCTGTCATGGACGGATATACGGCCACTAAAAAATTACGCGAAGCAGGCTACAAAAAACCCATCATCGCCCTGACCGCACACGCCATGAAGGATGACCGCGAGCGCTGCCTAGAGGCCGGCTGTACAGACTATCTGACCAAACCCGTGCAAGTCGACACCCTGGTGCAAACAATTCTGGTTCACTCGTAAAAAATCTTTAAGACCAAAGTCTGTGAACAGCTTTTGCATTAAGATACTTTTGCTCCAGGAAGGAGCCCAGGCCGAACGGCCTTGGCAAACTCGAGAAATGAGACATCATGGAAATCCGCAAAATTAATTATTTTGAAAAAACAGACTCAGCACAACACCGCGAGTTTATAATTTCCCAAAACAATTGCATACTTTGCGGCACGGTGTTGGAGCTAAAACACATCGCCGACACGCAAACTTTAGAGATCAAAGAAGAGGCTTTCTGCACTCAGTGTGACGTCAAAACTCGGGCGAAAACTCACACCTTGAACTGATTTTCGTCAAATTCTTGGCACACGTCCTCGTCACGATTCTGACGTTATAAAGACCCCGCCAATTTCTTAACATCTGAATAAAAACTGCCATTCCAACGCATGTCTGGATTACCGAACCCGGACTGCTTAAAACCAAAGGACTCTGTTTCTTCACCCTTCATCCACGTATTGATCCACACTTGCGCGGCCTCAATCTGCTGCGCGACCTTCAAAGCCTTTTCTGTAGGCCCCCACACCACGGCCGAATGCCCTAGGTAACTCGTGTTGGTCCACTTCACGGCTTCGTGCTGATATTTTACGGGAGTTACAATAAGCAATGGCCCCGCCAATTCATCTTGCTGCAATACACTGCAATTCGGCAGATCGAGCATCACCGTGGGCTCATAGAAAAAACCTGGGCCCGCACAGATCTTCCCACCGCTAAATACTTTTCCGTGTTCGCCCACACCCTCTTGAACTTTTTCATCAATGTGTTGCCGCGATTTTTCAGAAATCAAGGGAGTCCACATTTCAGCACCCCGAGGATCTTTAAGTGCTTTTAAGGAAGACATAAATTCTTGGACAGTTTTCATAAAATCCTCTGCCATGGCTTCCAGGACAAAGAGTCTGGTGACATTCCAACACAGCTGACCTTGACCCACGAGGAAGGGACTTAGGATTTGCGCGATGTTCGCCTTATAGTCTGTGTCCGTTAAAGCGATGCCAGAATTTTTTGCGCCCCCGGCCAACTGCATCTTCTTGCATTGAGTAGTGCCCGCTTTAACAATGCTTTCAAGGCTTGAACTTTTACCCACAAAAGTAATGGCACGCACACTAGGGTGGCCGGCAATAATTTGCGCGACATCAGAAAAGCCTTGAATGAAATTCACACTGCCCGCAGGCACGCCAGCAAAGCTTATAGCCTCCGCCAAAATTTTTGCGGTGATCGGCGAATGTTCGGACACTTTGACAATCATGGCATTTCCCGCCGCCAAGGCAGGTGCCAAGCGCTCGACGACAAGTTTTAAAGACAAATTCCAAGACGTAATAATTCCGACAAGCCCTGAGGGCTGCACGACGATATTTGCAAGTTCCTCTGCCACTACGGCCCGCGCATTCTTTTGCAGGGTCACAATTGCAGGTTTCACACTGTTTTCTAAGGTGAAGTGGTGACTCAAGCCTTGGTGTAATGCTTCTTGATAGGCGATCTCATCACTGTGAGCCTGAAGGTATTCCGCCATCTTGTTTAACAAGCCGGCGCGATCCGCACGCGTCATTTCCCTGATCAAAGGCTGCGCCTTTTTTGCGCTTTGTAAAGCTTTGATCACGTCCATCGCATCGCTGTGTGCGACCCGAGCCACGACTTCGCCACTAAAGGGCGATAACTTAGAAAAAGTTTTCTGGCTTTCGGCAGGAACAAAAGCTCCGCCGATAAAATTTTGTAGATCCAAAAAGCATCCTAGTACAAGTTTTGATTTCGATACTGCATCAGATGTTGCGCAAGCATATCTGATTTAAGTACCTCATCAGCAACTCCCAGTTCAATGGCTTTTTGCGGACCATAGGGAAATTGCGCTTCTTCGGGATGCTGCACGACAGTGGCTCCGCCCTTTTTCTGCACTTCGATAAGACCTTCAACTCCGTCACTGCCAAACCCACCCAAGAGCACAGCATACACCCCTTTAGAGTAGCTTTGTGCGGCCGACTGAAATAAGACGTTGCTGGATGGCAGCTGAGAGCACACGGGTGCGCCCTTTGTGATATTTAATACTGGTCCGGCTCCACCTGTCGCAATTTTGCCGTGATGTTCTGAAGGAATAAAATAAACATGCCCCATTCTTAAGAAGTCACCGTCTTTTGCCACAACCGGAGTCACTTTGCTGCCCACTTTTAACTTGCCAATAAAGGCCGTGATAAAGTTCGCCACTGTACTGCAAGAAACAACGACCGGCGGTGTATCTGCCGCTAAACCCTTCACAAACTTTTCCAAGGCATCAGCGCAGCCAGCATTACCACCCAAGACGATAACTTTTAACTCAGCCGCTTTACGAATTGACGAAGACACTACGGCAGAAGATTTCATCTCCACAACGGGAGGCGCCTCTTTTAGCTTCTTTAGAATATTCACCGAAGCGGCGGCACGCACCTTTTCAATTAACATCCCCGCAAGATCTTTAAGAACAGCAGGATCAAATTGGGAAGGCTTATGCACGAACTCAATCGCGCCAAGCTCTAACGACTTTAACGCCGCATCCCCGGTGCTTGCCAAAGAAGATACCATGACAACCGGAATAGGATGGTGTTTCATGATTTTTTCCAGAAACATCACTCCTGACATTTTCGGCATCTCGATGTCCAAAGTAATTACATCAGGCTTTTTATTGAGGATCATTTCGCGCGCCTGATAAGCATCCGCTGCTGCACCTACAACTTCTAAACCATTTTTAGAAAAAATACTGGTGAACAAAGTGCGCACGGTCGCCGAGTCGTCAACGACCAAAACCTTAACGCCCTTAGCGACACTTAAAGGTTTAAATCCCGACACGTCGACTGGCTGTTTAACAGAAGATCCTGCCTCGCCAGACATGTTGTGTATCACCTCAAAGCTTGCCGTATTCATTTTTATTGTGCGTGCATTTTCGCCAGCGACATTGCGTTCAATCACTTGAATGCCTAGATCGCGAAGCATTCTATCGGCCAAATCGATATTGCGTTTACCGATACCATCCCCTAAAGAGGAAACACTTATGACATTTGCGCCGCCATAGATTTTAGCCTGCAACTTATTGCGGTTAGCTCCTAAACGCACACACTCCTCAATCAAAATGGGTATGGCATGCGTCCCATATCGTGTATTCGCCCGCTCGTCCGGCGAACCATCCGACAAAAGATAGTGGTTCAACCCACCGATTTTGGTCGTAGGATCGAAGATCGCAACAGCCACGCAAGAACCCAACAAAGTCGAAATTATGGTCTCTTCTTTAAACGCGGCAACTTTTCCAGGAAACAAATAATGGGTATTCATTAAGCTACCATCTTTTCAACGTCGAGTATCATGATACTCTTTTTATTCTTAACAAAAAAACGACTGACAAAAGAAGCTGGAATCATGGTCTCGGCGCCCTCTGCATTCAACAATTCTGACTCACGCAAACTAACAAGGTCTTCCGTCGCGGTCACCTGCAACGAAAAGCGAACACTTTCATGTTCACAAATTACATAGAATGCATTTTTACTGTCCGCCTCTAAGAATCCTAGTTCCGCAAAACTGACCACGGGGACCGCTTCACCCCGAAAAGGAATGACCCCCAGAATCCCGTCTTTTTTATCGGGCATTGAATACAAGGACAATCCGCCGGTAATTTCGACGACCTTCAAAAGAGGAATCGCAAAATCTTGCTGACCCCATTTGCATTGCAAGAACATGACTTCGTGACGACTTTCCACCACAGAAGAATACTTAGCGGCAAGTTCTGCCGTATCGTTACTATCGCTAGTTAAATTTTCACAATAAGACTTAATAACAAGCAAAGCCTTCGTAAATTCTGAAGCGTGCTGCAGATCCTTGACGCGCTCTGAAAAGTCGGCCAACCATTGGGCAAAATGCGAAAACTCGTTGCTCTTAGCATCCACCGACCAAGATTGACTTAGTTCACAAACTTCACTGCGAATGCGTGTCCAGTGACTGTCATCGACCAGATCTACATGTTTATCTACTTCCTTCGAAAGATTATCTAGGAAGTAACGTTTCAGCTCGACCGTAAAATCATCACCAAAGAAATCGCTCATGCGGCCTCCTGCCGATTTTCCGTACCACCCACAAACATAAGATCAAGAATCTGTTCAGGATCCACGATATAGGTGATTTTTTCGTCCGCTAAGATTGAAATTCCTTTAAAACCTCGTTGTTCGGAAATAACTTTTCCAAAAGGCTTTACGACAAGGTCCGTTTGCGCATCAATTCGATCCACAAGGAACGCAATCAAAACATCTTTTATTTTCATAAAAACCACGGCACATTGCCGAACTTGTTCTTCGTTAAGACTTGTTTTTAAATTTAAAATCTCTGAATAGTTCATAATTGGCACCGTCAGTCCGCTGAATTGGCAATAACGCAGGTGATTGACGTGAGTAATTTGCAATTCTTCGCATGAGCTTATGTGCGCAACCGAAGTCAACGGCACCGCAAACTGGTAATCCTGCCAAGTGCATAACAACGCACTTTCGACCATAATATGCTGAGGTATTGGAATTTCTAATTTGAAGCACGCCCCTTGACCCGGCGAGTTTTCAATACGGATGCGGCCTTTGTATTTATCCACCGTATGCTGAACGATGTCCATACCCACGCCCCGACCTGAAATAGTCGTCACCTTTTCTTTGGTAGAAAATCCCGCGTTAAAAATAAATTTATAAATATCTTCATCGCTTAAGGTCGCAACGTTTTCTTCTTGTACCAATCCCGACTTTAAAGCTATTTGCAGAATGCGCTCTTTATCTAAGCCCTTACCGTCGTCCTTAAAGGTCACAAAGATCGTGTTATTCTTTTCCGCAATATCCAGGGATAAAGTACCAGTCGATGCTTTACCTTGCAGCGCTCTTTCAAATTGATCTTCAACACCATGGTCTATGGAGTTCCTGGCTAAATGCACCATGGCTTCATACAGATCTTTTCCCAAGCTTTTATCGATCGGCAAGTCACCGCCAGTGAGGTTCCACTGCACGCTTTTATTGAGCTCTGTTGACGCCTGACGAATAATTAAATGCAGACCATGAAAGCTCTCACTCGCCGTTTCTTTTCGTACCGTCTGAACTTGGTTTTGAAAGACGTCACAGATCTTCGCTAAGTTTTGGGAAAAGTCCACCTGGCGCCGTTCAAACAATTCAGGTTGTATGCGAAAGTTAACGGTTTGGTTCATCATTTGAAAAAAATTCTTTAGAACCAACAGTTCACCCGACAATTTTAGGAACTCGTTCATTTGTTTCGAGGACAACCACACGCCGTCATCAGAGGACTGAGCCTCGACAGCCGCTGGAACACGCGAAGCTGACTTCTCCGGCGCAACGTGCCCGTCCAGAAATTCGAATCCCCCATAGCTAGAAATCAATTCAATAGCTTCGCTGAGCTCTTCTGGATACAGCTCACGCTTGTCGCGTAAACTCTGCGCCAGAACTTTGATGATCCGGGAGCTTTTTAAGAAAAGATCAACGCACTCTTTTGTGACCGGTCGTTCTTCACGTTTAATACGTGTTAGTAACGCTTCAAACTCATGCGCCAGGGAACCCAGCAGCTGACCACCGGGAACGGCGCCCACACTGCCTTTGATCGTATGCACTTTGCGGAACAAAAGATTAATCTGATCAATATTGGTCGGATCATTTTCGAGTCTTAAAATAAGCTCATCCAAATCTTCGAGAATTTCTTTGGCTTCTTCGAAGAAAACTTTTGATACCTGCTCGACTTGTTCAAAATCGATCACGATGACGGGTTCTTGTTCACCAAAATTGAATTCAGATTTTTCGTCAGACATACTTTTGCAAAATCCCACTTTACGAACGTTAGAGATATCGATAATTCATCGGTTTTTCCGGGAATTTACGTTAGCGCTTTGGACTCCGAAGCGGGGCCAGATTTGCTTAAATTTCGAAGGGACTTTTGTGAATGTTCCTTGAAAAAGGAAGAGCGACCCTTGCGGGTCGCTCTTAATAGATTCTTTTGAATCCTCGGCGAAGGTCTTGGGGGCTAAAAGCCCGCCACCTCCGCCTTGCTTATGTCACATGAATTGATCATAAACATCACCTCCTCTCCAGCCCCAATAGAAGCTTTACTTAATAGTATCGAGAGTATTTGTATTTTGAAATACCCTAGACCTTTTTTCCTAGGATGGTCCGAATCAAATTAGTACAAAACTTTTTTACAGCATCCGCCAGGGCCCAACTTGTCGCAAAGTCAGTCATCTTACCAAAAAGAAGCTGCTTACTTAATAGTGGCCTGAAGCTCGAGAATTTTTTCAACAAGGGCCGTCTGAGCCGCTGCAATGTGTCCCGCCTTCTTACGTGAGGATTTAATCTCCATCTTGTTTAGAATCATTGCTAACTTCGTACCGATTTTAGGTTTCACACCGATTTTGGTCATCAGCTTGTGCGCATCTAAGGCCTGCTGTAAAACCTCTGTGCGGAAGTATTCCAGTTGGGTCATATTCAATTTATCTAAATCCAGCTCCCACGCCAATGTCGCCATCATCGCTTTCCCTAGAAGACTCTTTTCACTGATTTTCGTCGTAAGATCGACGAAAATCATGGGAAATATATTGTACCGCGTTTGCAACAACTGCAGAGCTAGCTTTTCTTGCGCCAGGATTTCACGAATATACTTTTCTTTTGAACCAAGTGTCGCGCTGTTTGCCTGAATATCTTTTTTTGCTAACAACGCTTCGGCCATCAAGGAATACATGCTTACTTTTTCAAGCTTCGAGTCTTTATTTAATGTCGATAATTGTTTCCGATTGATTTGATGCATAGCTGCAGCCAGTGCATTAAATGAAGCTGTGCGATTGGACGCCGAATGAATATCTTCAGCATCAGGAGTCGCCGTAGCATCGACATCATATCCAGCCGGAGCGAACTCTGCCACTTCCATAAAAAATTCCTGGGTCGCTTGCTGAGCCAAGACATCCCGTTTATCTAGGTCTTTATCCTGCCCATACATATTCCAAAGTTGGATTTCAAAAGACATAAAGTACTTAGCTGATTCCGAAAGTTTCATCTGCATCGAGGATGCTTTTAAAAGCGAACTCAAAGCCTCACGACGTAGCTGTAAGGCATTCCCCTGCCTTAAGGCGTCGTACAGTTCATTGGTCATATCGCCTAGGTTGTCGAGCTTCGTAGACACCACGCCAGTCTTTTTATCAACACTTTCGGTGGTCGTCGCCACACGCTCCGTGGTGTTAGCCATCTGAGCCATTTTGTCATCCATCTTGGTCGTGACTTCGTTCATCTTGCCCGTCGTTTGATTCATTTCACCGGTGGTTTTTTCCATTTTCACTGTGGCATCATGCATTTCTTTGAGCTTTTCTTGTTCCGCACAAGCAGAGACCAGCAAAAGGGTGGTCATCGAAAGAATGAGTTTAAATTTTGAAGCCATCATCGCAAACCTCTGTCCAAGTTTTATACAGTGCCCACTTAGGTCCCCGATTCCAAACTTTGAATCAAGCCTATTGCACTAGGTGTGTTTTCACCATTTAGATCCAATATATATGCCGACTTTAAGGAGCACTTAAAAAGCGGGGCTCAATTTAAGAAACTAAATCTATAAGCAAATGGCACTCGGCATTAGAACGACTTATAAGGAGTTTGTATGAAAAAACTAATTTGTTCTATAGGTCTTCTTTTCACTCTGCCCGCTTTGGCGAGTACCGTCAGTGTAGAGGTTTTTAATAAGCCTAGCTTAAGCCACATTCCTCAATTAACGACAAAATCCACCTCTGTCGATTACAATACTGGTAGCTCGATGATGTTTGGGCGTGGTTATGACAGTCTCAGTGATGATTCAGCAGGCAAGTGCGTCGTCCTTAACCGCACCGAATACGACACCAGCCGAACTCCAGACTCAGTTCAAGAAAGTGTTTTTAAGTTTGAGCTGATTGAATCGCGCTATGACTTAGCTAAAAAAATCGGCGTTTCTGCAGCGGCGAGTTTGAAATCGGGATTTAACAAAGGGTCTGCAAGTGTAAGTTACCTGAACGAGCAGTCTTTAAATAGTTACTCAATTTATATTCTAGTCTCTGCGGAAGTGTTAACTCCGATTGAACATGCGATGGATGAAGACCTTGATCTTCACTTTGTGGATTTAGCTCGCTCCCACCCCAAAGCCTTTCGGCAAAAGTGCGGCAACGAATACGTAGCAGCTATCCAACGTGGTGGCATGCTATATGCCTTACTAAAGCTAGACACCGTGGACAGCTATTCCTATACCCAAATAAAATCATCCTTGCGCGCCAAAGTTGGAACCTTTAAAGCAGCGGTGGATTTAGAGCGCAGCATTGCTGAAGCGACCTCGAATAAGTCCTTACAAATATTCGTGCATCAAGTCGGTGGTGAAGCAAAAACGTATCCCACAAGCGTCGCAGAGCTTATTGGACGTGTAAAAGATTTCTCATTAGAAGTTACCAAAAGACCCACACCTTTACGGGCGATCACGACCGCCTACAGCCACCTAAAATCTTATCCTATCGAAGCCACAGAATTTGATACGGCTGTGCAAGAGGGTGTTTTTGAATATCTAAATCAACTCAAGTTCAAACTGACGGATCACCGCGATAACGTTAACTATATCCTCAACAACAAATCTCAATTCATCGCACCTAATTTAAAGGAACTGCAAGGGCGCATAGATTACGTTAACCAAAAATTAAACGAGATTAATACACTGACAAGAACCTGCCTAAACAACTTCGAAAAATGCCTTTACCCGGAAAACTTTAAATATCAAGAGTACAACTTGCCGGAACGCCTGGAAAAAGCCTTTGCCGACAACCAATGTAAAATTCGTACACACTTAAGTTGCGGTGCGATTTACAAAGTCGCTCGCGGACCCGAATGTGGGGTCGGAGCTTACAAACTTGCGGCCCACCCAAAATGTGGAGCCAAAACTTTCAACTTAAGCCGAAGTGCCGCTTGCCCGGTCGCCGCTTACAATACCGGCCGTGGCCCCGCATGTGGTGTCGCACGATACAACCAAAGAAAAAATGGCGAAGTCTGCGGGACCGACGATCGCGGGGACTGCATGCGAAGCTTGCCGATAAAGGTGGCCGGAGTATTTCCAGTAATACCTAAAAGAGGTAGCGCTTGTTTTAGCACCCCGCGCACCTGTCGCCATCCCAGTTTTGGTGTGGAAGCTTATAACAGTTGCAGTGATGCAAGTTTTGGCGTGCAAGCGTTTCAAGAGTGTCGCGACCCGAGTCACGGAGTTGAGTCTTTTAATTCATGCCGTGATCCAGAGTTTGGGGTCGAAGAGTACGCTACTTGCGAACATCCCACGCATGAGGTCGTGGCAATTAAGCAATGTAAATTGTTAGAGTTCTTTGACCTAGAATCTGGGGTCGTAAAATACAAAGAATGCAAAGATTAATTCACACGGCGGCCGAGCCCAGGGTTCGGCCGTTGGACTTACAGCGATTTTATAAAAAGCAATAAAGCCTGACGATCCATCTTGGGCAACTGGGCGAATTTAGATTTTGCAAATTCGCCTTCACCCCCATGCCACAGAATCGCTTCTTCGGCAGTGCGCGCACGGCCATCGTGCAGGAATCCCGCTCGCGGATTGACCGTATGTGTATGCCCTAAACCCCACAATGGACGAGTTTTCCATTCCCGCCCAGAGGCATCGAAGTCTTGGCGACCATCGGCAAGACCTTCTCCCATGTCATGCAGAAGCATGTCGGTGAAAGGGTAAATTTTCTGCTGACGAAATGCAGAGATCGCATGATTACCGGTGGTGAAGCTTGGTTGATGGCAACTTGTGCAATTGACTTGATGAAAAAGCTGCGCACCGCGGATGACTTGGGCCTCGCTCACCATCCGACGCGCAGGCACGGCTAATGATTGAGAATAAAAAACTAAGCTGTCAGCAACTTCTTGCGAAGCTTCAACGCCGGCTCCCCCTTCGCGTCCCTTCATATAAAATTCGTACAAGGGCGTACCCACAATGCTTTCATCAGGAAACGCATAGTTCGTCACGCCAATATCTCCGCGCAGAGCCCCCAATGATTGATGAAACACCGATGGAGTATTGTTCTTTAAGCCAAATCGGCCTAAAGAAATTGGATACGGATCGTTTGCCATGCTTTTTTGAATATCAAAAACATAATTAGGACGCCCCGAAACACCTTCGGCGGACAGATCTCTTTGCGCTAAAGCGAGAATGTCAGACTCTTTGATGGCTTCCAACAAACCCAAACCGATCATCGGCGTGCCTAAGCGCGCCCCTGTCTTGACATCACTTTCATACAAGCGACTGCGCACTTGCCCGGTCACAGAATCAAAGTACTCGTCATAGGCGCCAGTAATTTTAAATACCGGCTTACGCAAAACAACCACTTCACCGTCCGGATAAACGAAATTACTTTTTTCATACTTCATCCAAACTTGGGCCTGGCCCACGCCGGGAAGATCTTCACGGGCCCCGAATGAACCTAAGTGAAACAACTGATCAGAAAAACCAGGCACCGCTTTGGGCGCGCCCCAATGATCAGCCGCAGTTTTTTGTCGAGGGTTGCCATCTTCGATACTGATACGCAAGAACACCGATTCGTTTTGTTTTAAAGACACCCACTCTTGCCCCGCTGGCAATACCGGCAAAGCCCCGCGACCATCGCGGGAATGACAAGCGTTGCAGCTGGTGTTGTTAAAAACAGGGCCCAAACCATGGTCAAAACGTGACACATCATCTGAAAAATTTCTTTCAAACAGCATATCCCCAGTGAGGTGACGAAAAACTTCTTCTTCGGTTAAGTTTGCAGCTGGATTTTTGAAAGCCTGCACAGACTCGCCCTTCAAAAAGACGGTCGTGTCGCCACCTGATTTGACGGCATGGACATAGTCCATATCGATTCCTTGTGCAAATACCGAGGAAGCCACAAATGCCTGTAAAATTAGTGCCGTACAAACTTTCATTCAGAACCTCTTACTGCATGTCCAAGGTAGGTAAGACTTCCGACTCTAAGGTGCCATGCAAGGCATTCAATGCTTCAATCGCCAGTTGCGCGCGCGCGCGCCCGTCGTTCGTCAAAATCGCCTGACCGAAGTCACCACCGTTCGCAGGACGAATCGCTTGAATCATTTGCATACAACCCAGGATTTGTTGTTCCACACGGGCCGCCAAATCGGCGTCCACGTTTTCTACCAAAGCTTTAATACCGGGGCCCGAAGAGCCTTGGTATTGGCCAGTATAAATATGGTAGACAGAGCGAATATTGTTCGTAAAGTCGTTCAGTGAATTCCACGCAAAGGGAGATTCAACCAAGGCCATATTCGCGGAACCGATATTGCCACCCATCGGATCGGCAATTTTACCATTGGCCACTTCATCCACGATACCCATCATCCCTTGGACGAATTCTTCCATCACAGCACGCTCGGAGGTGTAAAACAAATTGTCGAAGCCGGGACGGCTGATCACCGCCACATAACCTGGCAGCGAGGGACTTTCCGGATCATAGTTTGTCGACCAAGCATGATGTAATTCCGCTGTGTGCTGCGCCAAAAGAACCGAAGAAGCTTTCAGATACTCGAGTTGTTTTGCCGTGAGGCTGCTTGCTGGTTTCGTGTTTGAATTCACACCGTCGCCGAACAAAAGATATTCAATTGTGTGAAAGCCCTGCAAGTTCGTACCTAGGGCACGCACGAAATCAGTGGTGATCGTACGATTAGATTGCAGAACTTGATCCAAGTCCAATTTGTTCAAAGGCCACGTATCAAGCATTGGATCAATCCCCAATGAATCAACCGGACCGAATAAGAAAGCTTCTGAATTTTCCCAAGGAACACGGGCTGCGCGCCACGCGTTTTGCGCATTATCCAGATTGGCTTGTGTCGGATCTGCAGCTAAAGTCTCAATGGCCTGACGAAGCGAAGCTGTTTGATTCGCTAAGTTTTGGTAAGTGGCTAAGATCACATTGTAAGAAATATGATTGATGATTTCTTGTTGTGTCGCTGCTTGGGCTGTTGCACCGACTAAGGCGAACGCCGCGATCATAAGCTTTAAAGCTTTCATTTTATATGTCTCCTGCACGTTTAATTTTCAAATCTGTCTAGATCAAATCCAAATGCAATGCTGGCTTGATAGGTTTCCGGTAAGCCAAACAATTCTGTTTTTTCTCGGGCATACTGAACTTTCATGAACGCAGCCGTATCCCACATCCACATCAAACCCGCCGACTTCCTTGTGACGTCATAGCGCGGATTTTTATTAATATTGCCTTCAACATCTGCGAAGGTATTCACGTGTTCGTGTTTTGTATAAATAGTCAGGTCCGGATCAAAATCATAAGATAATTGCACTGCCTGCAAAACCGCCTTAGATCCCAAAGGCGCAAAGGCTTTAGGTTTTGCTAAGCCCCCTAAACTTGCGTTGGCCGAAGCAACTTTGTCAGAGTTTTCCAACTCTCCTTGAATCCATTCACCTGAAATACCGAAGTTGCCGTATTTATAGTTACCCATCAAAGTCAGAATCTCGACTTGTGCTGAATCTTTTAACTTGTCCATTTTGTATCTGTTCGCAGAAGAATTTCCTCGATAAGCTGCCAGTGCGATACCGCTGCCTTTAGCTACGCTGCCCAGTTCAATACTTAGCAAAGTCGCAAGTTCATCGGCATTCATTGTTTCGAAATGACGTTGATATCCGCCACCCACCCAACTGTAGGTTCTAAAGAATTCCGAATTTAAAGCTGTGACGACGCCCGCGCGAGCAGTGAAGGGTCCTAATTTTCTTTCAAGTTGGACGCCAGTCTCTGTCCAACCCAAGGGGATCATGCGACCTTCAAGGTCCGATGCCAAAATAGTCGGATAACGATGCGGCTTCGTCAGAACAGAGCCTAAAGAGATAAAGACCGGGAACTTTCCGACCTTCAAAGTGGTGTTGTTAAAAGTCTTTTTATAAAAAACCTCATTTAAAACAACCTCGCCGCCTTTTTCGATTTCTTGTTCGAACTCGCCAAACTCTTCAAAGGGATCAAACTCAATGGTCGTCCCGACTCCGCCGTGTTCAATCTCGACTTCGAATTCCACTTTTGAATTTTCAGTTAAATGGAATTCCCCCTCGAAGGCGAATTCTGCCAGATCCATTTTGCGACGAACGATCGGCTCAAGATTTTGCACTGTCTTAAAAGTCTCTAGCTGAGTTAATGAGATATAGCCATATGCTTCGTATTCAAACTTCGGAAAACCACCGTCTTCTTTCTTTACTGGCGCTGGATTTGTGATCGCGCTTAAAGGCAACGAAGGAGCATCAGAAACTGTCGGTTCTGCTGGGGCCGGGGACGGCGCTTCTGCGGGCGTTGAGGTGGGCTCTTGCGCGAAGGCAAAGCTAGAACAGACTAAAACAAAAGCAATGACCGATTTCATGAATGAAGATCTCCGTGGAGCAGCTTGTAATGCCGCACGACGGAGACGTCAAAGGTCGGTCTCGTTATGAAAACCTATTGATAAGGCTCCCACCTAGTTTGACTGTTTACTTGAATAGAAACTTAAAGCGAGGAATTTTCTGCCCCTCAACCTCGACAAGCTGGGGCCACATTGACACTGGTCGACACCACAAGCGACCCAAAGGATTGGCGTACAAGGCCTCATAAAGCACAATGTCTTCTAAGCTTTCACTATGCTTACCCACGCCAATCACGCGGTACTGTTTGCCTTTGTAGTGCTGATATATCGCGCCCGGGATAATGTCTTTATATTCAGAATTATCACCCATAATTGCCTACTTCATTGCCTCTAAATGTTTAAGGATTTCAGCCTGGATTTGTTTCATCTCTGCCTCCGTACGACGTTGCGCTTTTTTAAAATCCAAATCCGGAATCGACCAAGCAGGTATCATATGCAAATGATAGTGTGGCACTTCAAAACCTGCGACCATTTGCCCAATACGGGGAGCTCCGCTAGCTTTCAAAACAGCTTTGCCGATTTTTTGCGATACTTTATGTAAATGAGCATAAACATCCGCAGGGACCTCAGTCCAGTGATTGATCTCTTCTTTGCAGATTACCAAAGTATGCCCCAGGTTCACTTGATCCAGAGCCAGGAAAGACAGTACGCGATCATCCTCATAGATTTTGTAACAAGGAAGTTCGCCCGCAATAATTTTTGTGAAAATAGAAGCCATATAGAATCTCCTTTCTTGGTCGACTTCCCTAAGATGACTTATCTTGAGACATAAGTACAGTCCTCCACAGTGCTTCAACACTTGCCATAGACAATAAGCGCTAAGGAACTTATTTTGACATGGTAGGTTATTAAAATGACGACGATATTTTTGCTCGAAGACGATCCAATTATTGGTAAAGCGATTCAACTGCAGTTGGAGCTGGAGTCCTTTAAAGTCGAGTGGTCACAAGATCTGAATGAGGCAAAAAAGAAACTTTCCAAAATTTCTTCCGCCGACCTATTTTTGCTAGATATCAATTTGCCTGATGGCAATGGTTACGAGTTTTGTCAGTGGCTGCGCGAACAACACGTTCTAAGCCCGGTGATTTTCTTAACCGCAAGAACAGATGAAGAAAGTGTCGTCAAAGGTTTTGAACAAGGTGCCAATGACTATGTTCGAAAACCCTTTAGTCAAAAAGAATTAATCGCACGGATTAAGAATCAACATTCGGACAAAAAAGCTTCCTTAGAACTTGTGCGCTTTGCAGGCCTAACACTGATTAAAAATCAACAGGTACTTAAATATGGTGAATCCTTAATTGGCCTGAATCGACGCGAGTTCGAAATTCTGACAACTTTTTTTGAACGCCCCGAAACCATCGTCACCCGCGAACAACTTATCGACCGTCTGGCTTCTGGCGAAGAGATTTTTGATCGCACGGTGGATTCTCATATCAGTCACATCCGAACGAAATTGCAAAAGCACGGGATTAAATCCGTAAAAATCAATTCCGTGTACGGCCAAGGCTACCGCCTGGAAAAGGCGGTATGATAACAAGGTCTCTTTTTCGCAAGAACTTTATTATCTTTGCCTCTATCGCGCTGGTCTTCGTTGCTGTCACGTTAGCGACCACGTGGATATTGACCAGCTTTGAACGCGACAATATGTTCACAGGGCCGGCCAATATGCATCGCGCCCTGCTTGATACCCTTGACGAAGACCCGCTGAAAGCGATTGCAAAACTAAATGACATCGCACGCAAAGCTGGGATGCACGAGCACGACTTGATAAATGACCAAGGCGTCAGCTTGGTCAGCGGCAAACAGATTCTGCCGCATCAGCCTTCCCAAGAGCAACGCGAAAAAATCGACAGCGAAGGACTTTTTCATTTAGGGAAAAATACATTTCCTGCTCCACCGCTGGTGCTTGGCAAAACCAAGCAACCAGGAGTATATTTGATTAGCAGCCCCGGCCCCCCTGGTGAAAAGCGTCCTCCCATAGGACCCTTGGTGACCTTAGCCGCTTTAATTGTCTGCATATTAATTTCAATCGCGGTCGCTTTGTTATATCAATTTTCGAAATATCACGAACGCTCCCTTGAAGCCTTAAACGTCCTTTCATCACTGCGCGAAGGACACCTTTCAGCCCGATTACCGACGAAAAAATTCGACGAGTTGGCTCCTCTGACAGAGGCGTTTAATCAAATGGCCAGTGACTTAGAAATCATGGTCGATCAACTGCGCAAAGCTGATCACAGTCGTCGAACGCTTTTGCAGGACTTGGCCCATGACCTAAGAACACCGCTGACTTCTTTGACAACTTTCTTAGAAACACTGCGCCTGTCTTCACAAAAATTAAGCGAAGAAAAAAAGCAAGAGGTCCTCGGTTTGTGTTTTAGCGAAGTTGAGTACTTCGGCAAGCTGGTCGAAGATTTGTTATTCCTTGCGCAAATCACCGAACCAAAATACTCCCTCGGCACTGAAAAAGTGGACCTGCGTGCAAAGGTGGCGGAACAGATTGCGGTCTTTAAAGAACGTTATCCGCAGAAGAAGTATACCTTTACTGCACCCAATGAAAACTTTGAAGTCATCGGTTCTGTAAGACTGTTAGAGCGCCTTTTACGAAACGCCTTGGAAAACTCAAGCTCCTTCAGCAAAAACACGGTGTTGGTGACCCTAGAACAACAGGGGTCTGAGCTCGTTGTTTCCGTGATTGATGATGGGCCTGGATTTTCTGCGCAAGGTTTGCAAGACTTCGGACACAAAAAAGCCAGTCGTGTCTTAAAAGAAGACACTCAAGGACAAAGAATTTCCGTCGGCATTGGCTCAGTGATCATGAAAGAAATCGCTCAACTGCATCTAGGCGCACTCCGCGCTGAAAATATTTTTGACGGTGACAAAATACTGGGAGCCAAAGTCTCAGCTTCGCTCAAAAAGTCCTAAGCTCCACATTCGCTCCATAGTCCTTCGTTATCCTGAGATCATCAAAAGGTGGTCTTATGCTTAGAAACACTGTGGTTATTTTTGTTCTTCTGTTTTCAGCAAAAACTTTCGCGCAACAAACAATGTGGGGCACGGGAGCTTACGGCGGCATGCAAGCCTGCCCGTACAATGTTCGCGCCGGCAATGGCGCTGTCAGTGAAGACGATGAAACAAAAGAGATCCAAAGCGAAATAGCCGAGGCCCAAGCTCAGCTGAAAGAAAAAAAAGCAGAAAAGAAAAAGATAAGTCGTGAAACCGATCGCGCCAAAAAAGACATCGCACGCAGTCTTTCAGAAGGCCACGCTGAATTTATTTTTGAGCACGTCGAAAATTCTCGCCGTTGCCAGGAATATAAAGGCTTTCAAGTCAAAGCCACAGAATCCGTCGTTCAAGTTCAAGAAGGTTCAAAAAGTATTGCCAATGAAAATCTTGTCGAAGTGCGAGCACCATTTAACTTAAGTGAATGGGTGCTATATTGCGACCCTAATAAACCGGGAGCCGTCAGCGGTGCTGTGTGTACGAATCCAAGCTACAAAAAAGGCGATGGTGGGCGCAACGACTCCGAGTCGTGCAAAAAGGGCCTGGCTGAATATCGCAAGTCCTTTTTTCAGGGACAAAAGTTAGATAAAGAAATCGAGCAGCTGCAAGAAAGTCTGCAACGAAGCAAAGAAAATCTAAAACAAGCGAAGAAGGATGCCCAAGAAGCTCAGCGCGAACGCCGCCAAGCCGGCACCGAAGGTGATACTTGTATAGAGTGTCAAGCGCGGGGCAATGGTTACGCGTATCAAAAACCCCAAACGGATTGGGGATCTTCCCTTGGCAATATCGCCCTCGGTGTAGGATCAATCGCCATGGGTTACCAGACTAATAAAATGATCGCCGGTTACAATGCCCAAAACGGTTGGGAAACAAATCCTTATAGCGCCGTCGGCTATGGCTACGGCTTAGGCGCCCTGGGTACAGGTATTTCACAAATGACGAGCGGAGGCAGTGGCATATACGGCGCGATGAGTGGCGGGATCGGACAAGGAGCTTTCGGTTGTGCCGGCAATAACGGCGGAAGCATGGGCATGATGGGAGCCTACGGCGGAGCGAATGGCAATGGCATGTGGGGCAACCCTTACGCCATGTCAGCAATGGGTAATATGAACATGGGTGGCGGAATTTATAATTCAGGCATGGGCCCTTGGGGCATGAACGGCATGGGTGGTTTAAACATGACGGGTGGAATGAACTTAGGAATGAATTCGATGAACCCCTATTCCAGCATGATGAATCCGTATTCGATGATGGGCTTAGGCAACAATATGTCGAGCATGGGATCTTATGATCCATCGATGATGCAATCGCAAATGCAATATCAGCAACAAATGGCGCAATTGCAGATGCAGCAATATCAAAATTATTATCAACAACAACAGCAGAAGTATTCGGTTATGTCGTCATTGCAACAAGAAATGGCTGCGTTGATGGCAAGAATTCAGCAGGTTCAATACGGTGGTTCAAGCTATCTAGGAACATCAACTCTGTATGGGACGAACAACGGCATTACACCGTTGCCTGGCAGCAGCTTGCTAAATACGACATCCATCATTCCAGCAAGTCGTTAATAAGACCTTAAGACCTTAAGACCTTAAGACCTAAAAAGCCCTTTTTTATGAAAATTGATAATAAAAAATCTTAAATCACCAAACGCCTTTCTCAATCAAGCGTTTGTCCTGCCCGTAAGAGTCTTCCGTAAAACGAATAATGCCGCTGGCATCATAATGCGAAGTTAAGAACGCCATATACACCGGCACGGGTTGCTTCAAGTTGATCGGTGTATCCTTGTTTAAAACTTCTCCGGGCTTGGCCACCGTTCGTTCAATCACTTCGCGGGTCCACTGCGTACCCCGCAAAAGATATTCAGCTAAATCTAAGGGCCTTTCAACGCGTACGCAGCCCGAACTAATTAAACGATCTGGTTCTGCGAATAGTTCGCGCTGGTTGGTATCGTGCAGGTAAATCGCAAAAGAATTCGTCAGCATAAATTTGAAAATACCTAGGGCATTGCCGGTGTGTGGCTTTTGGCGAATGTAAAAGTCAGCATCGTGTTTTGCATCTAAACGCTGCCAATCTATACTGGATGGACTAATTCTGCGCGTGAAGTCCTTGTTCCAAACTTCATAATTGTGCGAATCAAAATAATAATCAATTTCCCAAGGGGCTAGCTTACGAATATCTTCGACCTTGTCTTCGCGAAAAATGGTGGGCGGCACAACCCAGAACGGATTCAGAATTACTTGCACGACTTTATCTTTTAACATGGGTGAAGGTCTGCTGATTCGACCATTGATCGTGCGAAAGCTCATGGTTTTTGCCCCAGGGGTCACCCGATCAATCATATTAAAATAGCTCATGGCTAAGTTCACAAAAATAAACCGTTCCTCAAAAACTTGCGGGAACCATCTTAGTTTTTCCATATCCAAACGCACCTGGCGTAACCGGTCTTGGCAACTTTTGTTTAAGTACAACCACGTCCGCCCCCCAGGGGAAATCACGCCATCCGGAGTTTTTCGCATCAACCACTGAATATCCTTCACCGCCGCCAAAGTCGCCGCATCAAAAGTGTCGTCGACGGTCACCTTGTAACCAAATTGCTGCAGACGCGTTTTGATCGCAGTCACCTGAGGATTTTTTGTGCCCATTTTCAACTCGGCTTTCAGTGCCGGCAAAACTGGCCACGCATTATTCGCGCAAAAAGCCGAAATCTTCTGCAATGATTCTTTCAACGATATATAAGGAGCATGCAACGGCGCCAACTGTTCCAGCAACGGCCACGCTTTATAAGCTTGCGCCAGCGCCAAGGTTCTTAACTGGGCGGGAGTCAAAAATTCTTTGCGCAGCAAACGTACATCCTTGCCCATTGTCACCGGATCCACTGTGCCGATTGAAATGTCCTTTAATAATCGTAAATAATTTTGATTAGCCATGTCCCGCAGAAACACGCCACCAACACTATTTTGTCCTGTTTGGTAAGCAGTCTCCATCGCGGTTGTCCAATATCCCAACGGATTTAAACCATGTGAACCGACACTAGACATTGCATGCCGCATGTCTTGCAAATTGAGCTCATTAATAATCGCAAGATATTCAGCTGTTTTTGTTTGGGTATTGCCCCAGAAAGAAAAAAACAATATCAGACACGACAAAGTGATACGAATGACTTTCATAATCCCCCCAAAGACAGCCGTCGAATAAGAAAATAGTCCGTGGAATTTAGATTTTTGAAAAGCCTTCTATCGCAATCGACCGGATTCTTTCGAAAAGAAAATCTTCACTCTGTGAAAAGGCACAGAATACAGATCCTTCGGGTCGGGGCCACAGTCCTAATGAGGAATAAAAAAAGGAGACCCTTCGGTCTCCTTTTCTAAAGAACACTTTAATTTATTAAAATTACTTTTTAAGACCTTCTTTACCAGCCCATTTTCCACGAGGACGGTAAATACGGTTGTTTGCGTATTGTTCAAACGCATGTGCACACCAGCCAGAAATACGCGAAGCCGCAAAGATCGGCGTGAACAAGTCCGTTGGAATTCCCATCGAGAAGTACACAGTCGCAGAATAGAAATCCACATTTGGCATCAAGCCTTTTTCTTTGTACATAGTATCGTCGATCAAAGTCGACATTTCGTACATGTGGTGCATTCCTGCATCTTTAGTCAATTTGTCAGACATGCCACGCAAGATACGAGCACGAGGATCGCCGTTTTTGTAAACGCGGTGACCGATACCCATAACTTTTTCTTTAGCTTGCAAAGCGTCCTTCACAAACTGCTGAGCTTTGTCCATGTTGCCGATTTTTTGCAGCATCAAGATCACTTGTTCATTCGCTCCGCCATGCAAAGGTCCTTTTAAGGCGCCAATCGCAGAAACGATCGCAGAGTGCAAATCAGACAATGAAGAAGCCGTTACACGAGTTGCGAAAGCAGAGCAGTTCAACTCATGGTCCGCGTGCAGGATCAAGCAAGTGTCCATGACTTTTACGTGTTCAGCGTTTGGCTCTTTACCACCGCCCAACATGTACATCATGTTCCAAGCCATTGATTTATCAGTTTTCGGAGTTACCGGCTCTTTGCCTTTACGAATTGCATCGAAGGCACAAAGAAGAGTTCCCATTTTCGCCGTCAAACGAACTGATTTTCTTAAGTTCGCTTCTGGAGAGTTATCGTTTGCATCAGCATCCCAGTGTGCCATCAAAGACACCGCAGTACGCAACCAACCCATGGGGTGTACGTTTGTTGGGATTGCTTTTAGAACTTTGATGAACTCTGGGCTCAACGGCATTTCATTGTGAAGCTCTTGAGAGAACGCTTGCAGTTCTGAAGCACTTGGCATTTTGTCGTTCCACAAAAGATAAGTAACTTCTTCGAAAGTGGAATTTGCCGCCAGATCATCAATCGTGTATCCGCGGAAATTTAAAGAATCGCCTACGATAAAAGAGATTTTTGTCGTACAAGCTACAACGCCTTCAAGACCCTTATCTAAGGCGCCTTCATAGATATTTACTTCGGCCATATTAGTATCCTTTCATGACTATCAAATTAACATTCTACTCATAACAAAATTTTAAAGTACAAGTCACCTTCATTCCCCAGTTAAGCCGCAACACAACTGAGAAAATGAGATGAAGTCCTAATTCTTCGCAAGTTTGATGACTCGATCTTTCACTTCCGTGACGATCAAGGTCTGATCCCGCAAAGGCTCTGCCTTCCCGGTGTATTTTTCATTGGCAAAAAGTATTTCGTTGCGTAAATCGTGCACACCTTGTTTGGGGGCCTTCATGATGGCTTCCGACAAGCCGTGTCCACCCCAGTTCACACCCACAGAGTTCTGCGACAACTTGATTCCTTCCGTGGACAAAATCACACGGTCGCGGGGATTTAATTGGATAGTGCGGCTTTGAGGCTCTGTGTTAAAGTCTTTACTCAAGGCCTGCCCTGTCGGCATCAGCTCTTGCAATCCCTCTTGGCCATAAACCTGCAAAAACCCATCTATGGAACCTACAGAGCAATACTGAATTTCATAGCTGCGACGATCCACGACGCCATAAAACAGACTAGCCTTGTCGTCATTCTGAATATGCGGAATCACTTCTTTGGCCAACAAAGCAACAACCTTGTGTGCTTCAAGACCACGGCGGGCTTCCATCTGCGAAGAGATTTTAATGATCACTGATAATAATAACGATGAAAGCGAGTAGCCACTGGCACTAGAGATCAAAATTCCAAACTTTAACTTGTCTTCGTGTTCGAAGATATCAAAGTAATCACCACCAAAACGTGTGCCCGCTATAAACTTTGTACTAAAATCGAAACCTTGAACGTTGGGAAGCTCCGTCGGCGACAAAAGTTTTTGCAAACTTTGCGCGAGCTTCAACTCTTGGCTTACTTGATGAATAAGCTTTTCTAACGCTGAATTCGCCTTCGTTAATTCCAAACGATAGCGATGCAGCTCGGCTTCTTTGACTGCCAATTCATGTTCAAGTTCGGAAACGCGTTCCTTTAATTCACTCTCATTAGACATGCCAAATTATTGTAGAGGCGTCCTTTGCGAGAGTCACGAGTTTCAACCCTTTAGGCTTTGGTCGAGGACACTCAACTGCTCTTCCTCGGCACGCAAGCGGGCTTGAATCGGCCCTGGAACCTGACCATTTTGCAACGTGCCCAGACCCTGCAAGTGATAGCGGATTTCGCCCAGACGTTTGTGAACTTTGGGCTGTCCCCACAGCATCGCGGCCTCTGACAGCAGACCGTAGTCTTTCCAGTGAGGGGTGAAATATTTTGGATCTTGCAACTCATCCACCTTCACTTGGCATCCAAAATGGCCCCACACCATTTGCGCGACACACTGAAAAAATAAAATGAGCGCGAACAGGAACATAAACTGCAAGGTCTTGTCTTGAAAAGAACTCAAATCTGCAGAAAAACCCAAATCAAAAATACTGCGAGCTTCACCGGCAACAAAGAAACCAAGAACCACGCCCGCAAGCGAAGCCAATGAAAACTGCCAACCTACACGTCGACAGTCTTGATTGAGCTGACGACTGCGCCACCAGAAAACTAACATGCGGCCGATACGCTCCCCGGCCACCAAAGCCAAGGCACCGTTAAATGAAATCATACTCGTCACTAAAAGCCCCAAGGCCAATACCACCGACCAAAATTCAACTTGAATGATAAGACTTAAGATAACACTGAGGCCCAAAATAGCAAAGACAGCGCCAAAGCGGCCATCGGCCAACGCAAATGCCACCTCACTTTGTCCCATAAGCGTTTGCAAGACACTCGATCTTTGCAGCAGCAGCTCGCCCCCCAACAAAAAAAGCCCCGTCGCAAAAATCCACTTCAAAATAATTTCGGCCCTCGGTGCGCGCCACACGCCAATATAAGTGAGGGCACATACACCTAAAATGAAAAAGCCATTCAAGTTTAAGAATAACAATCCTAGGATCAACATCCACCAGGCACCCAAGGTGCTTAAACTCATGATTAAAACACTTGAACGTAAATTCAGGACACGCAAGTTATATAAAGCCAAGGCTGAATACAAAGATCTTTGCGGGGACGCTTCTAATATGACAACATCCACAGCGCCGATCAGCATTTTTACAAAAGAAGATTCAAAACCTTTTTCATAAAAATTCTTTTGTAAGTTTACAAATAATTTAGAAATCTGCTTTTGTGACTCAATCAATCCAAAAAGGATTATAACGAAGCTACCCAACCACATAAGTATCATAGCGAACCACCTTTCCCTCATAGGAGTGGCGCACGCCTGGCAGCAACTCTTCAGCCTGCATCGGGCGCTTGACCACAACTCTCTGCACGGGCCACGTTAAGGCCTCTTTTAAAACTTCCGCAGCGTCATCATCGTGCCCAACAAGGTCGCGAAACACGACCATCTCTTGTTTCGGCAACGCAGACTTTTTTTTGTGCGGATACATTGGATCAAAATAAATGGAATCAATATTCAACTGACCCTTGTGCTCTTTTAAAAACTGCAAGCTGTCAGCAAAGTACAGTTGATAGAATTGCAAATAAGACTTTGTCGTCTTAGCAAAAGCCTCTTTCAGTAATGCATACAGCACCGGAGAACGCTCCACTCCGGTCACGGCAAAACCCAACTGGGTTAGAAACACGCTGTCCACGCCCAGGCCGACAGATAAATCCAAAATATTACGATAGCCCTTGGCCACACCCAAGGCCTTGGCGATCAGCTCATTTTTGCCGCGATGACCTTTGCGTTCATAGTCTAAATGATTTTTCTCAAAATCAATTTCTAATATGCGCTTTTCTTGATCACGCACATAAACACCTTGCGGTTCGACGTGGAAGTTAAAAAAGTACTTTTCAGGATAAGAAGGATTTAAGGGACACTTAAAGAACTGACTCCACTGAAGGGCTTTGGCATCTGTCGCAGAAGAAGAAAGCACACACAGGCGCTCGTTTATTGCAGCAGATACCAAAGACATTCGAAAACCCAAAGACCAATGGTAGTCAAAAACAGTTTGAACCCGGAACGATAAACGCCTTGCAATTCACTGCCCGCAGGGCTGGAAATATTTTTTAAGCGCGCAATAAAACTAAAAGATAAGAAAATCAAAACCACCGACGCATAAAAGCCCCAATACTTGCCGGCATAGGCACCATGATAAACTAAGTTAAAAAGGACAAAGATCACCCACCAGAAAGCCAGCAAGCGACGAGCCTTATCAAAACCCAACCAGTTGATCGTATTAGTGAAGCCCGCCTGGGCACTGGGCAGAATATTGGCAAAGTTTTTTAAGTGCACCACAAACAGCACCAGCCAACCCCACAAGCAGCCCAATGCAACACTTTCCGCATCCCACAAAATTCCCATGGCCTGCTGATAACCCACAGTCAAAAACGGACCGAACATCAGAAACAGTGCCAGCTCTCCACCGATTCGATATTTGAACGAATTTTGTTTTTTAAACTGCGCCCAAAGGCCGACGGCAACACTGGCGCCTAAAACCCATATAACATCGGGCAAGGCTATGATAATCGGAATCGCGCAAAGAATTGCAAGCGCTAGCAACACACTTGAATAGAACTTAACTTGAGCCGCGGTAACCCACCCATTTTGAATAGCTCGACTGCCACTTTTTTCTAAAACGCGGTCGACCCCCTTCATATGGTCCATATAGTCATTCCGCAAATTAACAGAGACAAAGGCCAAGAGCACCCCGATTGTGGCCAGCACAGTTGTTTGTGGGTCTAAGGGTGCGCTGTCAGCAAGGTTGATAGTTAACACCAAAAACAACGGCACCAAAATAAGCAAAAAACTTTTAACTTTGAAGGTTTGCAAAAAGACCGTAAAAAACTCTGGTCTTTGCAAAGACGTGATCGGCACAATTCGAAAGGTCACGGTTTCAGACGCCGAATTCACGTTCAGCGTCTGCACGGGCAACGCCCGCTTATCTTGGGAAAATGTTCCAAGTAAATAGGATTCAAATTCCGGAGAGCTCTTCGACAACGTGATCAACTGACTCACGAGGGTTTCCTTCTCCAGTACAAAATTTCAGTCAACGGACGCAATTGATCGATCAACTTTTCTTCGCCGGGCTTCAGGAACGTCTGCAGCCGAGCCAGATGATGATCGTACATTTGAATCAAGCTTTTGTTCATTTCATCAAACGCTGCAAGCTTTTGGTCAAAGTGCGCTTTACCACCAATGGCGAAATAATATTCTTCCAATGTTTTACTTTTTACGATGCTGTCGATTTCTTGTCGCGTTTTTCCTTGGCAAATAAAAGCACCGAAAGAATTTAAATAACCCGACTTAAGGTCGCCCAGGATCGCTTTGCCTTCGTCATTACGAATATTATAATCTAAAAGATCGTCACTGCGCTGGAATAGTTGACCTAACAGGGTCCCCATCTCTTCCAGAGTGCGATGCAATTCTTCTTCGTAGCGTTCTTGCGCGATAAAGGGCGCGCGAATACACCACTTAAATAAGCTCGCTGTTTTTAAATTATGAATACGGTCTAGTTGTTCCAGCGTCACGAAGAAATCGCCCACAACGGAGTCCTGCAACCACTCACCCTCGAGCAAATCGGAAATCACTTCGGCGGTATACTGCACGAGTTTAATATTGCCATGACCAGAAAGATTCACCATCACGCGTGCTAAAAGATAGTCCCCCGCAAGCACCGCATATTCCGGAGTGTATTTAAGCCAGGCTGCGGTTTTGCCACGACGTAAATGCGAACGATCGATTAAATCGTCATGCAGCAAAGATGCATTGTGGATAAATTCGATCGTCTGCCCCAAGAGCAGCTCTTCTTTAGCGGTCAGATTTAAATTTGCACCCATCATACGAATCAACTTCGCACGAAATCCTTTGCCACCTGCAAATAGGTCATCGTAAAGCTTATTCAGCTTGGGCAAGTAGGCTGGAAAATCCTGGGGATCATAGACTTTAAGATCAATGACACTTCGCTGCAATTTTATCTCCTAGAGAGGGCCTTAACTTCGCGATTTATCTGCTTGCTGTCAAGCGCTCTCCCGCCTTAAAGTGCCGGGTATATGGAAGATTTTAAGTTTACAGGTAAAGAGTGGTGGCGCCAGGGTGTGCGTTTTGAGTGCACAGGTTCCGGCAAATGCTGCACATCCCACGGCGAGTTCGGTTTTGTCTATTTAAACTTGGAAGATCGCCAGCGGTTTGCAAAATATTTGAATATCAGCACCTCCACATTCACGCGTCGTTATTGCGAAAAAACTGGCGGCATCTGGCACTTAAAAGAAGATCCCAAAAATACCGATTGCATGTTCTTAAAAGGCAAAAGCTGTGGTGTCTACGAAGCACGGCCTACGCAATGTAGAACTTGGCCATTTTGGCCTGAAGTCATGAATGCCAAGTCCTGGGCAAAAGATGTCAAAGCCTTCTGTCCCGGTGTGGGACGTGGCCCCGTCATCCCTGCGAAACGTATCGAAGCGCAACTGCGCGAACAAATCGAAAGCGAAAAGGGCTGGGGAAAATAATTTTCGACTCGCCCTGAGACAGAACAGTTACAGGTGTGATGAAACTTCGCAAAATCTCAATTTGAATCTTCAGACTTTGGTCCAGGATGTCGATAAATTGAGTATGAAGTACGTCTATTCTAAAACACTTATTTTATCTGCGTTACTCTTAGGAACTTTGTCGGGATGCCTTAGCACCCCAGAAGTTTCTGTTAGCTCTCTTGGCAAAAAATTGCCAGCCCCCGCACTGAAAGGAACAAGTCCTTTCGAACAAAATATAGAAACAATTGGCTACGTTCAGATTCAGGGAACTTGCGATGCACGCATCGGAACAATTTATCTTAGCTTTGATAACAAGGTCTGGCACCAAGTTCCAACACAACCCAACTTAACCGGAACATCGTTGCCGGCCAACACTGTGAATGACAATGACTGTTCAAACGATGGCGCCTTCAATGCCTATTTAACAAAAACAGATTTGACGAACACTTGGGGCATAGTGACCGGGGACAATGGCGCCGACGTCGATTACATTTACATTAAAGGTTCCACCTTAATTGGTGATACAGAAGTATTAACTATCGTCGACACGAAAGACACTGACGGCGGTGGATCGGCAGCAGCGACCATTCTGCTTGAAAAAACCTGGCCCAGTGGTGGCGCCGGCGTGGGCAAGTGTGGATACTTTACCGTGTCACTTGTGGATGAAAACCTCAAGGTGGCTTCACATGCCGAGCGAATTACATTCAATATCAGCGTGACCAAATCTGGTTCAACTTCCACATTTAGGGGCTACAATAGCTGGAGCGAGTGCGAAGCTGACTTTTCAAGCACTAACAACACGGATTCATTTGAAGTTAAAGCGCACCAAAGTTCCACCCAAATTGTTTATCGCTTTCCGACGAGCTCGGTGGGCGACACTCTCAGCTTCCGCATCACCAATCAAAGTGCACTCACTGCAGGACCTGCAACCAATGTCGTTTTAAAAAGCACCTCCGGTCCTTCTTTATGGTTTGCCCTTGATGGATCGCCGACAAAAATATACCGCGATGCCTGTTATCCAATTAAAGTCACTTCAAGAAAATATAGCTATGATTCCTATGCGCACTCTACAGATCAGGTCGCTTTGAGCTCAACGGATGCGCGTGTGTTATTTTACTCTGATGATGCCTGCGAAAATACTCAGTCCACTTTCACATTCGCAACGAGCACCGTCTTGGCCTATATTAAGTTTGTCCCGTCTGCCACAGACGCGCAAAGTTTTGTGCCTTTTGCAATAAGTGCGCAAGGGGTCGCTGGCAACGTCAATAGTTATGACCCTGCCTCGTTTAATTTTAGCGCCGATCTTACCAATAAAAATACCGCCACCAAGTTAGCCATTTGGGGGGCCTCAGAGATCGCCAACGGTCAATGTTCAGAATTCAAGGTCGTTAGCATGAACGACAATGGAACGGCTCTTCCCGTCCTCGCGACAACCTCGATCAACTTATCCACTTTAGAAACTTCTGTGGGCACATTTAAAACCGACGCCTCTTGTTCCGCAACAGCTAGCAGCGCCACTATTGACGGCGGCAAAAGCGAAGCGGCGATTTATTTTAAACCTTATTCTCCAGGAACCATAACACTCGTGGCAGACCACAACACAATGACATCCGGCAGCCAATCGGTCGTGGTAAAGTCTGTGCCTACTCAGCTTGCCGTGACCGTGAATAATTGGACATACTATACTTGTGCGTTGGTGACAGTTTCTCTGTTGGACGGTGCAGGATTAGGAATAACTGCACCTCAAAATATGACTTTGAATGTAGACTATTTAACGGGCCCTACAAATTACTCTTATACGTCTGCTACGAACCATGTATACCCAGATTCAAGCAGCTGTGTCGCTAACAGTGGAAACTCGAATTCAATTAGCTTCTCAAAAGACGCTTCGACAGCAAGTTTCTATATCAAAAACAACACGGCAGGCTATTTGGGCAAAGTCACCGTAAGCACAATAAACCCTTTGTTAAATATAAGTTCTGGAACAGCAGAAAGCACTTTCACAGGTCCTTAATCCGCAATTCTTTCTCTTAAAGTTGTAAGGAGTTCATCCCGGTCTTTTTCGGGGTGAACGATATAGGTTTCCGTCTGACCATCCACAGCCGCGTAGGCTAACGCCTGATAGTCATCAATGCACACGTCGATACAACTAGAAGTCACCACACGGATCTTTGCCAGATCTCCAGTTTCTTTGAAACTTTTCTTTAAAAATATTTTTAAATTTTCAGCGGCATTGCCGTCTTCACTTAAAAGCTTTGGGTCGATCGATTTATGACATTTTGTGCAGACTAAAACGACGCCCTTGGACCAAGGATTGTCTTCTTTTTTCATAATTGGCTCCTTAACGAACTCCACAAAACTTTTCCTAGATCATTGCGCGGAATTTCTTTTACGTAGTGAATTTTTCTGATTTTTTCAAATGGCAAAACTTGCTCTTCGTACATGCGCTGAAGCGCCAGGGTCTCGCTTTCAGGCAGGGTGCTGACCAAATGCACTTCCGCACCCAATCTTTCTGAAGCCATATCGAGCAAAACAATTTGCGACATTTTTTTCGCATCGTACTTTAGCAAACACTGCTCTAATGCCGAACGTAAACGCGCCAGATTCACGCCCTCGCCACCGATTTTAATATAATCTTTACTGCGCCCCTGAACAAAGAGACTGCCCGCAACCACCTCGCCGCGATCCTCAGTCTGAAACCATCCACCTTTTTTAGGGTCCCATACCTTGGGGCCCTCGGATGTGTTTTGCGCGTAAAATGAAAACAGCGAGGTCGCCTGTACTTGCAAAAAACCCTCTGCATTGGTACGCGCCTGCGCATGGGGCAACAACGGCATTTCTGGATAGTCCATTTGTTGTAAAGACGCGAGAGAGGCCGTCGCAATCTGCGAAGCGGTTTCTGTCATACCATAACTGGGCAACACCGGCCACCCGAGAGCGCGGGCTTTTTTGTAAAGCTCTAATTCAAAGACTCCCCCCCCGACGACCACCGCGCGTAAATGTGTCGGAGCTTGCAAGTTTAAACCCACTAAATCATAAATCTGCGTCGGCACCAGGGCTGAGAGCGTGCACTTTTCTTGTTTTAAAATTTCATAAAAATAAAGGGCGTCCCAACGCTGGTTACGCAAAGCCGAAACGACTTTTGCACCTGACAACTGCGCCCGCAACTCGATACCTAAACCGCCCACGTGATAATGCGGCAGAACTTGCGTCCACACATCTTCAGCCGTGCTCTGTAAATGCTTGTTAACGGCCTCCGCCGAAGCCTGCAGCGCATGCTTCGCCAGAGCAACCAGCTTTGTAGCGCCAATGGAATCCGCCGTGGAGCCAGAAGTTGCAAGCCACACATGACCTCGCAGGTTTTCCTTTTCCTGAGCCCAAAGCGCTAAATTTTCTAAGTTCGCATAATCTTGAACAGGCCAACGCGGATTCAGTAAAATTTCGTTCGCATTCGAAGACAGATCTAATTTAGCTTCAGCGGTTGCCATGGCAAGGCCCCCAACAGGTCATCAAAGCCAACTCCCGTGCCCTTGGTCTTCATGAAATACGGTCCTTGATTGGAAAGCTCTGCAGAAAAAACATCCATTTGAAAAAGACGATGGGTAAAACATCCGGCATCTAAAATCATCTCGCCATACTTTTTCTTAAGCTCCATCGCAATTCCGAGAGCGCTTAATACACCCACCGGGTGATCCATATAACTGGTGATCGTGGCTTTTAAATTAAATTTTTCACAACGAGACATCGCTGTATCCACATCCATTTTTGCAGGTTTCACCACAATGACATCAAAAGGAGCATGGTTCATTGTTTGCCAAGGGACTTTGTCGTATTGACTGTCTATGGCGATCCTGACCAACTTCTGCGCATCTTGCCAGGTGTTTGTGTCAAACGGAAAAGGATCTTCGACGTATTCGATGTGCGCTCGTACGGTCAATGGCACATTGCTCATAAACTTTTCAAAAATTTGCCACCGTCCCAAGGCATTAAAGTCCAAGCGAATCTTCAGTCCCGCCGCGGCCACATGGGATAAAGCGGCGGCCTCGCCCTGTAAATTGTGACCCATTTTAAGCTTTAACGTCGAAAATCCTTCTTTTTTTATTTCGTCTAAAAATCCCGGTTGAATCTTTTTATAATCCGTCACCAGGTAATTATTTTTTATTTTGTCCACACCATCAAAGATGCTTTTTTTGTCTTTGCGTAACTGCGCGTCTTTCCGTGCTAGCCACACACACTGTTCGACCTGTGCTGACATACGGCCACGCCGCAAGTCGGCCAGCTGATCGGCTAAAGAAATGTCACCAAACTCAGGCCAAGGATGCAAGTCCGCATACCCAACAGCACCATCCGCCCATTGCACTTTTAGCAATACGCCCTCACGATCTGTTGCCGGGCTTGCCGCATTCAAGTTGCCTATGGGTTTGAGTTTGTAGGGACTAAAAAAAAATTGAATCAAAATGCAAATCCTAACGCTAAAAGAAGACCAAACACTAAATGCAAGCCTGCCGCTTGGCCTAAGAACTGATTGTAAAGCGGACTGGGTTCGGTCGAAAAAATATTTTTAGTGATTTTCACGGCCCATGGCAGTGCCAACATAGAAATCATAGCCGGAATTTTATAACCTTCAAACCACCAATATAAATTCAAAGCAAATGGCATAAAGCACAAAGTTGCAATTTCCCAACGGGAAAACTGCACCCCGAACCGCACCGCCAATGTCTTTTTATTCACCAAAGCGTCACCATTCTGGTCGCGCAGATTATTTATGGCAATAAGCACGGTCGCATGCAGGCCTATTTGCAAACCCAGGACGAAAGCCTCTTGCAGCCACTCGCCTGTGTTTAAAAAGACCACGCCCGTAACGGCCAACAAACCAAAGAACAAGATCACAAAAAGATCACCTAAACCCAAATAAGCTAAGGGAAAAGGCCCTGCTGTATATGAGTATCCCATCAGCACCGAAGCAATACCGATAGCAACAATCATCCATCCCCCCTTTAAAACCAAGGGAACTCCACACAGCACAGCTAAAAGAAAGCATAGTGAACCCAATACCATCACTTGATTAGGCGACAAAATCCCCGCTTGTGTGATTCTTTGTGGGCCGATGCGTTTTTCAGTGTCGGCACCTTTTTTAAAATCCACGGCATCGTTGACCAGATTAGTACCAATTTGAATTAAAAAGGACGCCAATAAAGCGTAAAACAAAACCCAGCCATCCCAAGACAGACCGATGGCTTTGACCAAAGCTGTTCCCGCCACACAGGGGACCAATGCCGCGGTTAAAGTTTTCGGACGGAAAGCCAGGATAATACTTTTCACTTGAGTCGCAGAATTCATTTTTGCATCGCATTGTTAGAAGTT
>JABWCO010000222.1 GCA_013360185.1 Bdellovibrio sp.
GGCAGCGAGTGCCAATGCCCAGCAAATGTGTTCGTCGGTTCTGCTGACAGCGCCGACGAAAGAGGCTTTGTTCCAAGACATCAACAAGAATCCTGTTGATGGCATGGACTTGTCTTTATGGAGCACTTACGTTGAAGCCATTCAAACCCAGGCACAGTATTCAGCCTTTTTGCGAGACATACAAAAGTTTGCTTTTAAGCGCGTTGAGCCGAAAAACAAATACGGTGCTGTTAGCGATGCGCGGGGTGATGTGGCCCTAGTGTTTCGACTGCAGGGAATTGACTTCGTAACACCGATTTTTCGTTTTCGTGATCAGCTGGACATCGCACAAAAGAATGCATTGCTTAAAGATTTTGAAGCCATTCATCGCTATGGTTTTGACCAGTCCCCTGAGGCGCATCGTCGCTGGGGCGCTTTGCAAGAAATTTTTAAGCTTGCGATGTTCCCGGATCAGTTAGCAGAGTTCATTCAAAAGACTTCGGCAGAGTTAGATTACTCAAAACCTGAAATGAATTTCGCCTTGGGCCCGTCGGCTCGCGCAGTGTTAAGTTCAATACCAACGAAAATAAAAGAAGACGCTAACTTGATCCTTGCGCAAGAACTGCAAAAAGAATTCACTGCCGCCAAAGAAGGTGAAGGCAAAAGACGCCGACGTAATTTAGAGGTCATTCATTATTACCTGTCAGCTAAAACATTGCTGGCAATGGCTCAAAAGAATGATGGTAAAACAATTCCTGAAAGCTCCTTCACTGAATGGATCGACAAGCACTGGGCACCCCTTGTGACGGCGTCCCTGCCCAAGGACGTGGGTAACTATAGTTTTAAAAGTGTCTTAGACATCGCCAAGATCATACAGAAACAAATGGCCAGCCAGCTTCAGGGTACTTACGTGGAAGTGTACGGCAGTTTGCCCAATATGAAAGCTCACTTGCAGTCTTCGGATGTGGATGTGCACTTCGGGGAAAAGCTTATGTTGAAGTATGTTGACGCCTTTAGTGAAAACAAAGACTTTGCGGATCAAAGGAACATCCTGACAAAAAATAAAATAGTACCGCAGGAGTCTTTGGATTTATCCCAAGACCTAGTTAAAACAGAAGCCGCTCTTGCGCAGTATTTGGGGCTCAAGGATTACAGGCCCTCCCGCTTAATGACGGTGGTGCCGATCAGTCCTAAGAGCTTTAATAAGTTTTACGAGCCCCGAAAATACCAGTTCTATAACGCTCTTAAAGTCGTCGTGTACGAAGATAAGATCGCCGTGCAGGTCTATGACAACTTCGAGGGACGTATGTACACCATGAACCTAGTGCCTTAGAAATGCTTTAAAGGCGTTTGGGCCATCTGTTAACGCCTTAAAAATGCGAAGCTGGGTTTAAAGCCTCCTTAAAGCCCTTAAAAAGTAATCTTTTTTTAAAAAAGTGATTGCCATAAAGGAAGGGCCCCTGTTACAAAGTGATCCTTCCTGACGATTGAAGGCCTGAGCCGCTTGAGGCGAGAAGATGTTAGTAAAACTGAATAGGGAGTTAGCTCAGTTGGTAGAGCGCCACCCTTACAAGGTGGATGTCGCAGGTTCGAATCCTGTACTCCCTACCAATTTTCACTTAGAAAATTGGCTCTATCGAAAGTTAACCGCCCCTGAGGCGGTTTTTTTATTTCTGACATTTACAAAATTGGTAAAAGAAAAAACGAATTGTTAAAAAGATAGTCGAATATATTCGATTAGGCTGTGTGTATTACTTTTTATCGGCCGTCGGTATTAAAGCCTGCGCAAACGCGCTTAAGAACTCGTTAGCATATTTCTCGATGTAACCCTGAGTAGTGCGGAAATCATCGTGCATACAACATCTCTGTAAGAAGTACGGGTTTCTCTTGTATAGGGTTGTGAGATTTAAAGCTCCAATTGTGATAAGAAGATTGCTTTTGTTATAAGCTATTGAAAATATTGAATTTAAAATATAATTGGGAAATATCGTAAAAACAAGAGTTGAACGGGTGTCGCTTGTTTTCGCCAATCATCGTCAATCCCATATGCCAATGACGTCTCGATAAG
>JABWCO010000110.1 GCA_013360185.1 Bdellovibrio sp.
TGCTTCGTAACCAAATCTTAAGAAATTTGTGTCATTAACTGGATCCCTTTTACGTCGAGGTCCTAACGCCTAGCGTTCCACCATTAACCGGGAACAACCTTACCTAGGGCAAGTCCCTGATTTCTTTTTTCATCTATCCCGTCACGCAACCGATAAATGATTTTAATTCCATCAGTCTGGGTCACTACTTTTCGAATGACTCTTTTCAAAAGAATCTTCTGCAATGACTGCGGAGCCTTCGCCCATCCTTTTTCAAACTCTTCCAACCTATCGAAAAGCAACTCACGACTAGCCTCAACATCCTCTTGATCAACTCTCATTTCCGTTAAGCCATCGAGATAATCCTTCAAAGTTTTTTTTCTTGGGCCAACTTATTCAAGTCGTCGGAAATGACCTGCAATGCTTCTTTGACCAGCCGGGAGTTTTGCTACCACCTACTGTGTTAATAAATCCTTCGCAAGTAGTTTGAGTGTTGGTTGAAAAGTTTGCGGAGCTGGAGGTCGCCCACCTAGGCTGCTGTGGGGTCTGATCGTGTTGTAGTGAACTCTCCAACGCTCGATTATGATCTTTGCCTCCAATAGAGAATAAAAGATTTCCCCATCCAGAAGTTCGTATCGCATCTTGCCGTTGAATGATTCGCAATAACCATTTTCCCATGGACTTCCAGGCTGAATGAACAATGGCTGAACCTCAAGGCTTTTAATCCATGTAACAAGTTTTTTTGCAATGAACTCCGGCCCGTTGTCCGACCGAATGTGCTTGGGGATTCCGTGCCTCAAGAACAGATCAGCAAGAATCAAGATCACGTCCTGAGATCTGATTCGTCTCGCCACATGCGAAGCTAGGCATTCGCGAGTATGTTCGTCGATGATATTCAGGATTTTAAACTTTCTGCCATCGTACGTCTGCTCAGAAACAAAATCATAGGACCAAACATGGTTCTTAAACTCTGGCCGCAGACGGATGCAAGATCCATCGACAAGCCAGAGCCTCGAGCGCTTTGGCTGCTTTTGAGGAACCTTGAGGCCTTCTCGTTGCCATATTGAATAGACTCTATCTTTGCCCACCGACCAACCTTCCATTTGCAGTAAATCAGTTACTTGACGATAACCATATCTGCCATATTCAGAGGCAAGCTCGATGACTCGCGCCTCTAGCTTTTCTTGCTCGTGATTCGGCTTTGGTTCATATCATTGTGTAGATCTGATTTGTCCGATGACTCTGCATGCCCGACGTTCACTGATTTTCAGCTCCCGTACTGCCATCCGAACCGCATCCTTGCGCTTCGCCGGGCTTAGAAGTTTCCCTTAGAAACTTCCTTCAATATTAAATTATCAAGTGCTTGATCGGCGACGATCTTTTTTAGGCGCGCATTTTCTTGTTCGAGTTCTTTTAGACGCTTTGCCTGGTCAACGCGCATACCACCAAACTCAGCCTTCCATCTCGATAGGGTGACTGCCGTCACGCCAATCTTTCGGGCTGCCTCTTCTTGGGTTGCCCCTTTGCTTTGCTCAATTTCTGCAGTTCGCAACTTCTGGATGATTTCCTCAGGTGTAAATCTCTTTCGTGCCATGATTGGGTCCTTTCTTGGCCCAGATCTTATCACAGAACTTGGACCGATTTAAGCCGGGCAGGTCAACCACAAAATCATGGATTCTTAGTCCCATTTCTTACTTTAAACGAACCTAAGTCCGGTGTCTGCGCTTGAGTGTCTCGATCA
Organism: Bdellovibrio sp.; assembly: GCA_013360185.1. Classification (GTDB taxonomy): domain Bacteria; phylum Bdellovibrionota; class Bdellovibrionia; order Bdellovibrionales; family Bdellovibrionaceae; genus Bdellovibrio. Next base: position 1,721 of record JABWCO010000110.1, read on the forward strand.
TTTGGTTCTTTTTCACTGGTTCACCTATAGCTTAAGACTAAATCTTTTCTGGGCTGCCCCCAGGCTGATTCCACCGAAAAATCCCAAGAAAGCCCCAACAATCCAAAGTGTGGCAGGAAAAAGATAAACCTCTGTCCCCAAATAAAGAAATAGAGCAAAAGAGAATCCACCTACCACAGCAAATACTGCGTAGTGATCCCTGCGCACCACATATACATCTTGAGTATTGAGGCAAAGAACGATAGCGGAAGTACTTAAGAAGAAATAAAATAAACCACACAAAACCAAACAAGTCGTATGACCCACAAACTGCATAAAAACAGTCATCAAGTCATAAATCTCAAAAGCTCGAACTCCAAATTGGGAACACACCGAAAGCGAAAAGCAGCTGACCAACAAATGAATCGTAAAGACCTTTAGAAACAACTGTGTTCTCGACGGATAAATCTGCCGATGAATGGCCGCTAAAATCTGTTCGCCAATACGGCGAGGAACCGGATCTTTTTCAGAAACGAAATCTTCAAAATCTGCTTTGATATCTTTGCGCTCTTCAGACATATTCACTCGCCATCCACACTTACTCTTCGTTTTTTAAAAGACGAAGAGAGTTAAAGACAACCAACAAAGTCGCTCCAGTATCGGCCGCAATCGCCATCCACATACTGGTGTAACCAAATAGCGCCAAAATCAGAAATATAGCTTTCAAGGCTAACGCAAAGCCAATATTGAAACGAATTATCCCTAATGTCCGCCTTCCTAAAACTATCGCTCGAGAAAGTTGAAAAAGATCATCTTTCATTAACGCGACATCCGCCGTTTCAATTGCAGCATCAGTACCCACGGCGCCCATCGCAATACCGATCGATGCCTGTGCTAAGGCGGGCGCATCATTGATACCATCACCGACCATTCCGACATATTTATAGCGGTTGACCATTTCTTTGATTTTCTCAACTTTGCCGTCGGGAAGAAGATCGCCGTAGACTTCATCAATGCCCACCTGCTGGGCAATAACTTCCACCGTTTTTCTATTATCCCCGCTCAGCATAACTACTGTTTTACAGCCGGCCTTGTGAAGTTCTTGAATGGCCTCTTTCGCATACGCACGAACCTTATCCCCGATACCAAAAACCCCCATGACCTCGCCTGTGCAATTGGCGTGAGGCTTATGCCCAACCACCACCAGCGAAAGCGCCTGTGCTTCAATTTCAGATAGGTAGGCCTCCAGTTCAGCACTGCACACTCCTAACTCATGGGCGAAACGATGATTCCCCAAGAAATACTCATGACCTTCAATCGTCGCAAAGATTCCGCGACCTGGTGTCGTTTGAACTTCTGCGACCGGAATCACCGGAACTGCCTTGAGGTCCGAATAACGAATAACCGCTTCCGCCAACGGATGATTTGATTGCTGTTCGATCGAGGCCGCGATGCGAATAACATCGGCTTCGGACCACTTGTTATCCCAAACTTTCAGGGATACGACTTGTGGGACGCCTTCGGTGATCGTCCCCGTCTTATCGACCGCCAAGGCTTTGATCTTTCCTAAGGTTTCAAGAAAGACTCCTCCTTTGATGAGCACGCCCCGTTTCGCCATCGCCGTTAAGCCCGATACGATAGAAACAGGCGTCGATATGACCAGCGCACAAGGACAAGCAATCACCAACAACACAAGCGCTTTATAAATCCACTCATTCCATTCCCCAAATCCCAAAGCTGGAGGAATAAGTCCGATTCCCAATGCAAGCACAAACACTGCCGGGGTATAAATTGCTGCAAATCGGTCGACAAACTTTTGTGATGGAGCTTTGCTTTGTTGCGCCTCATTCACCAGTTGGATAATTTGTGAAACCTTAGAGTTTTTGAATTCTTTTGTGATCTGAACTTCCAAAACTCCCGACAGATTGATAGTTCCGCCGTAAACTTCGTCTTTTACATTCTTCGCGATAGGTGCGGATTCACCAGTTAACGGCGCTTGATTCACATCAGACCGACCGACAACAACAATGCGATCCGTGGGAAACACATCGCCTGCCCGCACAAGAACGACGTCATCCTGCTTAAGATCTTCCACCAAAACTGAACGAACATCACCTGCCGCACTTTTTAAGCTGGCCATCTTTGGCGTTAGGTTCAAGACTTCTTGAATTGCTCTTCTCGCCCGAACAACACTAAATGCCTCTAAAGTTTCAGAAAGCGAAAATAAAAAGACGACCGTAGCCCCTTCAACATAGTCCCCCAGATAAAATGCGCCAGCAACGGCGACGACCATTAAAACGTTCATATCCAGACGAATTTTTTTGATGGCCACCAAAGCTTTCGGGAAAATTAATGTTCCACCGAAAAGAACCGCAAACAGGCAGACCGTCCCTTGCCACAACTTCGGCGCCTCCAGGAGTTGCAAGACAAGCCCAAGGCCTGTCAGAACCCCTGAAGCAACGACCAGCAACACTCGTGAGGTTGTGATCCCTCCGGCTTTTGATTCATCTTTCGTGACCGTCACACCTGTGAAGGTAATCTGCTTTACCAATTCTTCGTCAGTGACGGTCGCTGCGTGCCAAACCTGAACGGAAGAGGCCATAAGATTAGCCTCCACCCGAAAGATATCTTCTTTTTTTAAAGCATTCTGAATGGCCGCAATTTCATCAGCGCAATCCATACCTGTAACTTTAAATGTCGAGCGAACCGCTCCGGCAGGAATGACTCCCAAGTCTTGTCGACTTGGGAGTTCCTCTGTTCCATTGCAGTTCGAATGATCGTGACCGTTTTCATGACTGGAATGGTCGTGATTATGCTTACTCATGATACTCCTAGTGCGCCACTCGGCCGTTGAATTTTTTCTCGAAGATCGAGTAAAGCGTTGGTAAAACAATCAAAGTAAGAATCGTTGATGACACTATTCCACCGATCACCACCGAAGCTAGGGGTCTTTGTACTTCAGATCCGATCCCTGAAGACAACATCATCGGCAAGAAACCAAAGATCGCCACTAAGGCCGTCATTAAAACCGGACGTAATCTGATCAAAGTTCCAGTCATAACCAAATCCTTTCCCGTATGCCCTTCCTGCTTGAGCTGGTTGAAGTAATTGACCAGCACGACACCATTTAGCACCGCGATGCCCGAAAGGGCGATGAATCCTACCCCGGCAGAGATACTAAATGGTAGGCCATTCGCGATCAGCCCCACAACACCGCCCACCAAGGCAAACGGAATACAAGAAAAGATCAGCGCAGTTTGCCCCACGCTTCTGAAGGCCGCGTAAATCATCAAAAGCACTAAAATCAAAGCAACAGGTGTTAGCACCAAAAGCCTGTTCCGCGCCTCTTGAAGGTTTTTAAAATTACCGCCCCATTGCAGATAATAACCTTGTGGCAATTTCACGTTCGCTTCGACAATTTTCTGAGCTTCATTGACGAAGCTTTCCGTGTCGCGGCCACGCAAGTTAATCAGAACTGCAGAACGTCTATTTGAGTCTTCGCGATTGATTGAGCCAAAGGTCTCAGAAAATTTTGTCGTAGCAAGACCCGACAGCGGCGTTGTCGTATTTGTTCCGATTCCTACCGGAAGGTTCTTTACCGTGTCTAAGTCGGAACGATCTTCCTCTGCTAATCGAACAACGATCGGGAATTTACGTTCATTCTCAAACAAGTAACCACTTTCCTGACCACCCAGGGCTATAGAAACTGTACTTAAAACATCCGACGTGTTCGCACCAAATCGTTTCATTTGCTCATCGATAGGCTCGATCTTTAGAACCGGACTTGTTCCGGCAAGATCAACTTCAACGTCACCTGCACCAGGAACTTTTGCAACGACCTCTTGAATTTTCTTCGCCAGATCCATATTTGTTTGCAAATCAGGTCCGAAAATTTTGACAGAGACATCAGCACGAGTTCCCTCAAGCAATTCGTTGAAGCGCATTTGGATTGGCTGTGAAGCCAAATAATTCTGACCCGGTAATTCTTTTTCAAGTCGAGCCACCAGAGCATTCACCAAGGACTCATACGTGTGACGGCTTCCGTTGTTCGACTTCGGCCATTGTGAGCGATCTTTCAACATAATGTAGGTATCGGAGATATTGACGCCCATCGGATCGGTAGCCACTTCACTGGTCCCGATACGGGAAAAGACATCATTCACTTCGGCATATTCTTTGATAATGTTATCGGCTTTCACTTGAAATGCCACGGACTGATCAAGACTGACATTCACCGGACGAATCATGTGAAATGCAAACGAACCCTCACTCAGCTGTGGCAAAAATTCTGCCCCACGGGTCATAAAAAGGATCGCGCCTACGATCACCGATGCGATGGCCGTCACAATCGTCGCCGCACGATGCTTGAAAGTAAATTCAAAAATCGGCTGATAAGCTTTGCGAATCCACTGCATGAATTTAGGTTCTTTGTCTTCGGCATTTCCTTGAAGAATCAACGAAGCCAAGGCTGGAGCTGTCGTGAATGACAGGACCAGGGCAGAAGCTACGGCGATCGCAAATGTTGCAGCCATGGGGCCAAACATTTTCCCTTCAACTCCCGTTAAGGCAAAGATCGGCAAAAAGACGACAACGACGATCAATTCGCCGAACCCCGCCGCCACGCGCACTTCAACAGCCGCCTCGTAAACAGCCTTTTGAACTTCCTCACGCGTTAACTTGCGACCGTATTTCTTTCCTTGTTCACTCACGTACCTGACGCAGTTATCAATCAAGATAACCGTTCCATCAACGATAATCCCGAAGTCAAGTGCCCCTAAACTCATCAGATTGCCGGAAATACCTAGAGGTTTCATAATTAGAAATGTCGCCAAAAGGGACAAAGGAATCGTCACCGCCGTGATAACCGCAGCACGAATATTTCCGATCAATAAGAACAAAACGATGATAACCAGAGTGGCACCCATCAACAAGTTGTGCTCGACAGTGCCCAAGGTAGCATTCACCAGATCAGAGCGGTTATAAACAACCTCCATCTGTACATTTTCAGGAAGAGATTTTTGAATTTCGTCGACCTTGTCTTTTACACGAGTAGAAACAATCCGACTGTTTTCCCCTAAAAGCATCATCACTGTCCCCAAAACAGTTTCTTTCCCGTTATGGGTAGAAGCGCCCGTCCTGAGTTCTTTTCCTAACTTCACTTTTGCGATATCGCCGATACGCACAACACGGAAAGAATCTAATTGCTTCACAGATACGTTTTCGATGTCCGCAGGCGATTTAAATAACCCCACGCCTTGAACCAGGAATTGTTCCGCCGTCTGCGCGATGTAACCACCACCCACGTTCTGATTTACCTTTTCCAAGGCCTGAACGATCTCTTCGAAATGAATTCCGTAGGAAGCCATTTTTTTGACGTCAGGTTGAACATGGTACTGCTTTTCAAAACCACCGGTGGTGTTAATTTCCGCGACACCTTCGACTGTCAGCAAACGAGGCTTAACGAACCAGTCTTGGATCGCTTTAAGCTCCATCATTTGCTTCATGCGGTCGTCGGGTGTCGTCGCGATGTCTTTAAAGTCTAGGGTATACTGGAAAATTTCCCCTAAGCCTGTTGAAATCGGACCAAGTTTTGCTGTCGCTCCTTTTGGAAGTTCAGACAAAACACCTTGCAGGCGCTCAGTCACCATCTGACGGGCACGATAAATATCAACCGAGTCCTTAAAGACCACAGTCACTTGTGAAAGTCCAAATCGCGTGATCGAGCGAACCTGCAGTACGCCCGCCAATCCACGCATCGAAGATTCCACCGGATAAGTGATCGATCGCTCGATTTCTTCCGGAGCTAAGCCTTCAATCGTGGTGTTGATTTGAACTTGGTTATTCGTAATATCCGGAACAGCATCAATCGGCAAACTCTGGAACGAGTAGAATCCGGCTATCGCCAACATACCCGTAAAAAGTAAAACCAAAGCTCTGTTATAAACTGAAAAGTGAATAATTTTATTGATCATATCATTTCCTTAGTGGCTGTGGCCTTCAGGCGCGCCACCGGTTGCTACAATTTCGGCCGTTCTTAAAAAACCAATCCCTTGAATGACGACCTCGTCGCCCTCTTTGAGGTCTTTTGAACGAATCGCTAGATCCTGAGGTGTTTTCTTATCGACGACAAAATCCACGCGTTTGTAATATCCGTTGCGAATGCGGAAAAGATTTACTTCTTCTCCAGAATTCAAAACAGCAGATGCCGGAATCTGCCATGGGCCGGTTTTGCTTAACTTCAAACTCTTGAGTTCGAAATTTTTAACAGCTTCCGGTGATAATTTAAATCCCTGCTCTTCGGAGAACTCGGTGATCCCTTTTTCAGGTCCGATGTTCGAATTCTCTTCTTCTTCGCCGTGTTCATGCTTGGCTTCGCCGCCCTTACCCGCGGCAGCATGATCATGTTTTTCCCCAGAAGATTTTTCTTCGTGGTCATGATCGTGATCGTCTTTATCTTCCGCCGCATGATCCTTTTCACCGTGACCATCTTCTTTATGGGCATGAGCATGCGGATCTACTTTAGGCTTATCGTTCTTCGCACTTACGTTCAGGGACATCAAAACACTGATTGCCAATGCGGCTGTTAATGATTTCATGGATTTACTCCAACGGCTTGCCCGTCGATAATTTGGATATTAAATAGTGCGCCAATAGCTTTCAGTTCATGATCGTTTCTAGCTTTTTCGAAATCGACAAGTGAACGATGAGCCTCAATGACCAATGAACTTGGCACAACACCTTTGAGAAAAAGATTTTCAATTTTCTTATGCTTGTCTTCTAGAACTCCACCGCTCGGAGTATCCTTCAGAGAGGACACTGCTCGTGTGTAAGTCGTTTTATATAAAGCACGCTCTGCCTCAAGCTGCTTAAGTGCGATGGAGCGCCTTTGTTCTGCTGTCAGAACAGCAGCACGGGCCGCAGCGCGACCCGCGCCATTCGCGTTGAAAAATGGAATGGGCATACTTAAATTGAATCCGTATTGCTGAAAATCTCTGCCAGAATCTCGAGTCATCTTTGCGGATGGCCCGATGTTCATAGTTGGCCAAGAGTCGCCCGCTTCCTTATCGAATTCTCCTTGTGCCGCCTGCACGTCGAATTCGGCTGACATATAGATCGGCGAAGATTTTAAGTTCTCATTGCGGTCCGCTGGCACTGGCCAAGTCGAAACAGCCGGTAAAGAAACCGCTTTAAGATCTTTAAGCCCAAGCCCGGTAGTCACTAAAAAATAAGACTCGAGCGTTAGTAGTTCTTCGTCATACTCCGTCTTTTTCAGGTCATATTCACTTTTCGCGATCTTAAAGACCGTTAAAGAAACATCCTGCTCGGGGGATCTTGCTGGGCGACCTTCATATTGTTTAACGAGTTTTGCAAAGGCGCTGACCGATTCTTCTACTAGACCTAACTCTCTTTCGATCTGTTTAATGCGCAGAAGCTTTATGGTCACCTCTTTACGGACTTCAGCTTTTGTTCTGTATAGACTCCACTGCGCTCGTGACTCTTCGACGCTAGCAACTTTTTTACGAGCAGCACGCTTACCACCCAATTCAATGGGGAAGGACAGTGCGACATCTGTTTCCACCTTGCGGTCAGAGTCTATCGTTCCCGAGACCGACGAAAGGGAAATCGACGGATTTGCAAACTGGGCTGCGGCATCCACCCGGGCCGCCTTCTCCTTGAGGCTGCCTTCTGCTTTGGCTACTTCGGGTGACCTTGCCTCGGCACACTCGATAACATCTTTATAATTACTTACTTTGTCACAATTTACTTCTGCATGTGCGGCACCCACAAAAAAGAGAACCGACAGAGGCGTGCATAATCTAATAATAGACATACCAATACCTTACTTCTTATTTAGTTTTTGTTTTTTAAAAAGACGGAAAAAGCCTAAGCGTACTTAGGGGGCTGATACGGAGTATCTAAGACTAGATCTAGAACAGAGCTAGCTTTAAAATAAAATCTAATCTGACTTTGAATTTGAACTTTGGGAATAGAGGCGACCGCAAACACTAACTTCGCGCAATGCCCTAAGTGGCAAAAACCATGGGCGCATGGATCACTATCTTGGTGATCCGAGTTAATATCTGGCAAGCTTACCTGAGTTTGCGACTGCACTGTGGACTGATGGTTTGCCAAGAAAAAATCTGAATGAAAAGACAAGAAATTTCCCACTGCAACAAGCAGCAAAGAAAAAACTAATATAGATATTGAGACTCTTCTCATTCTTTTCATTGATAACGACCTTATGCTCAATTCTAACAAGAAACAAGGTGATATGCTCACAGTTTTAAAAATATTACGATTTCTTGTTAAAAACGATCTGCAGTTAAAACTAGATGCAAGTGCCTGGCATCGGCGCCGCTGTGTTCGACGATGAATGAAACAGTTTTTAAACACGGCGTTTAGTTTTGAGACAGGTACAGTAGGCTTTGGGTTGGCTGCACCTACTTACATTCTCAACAAGCTCCTTCACCAGCACTCTTCAAAAACACGCGGCACGAAAATCTTTGAAAGACTGCTAAAGCAACCTCACACTATGTTAGTATTGTTACGATTTGCGAGATAACGGCTGACAGGATCGCCGTCCACCTTAAGAGTATTAAAATCGCATTCAAATTCTTAGTCGTTGCCTTGTCAGCTTTCAGTTTCCCTGACATTCTTGCCAAGACCGATATGTCTTTACCGTGGTATTGAGGTAAATGTTTTTTATGCTCAGCAATCCATACTCCGAGTGTCTGCTCTAAATAAAAAAACATAATCGAGCTCAAACCTAATAATACTGACCAACTTTGATTTTTCAACTACCCCTCACTTAAATGACTCTAAGTACTTTTAACAACACCCATGTAACGCAGAATCTCATCATTACTGTAATCAACATAGCCAGATGGGTTGATCGAATTTAAGTCATTTTCATTCATCAGATCTCATCGAAGAATTTAACTATGAACTAAGAACCTTCCAGAGAATACTTGTTTATGTTGATACTTACTTAGAATACCGAAAAAATGAGAAACTGCAGAGCTCTATCCACTCGCTTTATTACAACGGCCTTTCGGTCAGTGTTGCTTCATTCTTGAAGAACCTTGGAGATCCCCAGGTTGCCGTCCGCGACTCATAGACAATCTCGGCTTGAGCCTTCAAAATGGCCATTTGAATGACTTCAATGTTGTAAGTCGCGGCCAAACCCGTGACGAGTGTGAGACTCCAAAAAATCAAACTTGTTAAGTTCATATTCCACTTCCTTTGATAACAATTTTTTTTGATTCAAATCGCGCAAGGATCTTTTTGACGGCCTTGTTGTGCCAGGCCCTGGCCTTTCGAGGCTTGAGCTTCTTTCCATTCAGATAGCGAGTAATCTCATTGGCACCCATCCCCTGCTTCCATTGACGGTAGATTTTGAGCAGCACGTCATACTCAATGGGATTCTTAACCAGATCGCCTTGGTAGTAACAGTATCCAAAAGGCGGAGGTGATTTTGTCTTTCTAATACGCCATTGACCAATCTGAGCAGGTGTAGGGTCTTTAGGGCGTAGTTCCACGCCAGCCTTAAGCAAATTACTTCGAACCTTAGTTTTTGAGATATTCAGTTCTTTGCCTATGTCGCGCAAGGATAACCCTTTGCTGTATAAAACAGCGCACTCACTCGAATTATCTTGCTCGACGTGGAAATTTACTTTAACAATATCAATTAGTTGGAAAGGTTCGCTTAACATGGGATTAGGGCGACCATTTAGGCTTTTAAAAGGGTTCTACGGTTCTACTCACTTGATGGTGGAACTTCGTTTAAATCACACAAAAATCATAAACTTAGCAGACGAAGTCTGTAATTTCTAAAGCTTCTAAA
>JABWCO010000111.1 GCA_013360185.1 Bdellovibrio sp.
CCATTTTCTCAAGTTGAATACTTTTCCAGTTGTGTTGTTTGCACCTTGAGCAGCTTCGCCAGCTAAACCGTTAGTTTCAGTGAAGATGTAACGGACTTTGCAGAAACGTGGAGCTTTCTTTTGGTCAGCAGTGATGTAAAGGTTGTTGAACAAACCAACAGTATTAACACCATTCAAGAATGATGGGTTTGAAGTTGCCCATGAGTTAGAACCATTTGGTTTAATAGTTACTTGCTCGATGTTCGCTTCGTTGTCGATTGTGTTGTAGTTACCAGAATTCATTGTTGAACCGTTATGAGCGTACTTGTAAGTACCTTCTTCTTGGCGGTCGCAAACTACGTAAGATTTAACTTTAAGACCAGAAAGCTTAGTGTAGCTGATTGGGCTGTTGTGACCAACTGGAGTAATACCATCGCGGCTAGAGTCGCCTGGATTTACTGAGTTAGAAAGGAAATCTGTTGCAGAAGCTTGAGCGTTCAAAGTGAAGTTAGAGTTAACTCCAGTGTACTCAATTTGTGGGCCACGATAGCAGATATCAACGAAGTATTCAGCGCTATAAAGCTCAGAACCTAGGTTGAAAGTAAGTTCTTGGATACGTTTGTTCCAAGAGATATCGTGTTTAACAGATGAAGTGCCAGAAGCATTAGATCCGTTAGAGTTATCAACAAGAAGTTGCTTCCAGTTGTTACCCATGTCTTGGAATACAGTTGTTGGTGTGTGAGGCAAGTTGATCGCATCACCGTTTGTGCCTGTTGAACCTTGGTTGTCAGTCCAGTCAACAACTGAAGCTGCACCGTAGTTCATTAGGTATGCGCCGCCGCCTTCAGATGTACATACGCAACGAGTGTGGCATGTAACGTCGTCAGCCGCACAACCATTTGGTGTACAAGCTTTGCCAGTATCTTGAATGTAACATACACGAGGACCCGTTGGTGTACGGATACCAGCGTTACAAGCATAGATGCTTGGACCTGAGCTGAATACTTTGAATTTGAAACGCAATGAAATTGCGTTCGCGCTTTGTGCAGATACAAGTAGCATCGCTACTGCTGCTAATTTTAATAAGTTAGTCATTTGTTCTCCTTTTGATCTAACGTTCTGTTTTAAGGGTTGCTAATACTTAGTTTATCAATAGATGACTTGATTACTTGCGGGTTATACTCCAAGACATGCATGTCTTGGTTCATAGGACCCGTACCGTTGCAAATCACGTATTTAATTTGATTCGGTTCATTGTAGGCATTCTTACCCAACACCACGATAGGTTCTGGTGTGTCATTGGTATTACACAAATACTTAAAGCGCATAAGAATGGCTTCGCTGTCTACGGGTGTATAGAAGTTATAAATGCTCTTTGCCGTGACGAAAATATGGTCCGCTCTAAATACGTTCGAAGTCTCACTGAAGCCCAAAGCGCGGGGAGTGACTCTGAATAAACGATCGATTTCTGTAAAAACAACTTTCAAAATAGGATTAGCAGTTCCTAGGCAGTTGTAACAAAGCTCTTGTTCCTTGATGCAGGCTTCCGAGTTTCCACAAGTGCGTAAGCAAAGCAATTCATCAGGACGGCAGTACAATGTGACTGAATCCTGAAACTGACCATTAGGACCAAGAACTACTTGCGAGTGAGCTTGCCAAGCGTTCGCCAAAACGGTGTTTAAAAGAATAGCCAATAAAACCACTGTGAATTTCATATCTATCGTCCAATCGCATTACGACAAGGTTGATGGAAGCCTCTGATACTAACCAGCTTGAAAGAGTCGATGTCTTTAGGGTCACAAGTAAAGCGCATGATACTATCGCCCTTGCAAAGGTCTGACTTAATCCAACCTTCTTTTTGCAAAGAAGAACCGTCGCCGCCTTCGCCATATCCTTCATTCCCGCGCAGATACACGTCATTTACTTTTGTGTTGAACTTTTTCTCGAATACTTGAGCGGCTTTCCCCGCACAAACATCGGCAAAACAGCGCATACCGCGACCTAATTGCTCAACACAGTAAGTAGGGATCTGACCATATTTTTTGTAAACTTCCGCAGCATATTGAGGGTTTACTTCCCAAGTTTGCGGAATATTTACTTTGTCTTTTTGCGCACTAAATAGCTTTGTAAACGTGCGGAAAACATAAACCACAAATTTCACAGGATTTACCAATCCCATGGTGCCAGCGACAGTGGCTGCATGCGCAGCGGCGTTGAAGTTCAAGGTGCAACCCGCGCAGAAAGAACGGCCATTCTTCGCGCCGGTGGCAACGTCACTCGGTTTGTTTGCGATCACTTCGTTGGCTTCTTTGGCGCTGCAATAGTTCATTGAGATGCCAGAGAACGTGTAGAAATCAAAATTCTTTAAGCCGTCGTTGTTTAAAGAAACCGCGCAAGGTGCTCCTACCAAGGGGCCGAAATCTGCAACGATAGATCGTTCAGCTTCTGATTTTTCAATACGAGGATCGAACTTGATCACACCCTCTTTAACCATTTGGTTGAAGGAAGCGACCTTGGGAGCTTTGTAGTTTACATCGACATAAATTGGCAAGATATTCCAGCCGAAAAGAGCTGTATTCACAAGGTCCGCAGCGAAAACTTTGTTCATACGTTGGGATTGGAACCAAGGGTCATAGATCTTGCACGTTTTAAGCTCCGCGTAAGGATTGAAGATGCTGGCGTCAGTCGCTTTACCAGACAATGGGATCAGGCCGTCAGCGAATGTCGACACGGCGTAAAGGTCGACTAAGCTCTTAATCATCAAACGTACGCAGTCTACCGAGTTGTAGCAGATAACTTGGGCCGGCGAAGCCGTGGTGGCGTTCCAGGCCAATAGTGGGGCATCGCCATAAACAGCAGGAACAATTTTATTGGCTTCTGCTTCCTCAGCGGTGTCTTTGATCGAAAGCATTTCTTTAGCCCAAGGAGCAAAGCCGGCTTTATTTACCGTGTATTCCGTGTCGGATTGAGCACCCCAATAGTTTTGCTTTTCAAGGTCGTCACAGAATGGAATTACTTGCTCAGTCAAAGATTTAAAGAAGTCGATGTGTTGTTGCAGGGATCTTCTTTCGGAATACTGCATTTGAGTCATGTTCTTAAGAACTGCGACGCGCTCGATATCAGATTTCAAAAAATCAAGTCTGTCGTCGCCGGCAAGACGGATTTCGGTGCACATATAATAAAGTTCATTCTTCATTTGTGCAGCGTTTTTGTTGGCAGCCACTTGAGTTGATAAAGCTTGAGTTAGTTCCGCCATGCCCATTTGGTCTTGAAGCACATTTAGATTCGTCACTGCGGATTGGTAACGATTCTTAATATATCCTCGGGCTTGAATTAGGTTTTTACGGAAGTTCCCTAACCACTCTTCAGCGGAGTTGTGGGATTGTGTTCCTAAGAAGTCATTGTTAACGCCACGAACACCTTTGTTGAGTAATTCAGCTTCGTTTCCGACCGGAACGGTTTTAAAGTGCTCAGATTTTGCGCCATCTAATTTGGCAAGCTCACGAATGCTATTCACTGATAAATATTGGCTGTCGCAAGAAGGTTTGGTCATACTTCGGCAGCCATTGGGTGCGAAGATCAAAGATTCTTCTAAGGCGATTGACTTAAAGATACGACCGAAAGTGGGGCTCATCTGGTCTAATTCGTTGGTGTGGCGCCATGCCCAAGAAAGATAAATTTTTAAACTGTTCCAGAAATCAAAGCCTTGTTTTTCTAAAGACGCAGGATTGGTTTCCCAATCTAATTGTAAGGTCACGAAGCGATTACTTAAGGATTCGTCAGCGTCAAAGCAACCCGTGAGATAATCTTTTTCGTTCATATATGCAACGGCGATATCTTGAAGGTTTGATTGGTTAACCTCGGCTGAACTTAACTGTCCCTGAAGGGCGGAGAACTGTTTTATGTAATAACAACCTAAACGGTCTTTGCTGGCATGAAGGGGGAAGTTGGCTTTGGTAAAACGATCGTAAGCCAATAACTCAGCTTTTTTACCCTGACGCGCCCAAATGCCAGAAATATAGGCGTCTAAGTTTTTGCAAGTTTGCGGATTTTTTTCGCAATTTTCATTTGTTTGTATGTATCTCGGAAGGTCAGCAGTTTTAAGATTTGAAGGCAAGACAGGCAGCTGTCCACGCACCATCTTGTTCATAATATTCAAGGTCATAAAAGCAACGGAGAGGCGAAACTCTCGCATGGCTCTTTTGCTGAACTCTTCAGGATTTTGGCCAACGATTTTAGCAATCGAGTTGGCCGCTTTCCCGGCGTTGTAACCATCGATCATGACAAAGATGGAATCAGCGGGTTTTTCAGAATCCACCGCGCATTGCGCGCGATTTGTGATCGTTAAGGGTTTTAGAAGTGACGTTTGATGAGCCGGCACCTGTCCCCAGGCTGAGGAGGCCGTCAGTGCTAGCAATGGTAAAATAACAAACATCTTCTTCATAAAACCCTCGGCAGTATCAAAAATTAGTTATTGATCGCTTTACAGTTGTCTACTTTGTTCAACATAGTTGTGTAGAACAAGATAACCGTTTGGTCTGCAGGCGAGAAATTACGCTTTGTAGAACCATCGCCATTAACCATGTGGTACATGTAAGTTTGTACGAAGCGGTAAACTGCAGGGGTTACACGAAGAGTTGAGTTACAAGTGTAGTTTTTGTAAGTCACAGTGATGCCTGCATTGTATTGTGGATCATTGTTGTTTTGGTTATTACCATCTGTTCCGATGTAAAAGTTGTTACCATTTGAGTTGTTGTTGTTGCCGTAGCCAACGTTAAAGCTGACAGTCCAACCTTGACCGGCACCATCAGTACCAACGATAGAGCAAAGGTTGCCTTTACAAGCCATCGCCATTTCGTTTTCAATTTTCTTTTGAACGTCTGCTTCAGAGTAGTGTGGTGCTGGACGAGGATCATACTCTGGGCTTCCACCGTCGAACTCATCAGCATAAGCGTGAGACGACAAGACCAATGCAATAGCGGCACTTAGTGCTTTTAACTTCATAGTTTTCTCCATACATATAGGGGAAAGTAAATCTCGGACGAAATTTATACTTCCGCATTTTTATTTAAAGTGGAGGTTGTATACACATTTTCTTTGGGAAAGACCAGAGGGATTAATCTCGCTGTAACAACTTTACGAACTTGTCATTCATTTCGACATACTTAGTATTACGGAATTGTCAACAAAGCTAGGTTTGTTGTAATGAAGCTTAACTAAATACACCCCAACTCATTTAAGCGGGGTTATAGGCGCAGCAGGGGGAGCGGTTTGGGGGTGAGTGATTTTAGAAGCACTGTGACTATTTTACATGGGCTTAATCAGCTCAGGTTGGAGGGTTCCCTCTTGCGCAAGTTTTGGGTTTTGAACTGGTGTGTTTTAGAAACTCAATGACATGACAATGCTTGTGATTTGACTTTGCACCTTAACTAGCGTGCCATAACTGTACAACAAACAGAGGGGTTCCATGACATTTAGATTCATAGCAAGCGCATTTATTTTATTTGGCACTATAGGTTTTGCTGGCTGCAAGTCCGCCGAGGTGAAGCAGGAGGTTTCGGCACCCGTTACTGCTCCGAAGGTGGCAATGGAGGAGTTAAACATTATCGGCATTAAAACCCGCACCACGAATGCCCAAGAAATGGGCGGCAAGGGGAAGATCCTGCCGCTGTGGCAGGAATTTTACGGCAAAAAAATGCTAGCAAAAATTCCCGGAAAAACAGACAGTCAGGTTTATGGCGTCTATCACGACTATGAAAGTGACATGAACGGGGCCTACTCCCTATTAGTGGGGGTGAAAGTGGCGCCAGGGACGAAAGCACCAAAAGGCATGACGCTTTTAAAAATCCCGGCCCAAGACTATGTGCACATAGCCTCGCCTAAAGGTGAAATGCCGGGGGTGGTTGTGGACGCTTGGAAAAGAGTTTGGTCCGCCACAGATTTCAAAAGAAAGTATTCCTATGACTTTGAAATCTACGGGGACAAAGCCAAAGACCCGAAGTCTGCGGAAGTGGAACTTTACATCTCGACTCTTTAAAAAGTTTAAGATCAGGGGTAAAACCCCTGTTTTTTATTAATCTACTTTGTCTTTAACTTGCTCCACTTTTGTCGATGCTTTGTCTTTCAGTGTTTCTGCTTTGTGTTTTACTTTTTTCGCGACACATTCCACTTTGCCATTAATTGTTTCGCAAACTTTATCTGAAAGGTCTCTGCCAGCTTCTTTGGTGGCGTCGACGGCCTTATTGCCTGTGTGTTTTGCTTTTTCGCCTAAAGACTCTTCAGCTTGTGCGGTGTTTGCAACTGAAAAAGCGAAAGTCAAAGCGGCGATTACCATGGTGTTTTTCATAGTTTTGTTCATGCGATTCTCCTTTGTAATTCTTTAAAAAAGTTCTGCTGCCTACTTATTGGTTTTGCTTAGGGCAGGCGACCGGTTTTTTTGCCTGAGCCAGAGAGCAATGAACCGACGTAAGATATAATTGCGAGGACAATGAACACACCGACAAGGATTTTGCCAATTTCCATCGAAAGACCTGCGATTCCTGCGGCGCCTAGTACGTAGGCCACGATAGCTAGGACGAAAAATGCAATTGCTGCTCTAATCATAAACTCCTTCTTTCTTTGTTCGTTGAGTTTCTGCTTAGACGGTATGGCAACTTAGGGACCATCTTCATAACCTCGTTTAATTGTATTTGGGGTTTTTTAGCGCCTTTTTTGGGACTTTTGAATCAAGGTTATTGGGGCATTTTTGTACAATACGGATGCCGCCGGGGATTACCGGGACGGATATTAAATAAAAATGCACGCTAGGACTTAGGGCGCCGAAGAGGCCGGGAAATAGGGGCTTCGCAGCAAAAGGGGGTTTTGGGGGTCGGAGCCATCGACTGCCCAATGCTCGCTGGGCAAGGTTGAGCCTTGCCACGTGGTTAAATCAAAATGGTTGCTGTGGGGGGCGTGTGCAGAGATCTTGGTCACCTCGAGGGCTTGACCACCAGCATACCAGTGCAGCGATATGTTTTGTTCGATACGTTCAATAGGAGCTTTGGCTTTAATTAAAAACGCTGAGCCCACGCCATGTGCTTGCGCATGCCCAAGCTGATCAAAACACAAGGCCGTACCTTCGTCGACGCCGACACCTTTGACGGCCAGGACGCGAAAGTTATAAGAAGCGCGGGCCATGAATCCGACCAGGCGACCGTGGCGATCGCGTTCGCTAAAGTGGGAATCGGTCGCCACGGTTTGCAAAAATGGCAAAGTCAAAAAGCGGTTGCGAATGTCCACAAAAATACCCAACGGATTTTTTAACACGTCCGAACTAGAAACCAGAGAGTCGGGATCCGTCGGGGAACTGTATTGTCCAGAGTAATCAAACTTCCCTAAGATCGCCATGCCCGCGCTGGTGCCGGCAAAAGACACCCGTCGGGTTTTGACGGCCTCGTCCAATACTTGCGAGACGGGGGAGCTGGTGAAGAAATCTAAATACAAAGTCTGATCACCGCCGGCAAAAAAAATCATCTCCGCTTGGCGCAGAAGCGCGAGCGCGCGAGGGTCGTAACTGTCGCCAGCTGATTCAAAGGACAGAGTCGTCACCGAATTTACTTTTGGAAAATTATGATTTTCAGTGTCCTCATAGATCCACTTTTCATAATCTCCGCGACTCCCGTCGGCGCGAACGATGACGATGTCTCCGTGTTGGGAGCTCTGCAATAGCTTTTTCCATCCCGACGCCCAGGCATCATCGCTGCCGCCGCCTGATAGGCAGTGCAGGGCCCAAGTGTGGGGGCGCGCGTCTGAGAGCGAACCCGTTCTGTATACTTTCAACGCCCAGCTGGGCGCTGAAAACACCAGAAGGATTGTTATGCAAAGAAAACTATAAAGATGCATGCGGGCCTTTAGCTCTTTTGGGGCGTTAAAAACTTTAGGGCTGCAGTTACATTCGTTGTGCCGCCAAAGTCACGGCATTTGTATTGTCGGTGTTTTGCGGAACCACTTTGACATACAGGGTTTGATTTTCCGCGTGCAACACCAAAGCTGCGTGGTCGCGAGTGACGATTTCACACGCCAGGCCTGCGCCTAAGAAGTGCAAGTCGACGACCTTGCCGTTTTGAGCTTGGGCCAGATCTGCGTGCGTCCACTGTATGGCGTGTTCGCTAGGGATTATTTTTTTTATTGCGACGTGCTTTGAAAAACGCACGGCTAAAAGCATTGCGGCAAAGACAGCAATGGCTATCGCTGGGGCCCAAGTAAGTAAGGCTAAGTGGTCAGATATCTTCTGAGACTCTTGGGCATTAAAAAAGAAGTCTGCAAGGGCTAAACTGCTGCCACAAAAAAACACCCCCCAGAGGGCTGTGGTGCTGGCCGTTTCAATTATTTTTCGCATATGTAACTCCACCGCGGTCTGGGCTTACCCAGGAACTGAATTGACGTTTTGGCGCAAACAGAACTTTGGGAATCGCCACGAACAAAACAAAGCTATTAATCATCCAATAAGCAAACGGATACCAGATGGCCACAAAGCCCAGGCCCGAAGACTTTTCGTAGCGACCTTGTAAAATCAGACCGACAATAAATTGGGTCAGGCTCATCACACCGGTCAAAAGAATCGCATAGTTGATGTTGATGTTATGTATGTTTTTGCCAAAAAGAGCACACGCAAGAGTCACCGGTAACAGGAAGGCCCAAGTTACGGAAAATATGTATTCTAATAAAATCAGGCGCAGCCCCGTATCTTGGCTTCTTAAAACGGAGCGACCGTGCTTGAGCACCACCTCAAAGCCACCTTGCGCCCAGCGCAGACGTTGTTTCCATAAACCCTTAAGGGTATCAGGCATCAAGACGTCACAGGTGGCTTTGGGTTCGTACTTTAACGCCCAACCCGAAGTCTGCAATTTCCAACTAATACCGACGTCTTCAGTGACCGTGTCGGTGTCCCAGTAGCCGACACTTTCAATTGCAGACTTTCTGAACATGACCAGAACACCAGACAAGGCAAAAAGACGACCTAACGTTTGATGATAGCGTTTAATCATTCCGACCAGGGCAGAAAATTCTCCGACTTGCAGACGACCTACTAAGGTGCCGCGATTTTTTACGCGAGGATTGCCCGTGACACCTGCGACATGTTCATCGCGAAAGTGCTCTAGCATATGGCGTGGAGCATTGCCGTCAAGTTCAGAGTCCGCATCAATGCATAGGATAAATTCGTACTTGCTGGCTAAAGCCCCCAAAGTCAAAGCGGCCGCTTTTCCGCGATTTTGCACTAAGTTCACGACGCGCATGTGGGGGCGAGACATTGCCAAAGATTCTAAAACCGCTTGGGTGCGATCGCGACTGCCATCGTTGATGGCGATGATTTCACAATTTTCTGCTGGAATAATGTCTAAAGACCGTATCGTGGCTTCAACAGTTTTTTCTTCGTTAAAGCAAGGAATCAGAATTGAAAAGGATTGATCTGAAAAAGCGCTGAAAGCTTTTTTCTTCCGTTCTCTTTTAAAGTAAAAAATAAAAGCTCCCATGATCCAAATCAGAGGCAGAACAAAGGGGATGATCATAAAAAGGAATTTTAACAAGGCAGGCACATAAGAAACGATCATTTCGCTTCTCCTTTGCTGTGTTGGGGCGGATTCTGCTCCACATAGAAAATACTTTTGAAATCTGCATCTGCGGAGAAGTTCAGAAAATTGACATCGAGGTACAAGTTGCTGTGACCCATTGCCAATTGATGTGAGGCCGGCATGTTATAGTCTTTAGGTAATGCGACAATTAAACGAGCTGGCATCTTGTGTGAATCACTCCATAGGGCTTTGTCTTTCTGGAGCTTTTGAGGTGTCAAAATCACCTCATCAAAAAGCCCCGCCTTTGGTGGTGTGTGACCGATCAGGCCAAAATTCAAGTGAGGACGGATTGAGCGTCCTGCAGTGATTAAAGACTCAAAAAGATTTTCATTTAGTTTTTCTTTTGTGGAAACTTCAAAGAATACGCCGTCGATATCCGTGTACTTTGCTAAGTCCATAAGCGCGGTCTTGGCTTTTTCAGGGTTTTTTAAAAAAACTTGAGGTAAGCGCGCATAAATGTAAGTCACGCGGGCGCGGTTTTTTATGGTATGCGCAGCCCGGCTAAAGTAATCCCCACGTATCTTAAACTCGGAATTTACGAAGTAAGCATCCCCTGAAGAGGACATGGCTTGCACTAAGGCGAAGTTCGGTGACAGGGCTAAAACGGACTCTAATAAATCTCCGAGGTGCTGTTCCGTGCGATCTTCATCTTTTTGCCACAGGCCATCCAAGTCCACACGAATCATGCGAACGGGGGCAGGGTCGACAAAAGCTTGTTCTAGAGCTGCCGCAAACTGGGTGCTGTCGATATAAGACATCATCAAGCCGCGACCGATATCCGCAAGGTTATGAATGCTATTAAGGCCCGGGCGCAAACTCATTTGAATGTTGATCCCGGCTTGTTCAGCGGCTTTATTGGAAAGCCCATTGGATTTTCCATAGGGCCACACCATCACGGTGTTGTCTTTGCCTAAATGCTTTTTCAGTAGCTCATTGTTCTTTTTAAGGTCCGTCAGAACAATTTCAGAAAATTCGCTGTCAGACTGATATTTTTTTGTCGTGCTGTCGTACTTAAGATAACCGGCCATCGCCGCCTGGTTGCCCTGGGGATTAAAGACTTGTCCCTGATGCAAGTTGTAACTGTGAGAGACCACCTCAACAAGACCTGAATCAGACATTTCCTTAAGCTGTGCCCAAGTTGTCATTTTCGGATTGGAATCTTTAAATCCATAATCCGGAGCTTGCCCATCGTCGATCCATTTTCCAACCACTGCAAACACGGCTTTAAATTTGTATTCTTTTAAAAGAGGAAAAACATTTTCATAGAAAGACTCAAGACCATCGTCAAAAGTCAGAAGAACCGCTTTTTCAGGAATTCCTTTTTTGCCAGCAGAAGCCTCACGCAGTTCCTGAAGGCTTACGACATTGTAGTGCGCTTTCAAATAATCAAACTGAGTTACTAAATCTTTTTTGCGCAGACTGAAAGAATTGCCCACAAAGCCATTGCTAATATCGTGGTAACAGAGAGCCGCGAACTGAGTGACTGGCGCTGCTTGCGCTGAGAACGCCATGAAAAAAAAAGGAAGGACGAAATTTAAGAGAAACAACTTCACAAACATTTTTTTCACAAAGAAGCGAATACCTAAAAGCAAAAAGGTTGGTGCAGATCTTTATGTCAGAGAAAATTAATCGTCAATGAAACTCTTAAGCGCAAGCCAAAGAGCGAAAGCTTTACCGAAGAGATAAATTTTTTTTAATCTCGGAGCCCAAAGAACAAGAAAGCAACTAAGTTAAAAGCTCTACTAAAACAAAAAAATCAAAAGGGGTTGTTCCCGGTTAATGGTGGAACGCTAGGCGTTAGGACCTCGACGTAAAAGGGATCCAGTTAATGACACAAATTTCTTAAGATTTGGTTACGAAGC
>JABWCO010000112.1 GCA_013360185.1 Bdellovibrio sp.
GTCCACTTCAGAACATGACCCACAGTAGAACAATAAAAGTCCTTAATGGTTGTTCCCGTAGTTGAATCTGTTGCCAGCAATCTATTTGTTCCTGCCGAACCCGGAGAAGCCACAACTTTTGAAAGAGATCCGACGGCACCATCTGCGATCTTATTGGCCGTCACAGCATTATTACTAATTGTCGTTGTCACTGTTCCTGCCGCAAAACCAGACGAAGTCACTTCTCCGCTCAGGGTGGTAACGTAATTACCGGCATTTTGTTTGGCATTAAAGGTGTTCCAGTCTTCTTTGGCTAAATATCCATCTTGGCCCGTTGCCGCTTTAGGTAACGAGAGATTAGGTATTGCGCCACCACTCGAGGCCAGAGGAGCATCGGCTGTCACACTGGTGACAGAACCCGCACTTGGAGAAATCCACTCTAAAGTTCCAGAGTTATCTTTAGCCGCAAGTACTTGTCCGGTAGCACCTTTTTTTTCCGGCAATGTCAGAACATAACTTGCGCCGCCAGCGCCCGCGATATCGCTCGGTGCCTGAAGGCCAATCGAATCCGGTCCGACCCCTGAGTGATCATAGAAAAATAATCTTCTTGTCGTCATATCACCTGTCGTTTGTACGTTTCCGTTTGCGGTAATTTGTCCGACACTGAGGCTGCCTGAAGTTGTGATATTGCCGGAGGTATTAATACTCGCTGTACTGCTTAAACCCGATGCCACGACATTCGTTAATTTTGAACCATCCACAGCCGGCAACTTCGCATCAGCACCCATTTGCACTATTTGATTGGCACCTGTTCCGACATCCACCGCCAGTGTCCCCGTATTGATGATTGGATCCCCTGGGCTTGTTAAGTTCTTTAAACCCGCACCGGCCGTCACACTGGTGACAGTGCCACCACTCGCGCCACTGACCGCGGCGCAAGCAAATCCGCCAGAACCGTTTGGAGCTAAAAATTCACCCGCGTTGCAAGTGGGCAGATCGGATTTCGCAAACGCTTTTACGCTCGGATCTGTCTCGGTATAACTGGTCATTGGCGTCACCGCCACCCAACCACTATTCCAACCTAACACTTGACCGTTGGCGAGCGTCGGAAGATTTTGACCTGCCAACTTACCTGGCTTTTCATACTGATTGGAAGAACCGTTGAGTATGTTCAATAGCTCTGTAAAGTTTGCCGGACTTAATGGAGTAGCAGTACCACTTGATAAACGTAAATAGGAATTCGCCGATGTCCCACCTAGATTCTGAGAGTCGTAGGCGTTCACCGCTAAAGGAACAAAGTTAATATCCATCAAGGGCAGAATTTGCTCACCGACACCAGAGTTGTCATCGAAGGACACCGACAGGTGGCGCTGAGAAAGCAAACTTGGCGTAAATGAAGAACCACTATTACAAACTAACTTTGGCGTATTCACATTGTCTAAAGTGACATTCGGATTATTGGCAAAAACCTTTTCCATCTGCAGGCCAGGATCCGCCGTGGTTCTCGTCCCCTGCCCATCGCCAATCGGCACCACGAAGACGCCTCCCGAGTTGGTCATGTCAATTGTTCGAACCTCTTCGTATAACAGGCACTTCTCGGGGTTTGGACTATAGACTCGAATCTTAAAAAGAACTGAAGGATTTTCCAGAGGACGCTTCTGAGTATCTAAAATTCGTCCATGATATGTGATCGCAGCCCCACCCCAACTTAAAGAAGGCAGTATTAACATCAGCAAAAAAACTCGATATCCACAAAACGTCCCGAAAAGATTCCTCATAAAAAATTAATCCTCGTCCTTGAATAACGTCGACTGAACATTCGTTTGCACCGTATAACCCTGGGCCGTTAACACTTCAGGTTTGGCTTTGTAATAACTTACCGAAGACTGAACTTCGTAACCCTTCGTTGTGTACACGCCTTGACTGCTCGAAGAAACAAATTCAGCAGGAGTCGACTTCCCGAAAATTTCAGAAACATCCTGAACCAAAGATTGGATACTTGCATCCATCGAGCAGGCCGCGATCCCCAACGGAACCAAAAGCAAAACTATTAGATTGGCTTTTGATCGAATTCGCATATTGCTCCAAAACTACGCGCGCAGTTCGCGTTATACTTAATCTTTTCGGCAAAATGGTAAGTTTTCTTGATCACATGACCCAAATAAAATCCCAAAATGAGATGCCTTTCTGGGAAGGATGGCCCCAAAGGAGGGAACCACGACAAAATTGTAATGTTATTAAAAAAACAACTTAACTACCAAGGCTCAAAGACACAGCGAAATCCCACTGTAGGTGATTGCGCATACTCAGAGACATTTGTTTTTAACGCGTAGATTCCGGTAGTGGTCTCATCCGTAATGTCACCTCCACGCATCGTCGCATAGTTAGGTCCCGAAAAATATACTCCACTGCTTAAGGCTAATCCCATCCCGTGAGCAACGCCGTAATTTCCCAATGGCCCATAGTCCGTCCTCACTAGTGTTGAAGCAGAAGGGTAGTTAACACTCAAAATGCCGGAAAAAGAAGGAACTGAATTTGTACTGCGAGTCCATTCCCAAGCATTCCCCGAAAAGTCCCAGATGACATGACCATTACTTAGTGTGTGCGTTCGCTTGTAAACGCCAGTTCCCACGTAATTATCTTCAGAAGAAGCCATAACACCTGGCGAGGAGGATACGTTTCCGTTGTTAATGGAACCTGAACCTACTCCTCCAATCCAATTGATTGCTGTGCCTTCGATATTCCGCGCAACCTGCTGCCATTGTTCATTTGAAATTAAATTAAAACCCTGACCAACATCAGTGCACGCTTTCCACGCACCCTCGTTTGCGTCTCTTCCACGTCGAATACCAGTCCAAGGCGTACCTGCGGGGCCTGAGATGGCATTGAAACTGCTGTTTCGCATCTCGTATTTCGCAATACAGAATGCGGGATTTCCTCCTGCTGAGGGTACTTTTATATAACCATTTGTCGGACAAAAGCTTGCCGTCCACGAAGGCGAATCATACCACGCGCTCCAAACTCCAGCAGAATTCTTGATGCGCCCTTGAAGCTTATACTGAACGCCTTCCGTCGGATTATAACCCGTGAAAGTATATCCGTCGCTCGAGGTCGCTATCTCGAAACTATCTGAAGTCCTCACTACCTTGTACTGCTCTTCAAAAACGAGCTGATTGTAGATGTTAAAACTAAAGGAAAAAATTGGCGGTTTCTTTAAACCAAATTTTTGTTCTCCCACCATAATGCCTGTAATCGCTGGTATCGTATTGGATATAGATATTGTGCCTTTGTAAAATTGCGGAACTTGATTTCCTGCCGCATCTGCAGCCGAACCGGTTTGCACGTCAAACGAAAACTCTCCATCCCCCGGGCAACCACTGACTGTAATTACTCGGGTCTGACCTGTGCCTGAGATTGACTTATTACTGCAACTCACTCCCACATTGGAATTCGAGTAATCGGTATAGGAAACATTCACAAGTGCAGGAGTTAAATTGATGAGGGCAGTACTATCGTAAGTGACTGTCAAATTGAAAGTCGTATTTACATCCCCCCCATAACGATCTACATTTAAAGACGTGATTGCGGGCGCCTGGTTATCAATAAGTATAGACGACGACGAGGTCATCTGGGGAGTCCCCACTCCGCCAAAGTTGACGGCACTGTTCGCAGCCACTTTCAACTTAAGCTCGGCCGACAAATCAGAACAATTAGATACGGCCACTTTTTTCTCATTGGCATTGCCACCATTTGAAATGTTGAACTGGCAGCCCGTCTTGGCACCTGAAATCACGTGCATATCCAAGTAGGAATTATTCAAGTTAATCGTCTGGTGTCCGGAATAAGTAAGCGTCCATTCAAAGGACTTGGTCTTGTTACCCAAGGTTGCCGATGGTGCTGAAACAATCAGGGTTGGAGCCGAATTATCAACATAAGCCGAACCATTTGCAGACTTCGCAGAAGCAATATTCCCAGCACTATCCGTCGCCGAACCTTCTGACACATCAAAGCTCAATGATCCAGTCCCCGGGCAATTGCTGATGGTCAATTGGCGCTGGGTCGCTGATGTCACCGTGATCACTTTTTGACATCCCGTACTGCCGGCTCCAATTAAAATGATACGACTGTTGTCCAAAGAAATAGAATCACTTCCTGAGTAATGCAAAGTCCAAACAAAACTGGTGCTCTGACTTCCGGTACCTGGCGTCGGCCCGGTCACGGCCAAACTCGGTGGAATATTATCAACTAAAACATTCGACGAGGACACGGAAACACCCGCAAAGTTACCGGCATCATCTTTTGCCGTATCATGTTTAAGTGAAAAACTTAGATTGCCGTCACCCGTACACCCCTGAATGCTAACAGTACGGCTTAGCGAACCTGTTCCGCTGACACTGGCGACGCAGCCCGTGGTGGCCCCACTTAAAACGACATCCGTACTTGTCAAAGTGATGTCATTCGCACCAGCGTATGTCACGGGCCACGAGAAGGTTTTGGTTTTGTTTCCTATCGATACGTTCGCAGCTGCTATAGAAATACTTGGCGCCACTCGATCGACTGTGAAAGTCAGAGTGTTTGAAGCCACATTGGGGGTATTCGAAGAATTCATAACCACACCCGCGGGCAACTGAATCGAGACGATGCCATCACTTGTCGGAATTAAATTGAAATTATAGTTCGTCCCACTTCCGGTGAAACTAGAAATCGTGGCATTTTGCAAAGTGAATTGCGAAGCCAAAACACCGGATTGAGGAGTGTCCGCAAAACTTAACGTAACCGGAATCGAACTTAAACTATTCACCGTTAATGCGCTCGTCTGTAATGTCCCAATAAAGACACTGTTATCAACCGTTGCCTGGCTTGCCGAGCTCGCTCCGGAAGCAAAGTTACCGGCCAAATCAGAGGCGGAATTGGGAAGAATCGAAATCCCCAAAGATCCATTGCCCTGACACCCAGTGACCTTCACGGTTCTCTGCGTGACGCCCACTGCGTTAGCAACCGTGACTGTACAGCCTCCGCCACCAACAGAGGTGCCGGATAAAGTAATATGGGAAGGCTGCAAATCCACAGCGCTTGCATTACTGTAAGTCACGACCCAACTAAAATCAGTGGAGCTATTTCCTTGTGTGGGTGTCACCGTGCCGACAGATAGTGTCGGTAAAGTATTATCGACCACGGCAACATTGAGATCATTTTTTTCCTCTGTTTTATTATCTGCAGAGTCTTTTGCTGCCCCTTCGGCGATCTTGACTTGCACAGTTCCGTCGCCGGCACACTCTGAAATACGGACTCGTTGCGAGTTTGCATCGATATTCTGAACTTCTTTTTTACAACCTGATACGCTTCCAGAATAGGTCAAAGTAATTAGCGAACTGCTTAGGACCATCGCAGTGTGGCCGGAATAAGTGACAGTCCATTCAAAAACTTTACTAACATTTCCTTGCAAAAGTGCAGGACCTGCAACAGTGATCGTTGGTCTTACATTGTCGATGGATATCTCTTCGGTGTCCGTGCTAGCTAAAATTAAATTTCCGGCCTGATCCCGCGCTGTTTCACCTTGAATGGTAATTTTGTATTGACCTTCACCATCACACTGAGAGGCTCTTAAAATTTTGACGTGGTCCCCTAACGGCGAAGGCAGCAATTCGACATTGCAGTTCACCAGCGCACCGTTGATGGGTACCAATTGCACGTTCGCAAGACTTAAGAATATCTCTTCCGCCCCCCAATAGGTCGCCGTCCATTCGAAAACAGCTTGGGAGTTCCCCGAGGAAAGAGACACACTTTTAAGCAACACAATCATCGGCGGAGTGTTGTCGACTTTTGCGGCCACGGCAGAGTTGACCTCGTCCATCAACTCTTTAAAAAGATTCACCGCCGAACCCGCCGCCACAGAGATGCGCACGTCTCCATTCCCCTGACAGCCACCGACAGTCACTTTTCTGATATCCTGATCTTGTGTAAGCTTTTTCGTCGCGCAGGTCACATCACCGCTGGTCACGAGACTAATATGATCTTCAGTTAAAACAACAGTTTGGTTCTTGTCGTAGTTCAAGGTCCAAGTGAATTCTTTTTGTTCATTACCAATTGAAATATCGGGGCCCGAAATAACCAACGGCTTCAGCTTCCCCTTACTTAAAAGAGAAACTTGCGGATTTACATCAGAACAGGCACTAAGCAATAGCGACACGAGGGCGAAAAGGTACTTCAACTTGCCCTGTAAAAAAAATCTCAATTTGAAAAGTTGCTTAATTTGGCCAAGCATAACAACTTCTTATCGGCACAAACTAAACCCTACATAAGGGACCTTTCTGCGTCTAAGATGCTTCTATGCTTAGCCCTGAAAAATATCTTAAAGAAGTCGACTCAAAACGAGATCCAGTTTTTGGACCCCAACTTCATTGACCTGCAATGAGGTCCCATTTAATGACATCTTTTCGTCATCAAAATTATATGTATGCAGCCAGCTCTTTGCTCATAAAACGTTTTCGCATTTTGATCGTACTCTGGGTTTCTAAACGGCCCATTTTGCGAGCAATCAAATCTGCTTTCGAAGTCTTTTTAGTCAAAACTTCTGTCGACGCGAAAAGCTCGACACCATGGTCAAGAGATTCATAAAGCTCAAAAACATCACAAGCCTGTAAGTATTCTGCGCGCACAGCTTGATTTTCAAAATTTTTGTAGGTGTATTGACTATATTCTTTAGCATCTTTTTCTGCTGCCTTGACCGCAGCATTGGCATTGGCGGCTTGAAACAACACCACACGCTCTTCCAGCAATTCGGCAAAGGCCTGTTTACCTTTGGCATTGGATTTACCCACCGCACGAGTTATGTAGAGTGTCTTAACTGCAAACCATTTTTTACTTTTCATCTTTTTTCCTCTGTCTTAGCAAGTGGTTCTTAAGCGTTATTCTTTGAACGCAAAATCAGAAACCTTAGCCTCGTTGATCTTGACCAACTTTTCCAGAAAAAAATTTGCATACTTGATATTTCTTATTCACAAGATCCTTTGCAGGTCACGGTTCCCATTTGGGCTTCCGCACACAACATACGCGCCAGCCATTTTTTATTGGTAGGATATGAATCATTGCGACACTGTTTTCCGCTCCACACCCATCCCGGAGTGTTGGCGGGACAAGGTGCTTGGAATCCGAGATTTCCTTTGTACAGTTCACAGGCATCTAAGCTATCAAAACGTGGACTTTCCCAATAGTAGCGCTCTGCTTTTGAACAGGCCTGACCTTTATTCTTAACGCATTTCGGAGGCAGCGGAGGCGTAGGCGTTGGTGTGGGAGTGGGCGTTACCGTGGGAGTCGGGGTCGGGGTCGGCGTTGGTACTGGTGTCGGCGTCACTGTTGGTGTTGGTGTTGGCGTCGGAGTCAGTATCGTAGCGGGAAAAGCGACAAAGGGACTTCTGCGCGGCTCGCAGGAACTGCTAAATATATTGCCAGCATCCCACTTAAAGCTTGCAACGAACTCGGCAAGGTCACATTGAATATCAACACTCTGTATAGTGTTACACGTCAGCTCTAAAGTGTTCTGATTCACCTCATTTAAAAATTGCCCTGGAGGACAATCGGCAGGCAACCTCCGACAAATCGCACGGCCCGAGCTATCGTAACCAGCAAAAAGGGGACGCGCAGGATCTAAACGTCCACAGTCTAGCTGTGCCTCTTGCAAAAGATCAAACGGGACAGACGCCGTGACGGGCGTATCTTTAATAGCTGCATCCGTTCCGGTGTAGCGAAAATAGAAAGCAAAGTCCATAGCCTCACGAGGAGAATTCACCTCACCATACGCATAGGGTTGGGCAAAATCAATCGGCACGGGGTTCCCCCCTTGGTTTCTTAGAAGAATCAAACCGCACCCCGAAGCCACTGTCGAACAGGCCGTTCCTGGCACCGGCAACATGCGATACTTTGAAAGAATATTTGTGCGAATATGACAACTGCTGGCCCCGACAAAACCTGTACAACCGTCAAAACTTGCTGGATGAGACAACTGCGAGCGTAACTGTAACTCTGCCGTCGAGATAAACGCACGAATACGCGATATTTTGACCGTCTTTAAATTAGCCTTCGCAATTTCTTGTACGGCAATTCCCAAGATCGCGATCATGCCCGCGGCGATCATCACACCAATCAATGCCGAACCTTTTTGCTTTGACTTAAACTTAGGGAGCACAAACATGAGTGCCTCCGATAAGACCGGTTTCGGATAAACCGCGGCCTGCGCAACTTGCTTGAATAGGAGATGAATGACACTCTGAACTTACCTGATTGCCAAAACCTTGCAAAGGCAACTCACTGATGCAATGCAATCTTTCTGGGGGCATTCCTTCGCATTTAGCCGTCAGTTTTTCATAGTCAATTCCCGAAACAAAACGCCCCCCGCCAACACAGGCAAAGCTTAAATTATGCCTTTGCTCCAAGGCCCGAGCCGCAAGCTTTTTAGTGGTGCGTTGCGAACGCAAGATTTGCGTTCCTAGATAATTAGTCTGCAAGGCAACCTCAATACTTTCACAGGTTTCTGCAGAACTGCAATGAAACGTTACTTCGGCAATCCGTTGAAACGGACAAATAACCGGGTCCATCGCGGCACAGGAGCCATTTGAACCATAAAAGGCATTCAACTTAATCTTGCCGCTGTCGTCGACAGGCGAAACCTTTCGATTATTGAAAGTGTTGCAAGCCGTGCCTTTACGTTGAAAACAAAGTTGTATCTGCGGAACTTGATTCAAAAAAAGATTCTTAAGGTGATTTCCATTGCTTAAGATTTGCAAGCCTTCAAGGTGAAGAAAATCCAACTGCCCTTGGAGATTTACTTTGGCTTTGTCTTGGGAAACATGAAAAATGACTACCGTTGTTCCCAACATTACTAGAGTCGAGACACATAAAGCGACAATGGAGCCAACTAAACTAAAGGAGCCGCGCACAGAGTTTATCACTGGACAACTCCCGGAAGCACTTCGGGCACGGTCAACTCACAGGAAATTCCATACACGGTAATACTTGTTGCCACGGCGGATGGCTTACCTCCGCAACGGCAACTCGGTTGTTCCGCTGAAGAAACAGACGCCGCAATAGTGTCCTCTGAAACAGCTGGGGAACACTCGCCATGATTCGGAAGTAAAGTTCCTTCGCCGCCACAAGTATCACACGACGTTGTACACGAAGACGGATCCGCATTCGCACACGTTGTCTGGCAATTGCACTGGCATTTCCCGCACGTCACCGGCGTATCCTGCCAGACAACACTGCACAAAGGCATTGTCGCCCTATAGTTTTCCTGACAAACCCGGGTGGGTGCCAAAGGAGGCGATGCTGTAATAGATCCCGGCGCCACTTCTTTGCTTTTACCCACGAACACACACTGTGGAGTTTGTGCCGCCACTCGACTGTCTAGAGTTTGCGGCGAAAAACGACTTAGCACATAGTTCGTCGGGCACAAAGCACGGCGAGTATCCACGCACTTCATTTCGAAACGACCCCCGCCTAAAGCAGAGGGGACAAAAATAATTCCGACCGGAATTTGATTTGTCGGACAACCCAAGGTGGGAGTGCTCGCACAGTAAACTTGCCCAGTATTATTATTAAATCCGGTCATGACATAACTGTTGGCTTGATCCGAACAGTCATTCTCTAAACTCTGTGAAAATATGTCGTAGGGTAATAATACGGTATAGTCCTGGTCAGTGAAAGGCAACTTTGCAGTTCCAATCCGCTGCAACTGAATTTTCCCCTGCTCTGACCCGCGCACAAAAATCGAATACGCCAAGCGACAATCTGGGTAGGCCGTGGACGGAAAACATTTAATATCAATACTTGTTTCGATAGGACAATTTGCAGTGCCGAAACAAGATTTACCTTCTTCGGTCAAATGTACTGGAGCTCCTAAGCTCGCTAACAAAAAACCGTCTTTGCTATTCACAGAAAACTCTGCAGGCCGCTGTCCCCGCATCAAGTTTGGCGCCAATGGCCGAATTCTTTCTAAATCTTGGGAATGATCCAAAATGGCGGTTTCAATAGCTGTCGCAGTCGCTAGTAAACGACTTTTCTTACTTACGTTAGAAACATAAAAGGACGTCAAAGAAATAGCACTAGAAACAACGATCCCCAAAAGGGCCATGGCGACAACGGATTCTATTAGTGTTAAACCTTGACGATTTTTTATTCTCAAAAACATACAATGATAAACCTTAGCCTCTGCAATGACCCAACGGCTTATCGGCATTCCTAAACACAAGGTGAAGTATTTTCCTCGACCAGAAGGTCTATTTAATCTGCCTAATCCCTTCGCCGCACCCAGTAAACCATCCCCAATCCCCTCCCCGCCTATTGACCAGGCCTAGTCCCCACGCTAGCTTGAACCATTACTTTACTAAAAAAATATGCGCCGCATCCGAAAGAGGTTCGACGCCCCCCAATGGAGGAAAAATGGCTGAATATATCAATCCAGATTACGTCCCAGAACCAGAGAAAATGAACGTTAAAAAAGGTCTTGATGGCGTCGTGATGGATACATCTTCTGTATCTAAGGTAAATCCACACACAAATTCTTTGATCTATCGTGGGTACCCGGTTCAAGACTTGGCTGAAAACTGCTCTTTCGAAGAAGTCGCGTACTTAATGTACAATGGCGAATTGCCAAATGCTGCTCAACTTGCGGACTTCACGAAAAAAGAACGCGGCTATCGTGAAATCTCAACAACGTTGTTGAACGTCATTAAAGCTCTGCCACAAAAATGTCATCCTATGGATTCTATCCGCACAGGTGTTTCCTTCTTAGGTGCGGAAGACACTCGCATCTGGGATGCAACTCCGGCCACAAACATGGATAAAGCCATCCAATTGTTAGCAAAAATCCCAACTATGGTGGCTGCTGATTACCGCTTTAAAAAAGGATTGGATTTTATTCCTCCGAAAGCGGATCTTTCTATTTCTGAAAACTTCTTCCACATGTGTTTCGGTAAGATTCCCCAAAAAGAAGTTGTAAAGGCTTTTGACGTCTCTTTGATCCTTTACGCTGAACACAGCTTCAATGCCTCGACCTTCACCTCACGGGTTGTGACTTCCACTCAATCTGATATCTACTCTGCAACTGTAGCGGGTATCGGTGCCTTAAAAGGTCCTTTACACGGTGGTGCGAACGAAATGGTTATGCACATGATGAAAGAGATCGCGGATCCTGCAAAAGCAGAACAGTGGATGTTGGATGCTTTGGCGCAAAAGAAAAAAGTCATGGGCTTCGGTCACCGCGTTTACCGTTCTGGCGATTCTCGTGTTCCGACGATGAAAAAATATGCGCAAGTGATGGCTGACGTGACTGGCGAACAAAAGTGGATGCAAATGTACACGGCTTTAGAAAAAGTCATGGTCGACAAAAAGAAAATCTATCCTAACTTGGACTTCC
>JABWCO010000113.1:0-11378 GCA_013360185.1 Bdellovibrio sp.
AAAAGGTGTGATTGTATCCCCAGCTTCAAAACCATATTCGTAACGGCGGCGGGGACCTTCCGGCCATAGCACTTGGCCTAACAAACCGGTTGAAGGCACGCCTCCCAAATAAGGATTTTCAGCATAGATACGACATTCAATCGAATGTCCCTTTGGAACACGGATCTGTTTCGAATCATGAACAAAGTCGCCTTGGGCTGTCAGAATTTGCATCTTTACTAAGTCCACACCCATGACTTCTTCGGTGACGGGATGCTCGACTTGCAAGCGCGTATTTACTTCTAAAAGATAGAATTCCCCGTCTTGCAAAAGAAACTCGACAGTGCCCGCGCCTTTGTATTTACCCAACGTCGCAATGGCACAAGCAGCTTCGCCCATTTTACGACGCAGCTCTTCGCTCAGTGAAGGCGAGGTCGCCTCTTCGATAATTTTTTGGTGACGACGTTGCACAGAGCATTCGCGATCAAAAAAATGAGTGACGTAACCTGTACTGTCCCCAAAAATTTGAAATTCGATGTGTTTCGCACGGTCTAGATATTTTTCTAAGAAAACTTTCGGCGAACCAAAGGCTGACTGAGCTTCGCGTTGCGCAGACTCAATCAACTCGGCAGCTTCAGCGGAAGACTTTAAAAGCTTCATGCCTCGTCCACCACCACCCGCAGCGGCTTTTACAATCACTGGATAGCCAATTTTTTCAGCTTGCGTAATTAAGTGCGCCACATCTTGGTTTTCACCCTGATAACCTGGCACCAAAGGCAAGCCCGCTTGCTTGGCCAACTCTTTACAATGAACTTTATCGCCCAAGGCTCGAATAGAACTTGCAGAAGGACCAATAAAAGTTAATCCCGCTTTTTCAACAGCTTCGGCAAAATCAGCATTTTCAGATAAGAAGCCAAAACCTGGATGCACAGCCTGAGCCCCGCCAGCTAAAGCACCATTAACATTTGCTTGAATGTTTAAATAACTTTCTGCCGTGGGCGCTGGACCGATGCACATGGTTTTTGTCGCCATACGATAGGCACGTGTCCCGATGTCAGCTTCAGAATGCAAAAGAACTGTTTCAATGCCCATTTCTTCGCAGGCTTTGATAATGCGAACGGCCACTTCACCACGATTGGCAATAGCGATACGTGAAAATTTACCCATTAGTGAGATCTCCAACTTGGTTCACGTTTTTCTAAGAAGGACTTAAGTCCCTCTTGACCTTCTGTGCTGGCACGAAGTTCTGCAATCAAGGTCGTCGTAGACTCTTGTTGTTGTGACCAATTCATAGAAGGAATTTTATTTAAAAGTTTTTTTGTCGCGCGAACAGCTGTGGGTCCACATTGCAAATAGCTGTGCAAAACTCTTTGCACAGCCGAGTGACCTTCACCTGCCGGCACGATTTCATTAACAAGCCCTGCCTGCTGCGCCACATGGGAATTAAAGACCACGCCTGACAGCATCAACGGACGAACTTTGCCAGCAAGAGCTTTGCGATTTACGAAAGCACTAATCACTGCCGGCGCGATACCCAGCTTCACTTCACTAAAACAAAACTGCGTGCCTTCTTCAGCAATGACTTCATCACATACCGCGACCAAACCCAATGCCCCGCCAAAGGCGGCACCATGGATGTGTCCAATCACGGGAAGTGTGCATTCCGCAATGGCTTCAAACATCGCAAATAATTTGGCAGAGTCTTCTTTGTTTTGCGCAAAAGAAAAATTCACCATTTCGCGCATCCAATTTAAATCAGCACCGGCACAGAAAGCTTTGCCTTCCCCTTGCAAGACGATGGCGCGCAAATCTGCGCGCGTGTCGAGATCACGAAAGACTTTGGTGATTTCAGCAATCATCTCGGGATTAAAGGCATTACGCACCTCAGGACGATGCAATTTCACGTACGCCACATGTTCCATTTCCGTAACCACAACTAAAGACATATTACATCCTAAAGACACCTTGAGATTTTTCACCCCAAGATTTGTTAAGGCTGGCTGAAATTCCTAACGCCAAGACACGACGAGTGTCCGCAGGATCAATGATTCCATCGTCCCACAGTCGCGCCGTTGAATAATAAGCAGAACTTTCTTGATCGTATTTTTCTAAAGTTGGTCGTTTGAATTCCGCTTGTTCTTCAGGGGACATCGTTTGTTTTTTCGCTGCCATCTGATCCATTTTAACTGTCAGCAAAACGTTGGCAGCTTGCTCCCCGCCCATCACGCTGATTTTAGCATTCGGCCACATCCACATTTGGCGTGGCTGATAAGCCCGACCGCACATGCCATAATTGCCAGCTCCGTAAGAGCCACCAATCACCACTGTGAACTTAGGCACATGGGCATTAGAAACTGCCATCACCATCTTCGCACCGTGTTTTGCGATGCCTTCAGTTTCATATTTTTTTCCAACCATGAAACCAGTGATGTTTTGCAAAAAGATCAAAGGCACTTCGCGCTGTTCACACAATTCGATAAAATGCGCAGCTTTTTGCGCACTTTCACTGAACAACACCCCGTTGTTAGCGATAATTCCCACTGGCATACCCCAGATGTGGGCAAAGCCTGTCACTAAAGTTTTACCGAATAAAGGTTTAAATTCATGAAAGCGCGATCCATCCACAAGGCGTGCAATCACTTCACGCACATCAAACGGCACTCGGCCGTCTTTGGGAATCACGCCGTAAATTTCTTTTGGATCAAAAGCGGGTTCCTCAACTGGCAGCATTTTTAATTGCACCGCTTTTTTATGATTTAAGTGCGCCACAATCGAACGCGTGATTTCAATCGCGTGTTCGTCGTCTTCGGCAAAGTGATCCGTCACACCGCTGCTTTCACAGTGCACTTGGGCGCCACCTAACTCTTGGGCGTCTACGACCTCGCCTGTTGCGGCTTTCACTAAAGGGGGGCCCCCCAGAAAAATAGTCCCGTTTTCTTTCACGATCACAGTTTCGTCACTCATTGCCGGAACATAAGCTCCGCCAGCTGTACACGATCCCATGACGACAGCGATCTGCGGAATATTCGCCGCCGACATACGCGCTTGATTATAGAAAATACGTCCAAAGTGATCGCGATCGGGGAAGACGTCAGCTTGCATAGGCAAAAAAGCGCCGCCAGAATCCACAAGATAAATACATGGCAAGCCGTTTTCAAAAGCGATCTCTTGCGCGCGCAAATGTTTTTTCACCGTCATGGGGAAGTAAGTACCGCCTTTAACGGTTGCATCGTTGGCGACGATAACAACTTCCGTTCCGTGCACCACGCCGATTCCAGTCACGACACCCGCACCAGGAGCTTGGCCTTCGTACATGTCCCAGGCTGCTAAAGTTGAAAATTCTAAAAAGGCTGTCCCGCCATCGACCAGGGCTTCGATTCTTTCTCGCGCAGTTAATTTACCACGAGCCTTGTGTTTTTTTGTGGCATCAGCACCGCCGCCTTGTTTGGCAAGATTCACACGCTCGCGCCATTCATTGACGATACCTAACAAAGCTTCTTTGTTGGCTTTGAACTCGCTGGAATTTGGATCTAAATGACTTTCTAAAATTTCCATAAAACCTTCGTTAAAAATTAACTTAAAGCTGGAGTATGTTTAAAACTTAATTGCAATCTGAGCTCTGCCACGGCCTGCTCGTTAGCATCGAAAACTTTGATTTCGGCATCGCTCTTGGCTTCGCGCTGATCGCGCAACTGGGACAACACGACTTCTCGCGAAGTTTCTGCCAACTCCATACGCAATCGGCATTCTTCGTTCTGGGATTTAAAGAACTCAGACTCAATGTGTGTCACTAAAATTTCAAAATTTCCCATGGGTGCGTGGCGCATCCACAGAAGCTTTGCCGCCTCTATGCCCGCCGTCGTTAATGCCCCCTCATGCAAGGTGTGCGCTTCGTTCATGTTGCGAGTGCGCGCAGGGATAATCATTTCGACTTGCGTGTCGGAAAGACGAGAAATTCTTAGGCCCATACCGGCTGAAAAGGGACGAACGATATCAAGCGCATAACTCAGGGCGGCATGCGAGACCTTCGGGGAAACATCTTCCAGCACCGCCGCTAAATCCGCGGCACTTAAGCGAATGCCACGTTCTTCAAGCTGAGTTTTTAGACCTTCTTTGGCCGTCTGAAACTGCTGACGCAAATTTTGCTCAAGCTCAATTCCCTTAGACATTAAGATTGTCAGCCATTGTTGATTCATGAGATATCCTCTCTTGCACGAGTTGGAAAAAATGAAATATCATGCTCGGATTGAAAAGGGTACTAGTACGCCTTAGAGAGGACACCAGAAATGAAGAAAATTGTCAGCCTCATCGTTTTTATCGTAGCTCTTGCCTGGACTTGGAATGTCATTCACAGCACACAGGCCGTGGGTTTCGAGACGCACTCCGGCATCCAGTCTAAACTTGCTGAACTTATCAAGAACACTCTCGCAGCTAAAAAACCGAACTCGAAAGATTTAGTGATCACTCGTTTATGGACAGAAAGCATTGGCGAAAACAAAGTTCGCGCTGCTTTCGCTTACCGGTTCGTTGAAATTTCCGAATCCGGCGAAGAGCTGGAACAAGTCATCGAAGGCGAAGCGTATCTTTATCGCGAACCGTCTGAAGATGCAGGCGTCGACAAATGGACTTTGCAATCTGTAAAGACAACGAATGATATCGTAGTCTTCACAGAGGGTTCAACGATTACTCCCGGCGAAGCGACTGAACCGACAGAGGCCACTCCGGAGGCAACGGCGACACCTGCAGCGACTGCGGCTCCTCAAGAATAATGCCGATTCCTACGCAGTTTATTCAAATCGATGAAGAAGGCTATGGACTAAGCCGCGAAGTGCGCGTCCAAGACCCTCTGGTAGGCCAAGAAATTCTGCAAAACATGCAACTGCACGAAGGCGGCACCCTGCTGTCTTCGATTGGCGAAACGCCCGTTATCGTTGAAGCCTTTGACGAACCTTACATCGCCCTGCAAGTTTCAAAAAATGAAACCTCCTGGGAAATCCTACTGCCCTATGGCGTCCACTACGCGTTCAAATTAGAATCCCTGTCGCTGGATGAGTGGGATCGTTTTCACGGTTACGCTGCCAATAAAATTCCCTTTGTAATGTCCCGCAAAGCGCAAGCAAGTTTTTTCAATCTTCTGGATGGCTTTGACGATGAGTCCATCGAGTTTCAAGGCAAAACCTATGAAATTCCGACCTATTGGCCCTCGGAAAAAGCTGTCGAAAAAGAAGCCTACTGGAGCGAGATCTATAAAACTGAAGAAAATCCGGGCTGGAACTTAGGCGAACCGGCAGAGGCCTTAAAGGACATGATGCCACGCCTGAAAATTTCCCGTTCTCGCGTTCTGGTTTTAGGTTGCGGTGGAGGTCATGACGCTGCTTATTTCGCGCAAGCCGGGCACGTTGTCACGGCCGTGGATATTTCTGCGATCGCTTTAGAAAAAGCCCAAGCCAAATACGGACATCTAGAAAATATTAAATTCGTTCAAGCCGATCTTTTTAAACTCCCCCGTGAATTTGAAGACTCGTTTGACGTGGTTTTTGAACACACCTGCTATTGCGCCATCAATCCGGCAAAACGCCAAGAGCTGGTGAAAATCTGGAACAGGTGCCTAGTCAGTGGCGGCCATTTGATGGGTGTTTTCTTTGCTTTCGAAAAACGTCAGGGGCCTCCTTACGGCGGCTCTGAATGGGAACTGCGTCAGCGTCTTAAATCCCACTATCAACCGATCTTCTGGGGACGTTGGCAGAAATCTTTGCCTCATCGCCAGGGAAAAGAACTTTTCATCTATTGCAAAAAAGCGTAAAAGACCTCTCGGACATCCCTGGAGGATCTATGCATATCGAATTCACTCAAGCCGATGAAAGTCATGTCGAAAGCCTTGTGGAGCTGGTGAATTCGGCCTATCGCGGCGACTCCTCAAAAGAAGGCTGGACGACGGAGGCTGACTTATTGGGTGGCCAACGGGTCGATGCAGAAGGCATTCTAGCCGCTTTAAATGAAGAAAATTCGGTGATCCTGGTCGCAGAAAATGATGACGACGGCGAACTGCTGGGCTGCGTGCATTTAGAAAAGCACGGCGACAAATGTTATTTGGGCATGTTGACTGTCAGTCCACAGTTGCAAAGCAAAGGAATCGGCAAAATGCTGATCACCGAAGCTGAGGCCTTGGCCGAGTTCTGGGATTGCAATAGCATCTATATGACCGTGATTACGGCGCGCACAGAGCTTATCGCCTGGTACGAAAAACACGGCTTTCGCAAGACCGGTGAAAAAAAGCCGTTCCCCTACGGTGACGCCCGATTTGGTCTGCCGAAGGTGCAAAATTTAGAGTTCTGCATATTAGCAAAAACTCTTTAATTTATTATGCATATTTTACATATTAACTTCTAATATATGTATTAAAAGTTTACACCAGAACGGCGCATATTCAGTGGTGAAAGTGGAGGCCTTATGTTGCACAAAATTAAGTGGTTCCTTGTAGCAAGTTTAATGACTTCATCTTTTGCGTGGGCTGATCGCATGGGCCAAGATGGCGATAAGTTTTACGAAGAGGCCGCACGTTTTGAACACGCCTGCAAAGCCGCCTCAGAATGCCAAGCCCCTTATTCTCGCAAAATCGTTTACAATCAAAAAACTCGTTTCAATCAAATGCCTTTAGACATCCGGAACGAACTTAAGCGTGCCGCCTTCGCCCAGGCCCAAATCTGGGGCGACACAATTTTAGAAGGTGACTATCAAGCGGCGGGACGGACACGCCTGGATGCGGTTGAGGCTTTCTATAAAAACGACGCGATCGTTGGTTATAAGATCACTTATTCAGAAAAAGCTTGGTATGTGGGCAATTGTGCCTTTGACGGCACACGAGAATCCCTGAAAGACTGCAAAGAAGGGCGCATCACTGAGAGCAGCTTTGTTTCCCCTGACGCACAAACATATTTTACCGACGAAGAAAAATACGCTGAGTTCTCTTTTTTAAAAAATTAGTCTATAGTCGCCACCTATGGCGATAGTAATTGAAACTAAAGATCTTACGCGCGTTTATAAGACCTATCAAAAACCCGAAGGGTTTCTGAATTCACTGCGCGGTTTTGTGAATCGAAAATACGATTCAAAGACCGCACTTAATAAAACCACACTGCAAATTGAATCCGGGCAAATCATCGGCTTAGTTGGCGCCAATGGTGCTGGCAAAACGACTTTGCTAAAAATGCTTTCGGGCCTCGTCACCCCTACCTCCGGTGACGCTTTGGTCTTGGGTTACAGACCGTGGGAGCGCAAAAATGAATTTTTGCGCCAGATCAGCATTCTGCTGGGGCAAAAGAATCAATTGTGGTGGGATATTTCACCGATGGATTCCTATGCACTGCTTGCTCGCATTTATGATTTGGATCCTTCCGCCGCACGCAAGCGCGTGGAATATCTAGCCAGCATGCTTCAGTGCACGCACGTGCTGCACACACAATTGCGCCGCTTAAGTTTAGGCGAGCGCATGAAAATGGAAATCATCGGCGCCCTGCTGCACGAACCTCGAGTTTTGTTTTTAGATGAACCAACAATTGGTTTAGATATCGTCGCCCAACAAACCATCCGAGAGTTCTTAGAACAATACGTAAAAGAAAAAGGTCCTACGGTGATTTTAACCAGTCACTATATGGATGATATCGCCAAGCTTGCTCACAAATTACTTCTGATCAGCAAAGGAAGTATTGTCTATCAGGGAACTGTTCCAGACTTTGTGGCCAAAGCGAATACTGAATTAGCTGAAAGTGAAGAGGTGGATTTTGAAGACGTCATTCGTCGTTTTCTTGAGACGGAATCTCGCGTTCGCTAAGCTTGCGATCGTTTCCAATCTTGAATACCGTTTAAATTATTTTGTCGATGCGGTTTTGCAACCCACCATCACCACAGGCATTGAAATGCTTTTGTGGTTTGCCGTCTTTGCAGGTGCCGCCACAACGGAAATTGCAGGCTTTGGGCGGGAGTACTATTTGTCTTACGCTTTGTGGGGCGCCTTCTTTGCGCGGATCTGCACCAGCTGGATGTATGAATCCCGTATGATCCAAGAAATTGACACTGGCTCAATCAACAGCTTGTTAACCCGCCCCATGAGCTATTACGAATATTATTTTTCGCAACTAATGGGCTATAAACTTATCACCACCCTTGTTTCCATGCTGGTGCCAGTGATCGTTATCTTGATTTTTGATCTGCCCACACACTTTAAACGCTTGCCCTTGGCTTTTGCTCTCGAATTTTATTATTTGATTCTGGTTCATTCGATCAGCTTCGTGGTGGCCTCGTCAGCGTTTTACTTGAATAAAGTGCATTCTTTTACTGGTGCAAAAAATTTGGCCTTATGGTTTTTTACCGGGGAGCTTTTCCCTTTGGATTTAATCCCAGAACCCCTTCGATCCACTTTGATTGCGCTGCCTTTTAGTGCTGGTGTTTATGTGCCGGTCGGCTATATCACGGGCCGCTTAGAGGTGTCTTCGGTTTGGCAGTCGTTCATATCTATTACGATAGCTATCGTCATCGTCAATTCAATTGGTGCAGTCATTTGGCGCAAGGGCCTTAAGGTCTATGCCGGGACGGGAGCTTAGATGACGACACTCAAGAAATATCTTTCTTTGTATTTAGCTTTGTTTCGCACCAGCTTCATTGCGGACCTTGAATACCGAGTCAATTTTATGACTCGCTTCGTGACCGATGTCATCTGGTACTCTGCCCAGATTGCGACCTTTGAAGTTTTATTCCGTCACACGCCAAAAATTGGTGATTGGAATCTTGCACAAATGCGCGTGTTCTTAGGCGTGGTGTTCATTGTTGATGCGCTTTACATGATTATTCTTTCAGAAAATCTGGATCAATTTTCTGAAAAAGTTCGCAAAGGCGATTTGGATCTGCTTCTGGCCAAACCCGTTAACTCACAATTCATGCTCAGCCTGCAAAAGGCTTCGACCGCGATGATCGGCAATTTGCTATTGGGTTTAAGCTGGTTTACCTACAGTCTTTTGCAGTTGCCGGATTTTCAATGGCTGCGCCTGTTTTGGCTTATAGTCTTAATCCCTTGTGGACTTGTCGCCTTGTACACGATGCGCTTCATGATTGCGACCACCGCGGTGATCTTTACTCGCTCAGAAAATTTGCAATTCGTGTGGTATCAGATTTATCGTTTGGGCATGCGCCCTGATTCCATTTATGTGCCGTGGTTTAAATGGGTCTTGTTAACAGCCCTGCCCGTGGGAGTCATCGCGAGCGTGCCCGCCCGGGCAATTTTAGAACCACCGCATCTTGCCCTGTTTGCGTGGGCGGTGATTTTAGCGGTGATTCTGCTTTATTTATCTAACAAATTTTGGAAGTACTCTTTAAAATTTTACTCAAGCGCAAGCTCCTAGTAAGAAAGGTTTTTATATGATCAAAATTTATGGCTCCCCATTATCCAGCGCCGGTCGTTGTTTTTGGGCCCTCGAAGAACTGGGTTTACCTTATGAAGTCATGCCCATTGATATGCGCGCCAAAGAACACAAAAGCGAAAGCTTTCTGCGCTTAAATCCCAATGGCAAAGTGCCGGTTCTGGTGGATGGCGATTTCGTACTTTGGGAATCCATGGCAATCACTAATTATTTAGTCAAGAAACACAAAAGTCCCTTGGCCGCGCAAAACGATCAAGAAGAAGGATTGGTTCTGCAATGGAGCTTCTGGGCTTTAGTTGAATTTCAAACTCCTGCCGTATCTTGGTTGATTCAAGAGTTTTTTGTTCCCGAAGATAAACGCAATCACCAAGTGATCGACAACGCCAAAAAATCTTTACCTCATCTTTTAAATGTTTTAGACGGTGCCTTGCACGGCAAGACCTATCTTGTCAGTGAGCGCTTTTCCGTGGCTGACATCAATGTGGCCTCGGTTGTGAATATTTTAATCGGTCTGAAGTACGATCTTAGCCCTTATGCAAATGTTCAAAAGTGGTTCAAGTCTTGTTCCGAGCGTCCCGCTTTTAAAAAGATAGCGGATATGCGAAAACACTAATCATAACCCGGGAGTTTACCTGTAAACTCCCT
Source organism: Bdellovibrio sp. (assembly GCA_013360185.1). GTDB lineage: Bacteria > Bdellovibrionota > Bdellovibrionia > Bdellovibrionales > Bdellovibrionaceae > Bdellovibrio. The sequence continues at coordinate 10,038 of JABWCO010000113.1, forward strand.
TTATCTCTCTCAGTTCCCTTCAGTTGTGCATAAATGTATCGTATTAAGAGAAATCTTCTTGTAGGTGTAAAAGACTCAAGTTTACACTTTTAACAGAGTGAATATTAAAAATAAATCCTTCGTGATCCTTGTTTTTCTTATTGGTGCAGCCGCCGCTGCGACCTTGGTTCGTCAATACTCGGCTGACAAAGACACGCTTTCTTTGCCTCTAGTGCCCCCCGAGTCCACAAGTGCAGAAGAAAGTGTACCCACGCCTAAAGAAGAAGTTTCGCTAGAGCCTGCCTCAGAGCCCTCGATCACACCACCGAGCCTGGCAAAAACCTTTTCGGCAAATCAATCTAATCCGCCACAGAAGACTTCCTTGCAGATTTCCAAACCACAGGTTGCTCGCTCTGAACCCTTGCCAGATTCTCCCTTTCTTTTGCCCGGCAGCGCTACTCCAGAGGCGCCACTTCCGGTGCTTGCAAGGAGCGACCGCCCCGCCGATGCCGAAGCCTCGTTTTCTTCTTTAAGCTGGTTGCAAATTTCTGCGGGCACGACCACTTTGTCCCAACAACAGGAAGATCGAACTTACTCTGAAACACGTACACTCACGAATCCTCTTACTCTTTTAATTTCCCTCGGCGCAAGCCTGTCTGAATCCCTAGGGGCTGAGTTTTCTTGGGGGCAAAAGATTGTCAGTGGATCGACAAAGAACAATAATATTCCCAACAGTTCCTTTGCCGCCGGCTTAACTTGGCAGCCCCAAGCCCTGAAAAGTGCGAACTATTTTTTACGCTGGGGATTAGGATTAAACCTTGATGAAGCCACCTATATCAACGGTGCTCCGAGCGAATCACGCTTAACGAACTATTCAAGAACCGGGCTCTATGGATCGGCCCAATACAACACGGTTCTCACCGCTCCTTGGTATTTGGATATTAAGTTGATATTGACCTTGTCGCCGCTAAAGCCCGAAAGCTTTTCAGAATACACGGAAAACGGTTGGCTTCTGCGTATAACGCCGCAGTATGAATTCTCGAAAAATCTGCGTGTGGGTTTAAGCTTAGAATATAAAAATCGCGATCGCCAGTTGGGAATAGTAAACCATTTAGGCCAAGCAGATTCCAGCGACATCAAGTTGCGCGAGTTTCAGACCGCGATCACTCTTCAATATTCATTCTAAATTTAGTAATGATAATGCATCCTGAATTCTATATTTGAATTCAAAATGTCCGAAGTCCCATCGACCTCGGCGCTGATGAATTTATCCGTTTCTTTGAATTTATATTTCAACCACTGCCCGTACCAATACACGCCATAACTCCACTTGCTGGCTTTATTGCGATATCGAGCGCCCAT
>JABWCO010000113.1:11386-13392 GCA_013360185.1 Bdellovibrio sp.
CCGTCAAAAAGCAAGCTGTCTTGCATAGCTAAACTTGATTGAGCGATAAAAGGAATTCCCAGTCGCATGTATACTTCATAAGTCAGCCCATAATCGGTCATCAAGTCGACCTGACCGCCCACTGCGGGTGCCATATAATTTATGTTTGATACCTCTTGAGTATTGTCCGTGGCGGAAACGGACTGTATAAAGGGAACACTGTGGACTTGCATTCCACCGCGTATAGCGTACCGAGCTTTGTAAGAACCCCAATCAAACTTCCAGGAATCCCTGCTATAAATTCCATCGGCACTTAAAATCGTCCAAAGATAAGTACCTTTTTCGACAGGGATGCGTGTTCCGGCGGTAGTCTCACCGGGAGCCGCAAGCAACGACGCATGAATACGCCATTGTGGATTCCACGTCTTAGCATAACCTAGGCGCAGGGACGGAAACTTAAAGGAACTAAAGCGAATCTCTGAAGGTATCGAGGGAACTTCTTTATTAAAAACAGCATAGTTGAAACCCAAACCAAAAGAATAATAATCTGATGCCGGCACGTAAGGTGGTTCTCCACCGTCTTCGACAAAACCAAAGTCCACTTTTTTGTAAGAGACGTTAAGAAAAAGAATATAAACTTTTGCCGCATTCATGGACTGCGCTTCAGGGTCTACGGCAGATACTCCGATTTGATAATTCCCTGGTGGCAAAGTCATTTCAAAAGCAAAAATACCACGTTGATCGGCTAAACTCGGTAAAAATTTAACGTCGTCTTTATTTAATTTTTTTGTCGTTGTTTCTGTGGCTGACTTAAGAACTTTAATTTCGTTACTTTTTAAATAGATTCGCGTGCCTTGCTTCGCCTGCCCGGCTAAAGTAATTCGCACGGTTTTTTTCTCTGTGTCCGGAAATCCTTGCGGCTGATACCAGTTGATATTAATTGCATCTCGAATGGCCTGTTGCTCTGCAGACAAAGTGTCTGACTTTTCAGGCGGCAATGCCGTGGGCATGCCCGGCAAAGGGGGCGTCGCAGATGGCATTTCGTTGCTTGGTGCAGAGACTTCCTGTGATGCTGGCGTGGCCATAGGATTGGCCGGAATTTCGCTTTGCGCTTTTGCTTGGCCGAAAAAGACGAAGGTAAGGATCACCAGAGACAATAAATTCAAGCAATTCATAGAGGCTCCTAAAGTCGAATCTTTTGTTGAGGCTGGCGAATAATCTGCATCACTTGAACTTCAAACTTAACAGCTGACATCGCTGGTACGGGCCCTTTGCCTTGGATGCCAAAAGCCTGTTGAGGTGAAAGATAGATATCTAATTTTGCGCCTTCTTTTAACAAGCCAGAAATGGCTCTTAAACCAGGAACTACATTCATCAAAGACAATGTGCTTGGATTGTTTTCTGAATTTTCAAAGACAGTTCCATCCGGCAGGGTGCCCTTGATTTTAGCGACAAATTTATCTGACGCACCCAAAGAGTTTCCCTGCCCCGGTTTGAGAACCTTAAAGAAGATTCCTGAGCCCGAAACCATCAGGCTTTCTTTCTTCACCATTTCGTCCAAATAGGCTTTTGCAGCCGTCTCTTTTTTAATAAGTTCTAAGTTAGATTTTTGATAACGTCTTTGTTGTTCTTCAAGATAAAATGCCTGCAATTCTTCTTTGCTGGGAATACCGCTTTTACCTTCAAGGCCATCCTTAAATCCTTGCAGGACCTCGTCTGTTTCATAACCTTCTGCGGGATCTACAGATTGTGCTAAGCTCACGCCCAGATAATAGCTGCGCTTTTGCACCAGAGCCTCTTCACTGACTGGTTTTTCACTGCGTGAACATGTGCAAGAAGTTAAAAACGAGCCACCAATTAAAATTGCTGCAAATAAATATTTCATATGCTCCATGCTATTCAGCACACGTCCCTCAGACAAGTTGATTTGTTCTAAGGAGCCGTGTCTAAAACTGTTGCCGTTCCATCTGTACCATTCAAGGTCGCGGAAGCTCCGATTTCGGAACCTCCACCAGAAACTGATAACC